>JBKPGB010000158.1:0-11366 GCA_046729135.1 Thermoproteota archaeon | reverse complement strand
TACGTGACCAATCTCTTCTGAAGCAACACTCTTTATAAGATCTTGATATGGCTTTGCCTTTCCTCTAAAGTTAAAATTTTGAAATAAATATTGCATCATAGTGCGCATTTCTCCGAATTGACCGCCTAGGCCTTCTTGGAGGGCATTTGCTGCTAGGTTGTCGGGCTTGTCCTTTGGTAACTCGTTAGCGAGTTTGTTTACAGATATAAACATGATATTAAATGCATTACAAAGTTTATCTACAACTCATGTATAGTGGTTTTAAACTTCATAAGCTTGAGGAAACAATATCGTATTATATATGAGTACCTACGATAGGTATAGTAGCAAAAGATTATGGAAACAAAGGCCGTCCCTCCATCAGAGATACCGCGTACTATTATGTTCGACAAATTTTAAATAAGTATAAATCAGAACAGGAATCTAAATTCTTGAGTTAGTTTGTACTGTAATGAACTTCGAACATACCCAGATTTGTGTTACCGCACTGACATTTGTCTACATAATCGGCATATGTTTTGTCGCATTTGTCACACTTTTTTGTTATAGTTGCGTGTGTCATGCCGGTTTCGTAAGATTGAATTGCCTCATCTAGTTTGTGACGCAGTGCCTTGATGTCACGATAATGTGTGTTCTCCAAAATATCTTCGAGCCATCCCTCCATCTCTTGATCTGTTATTAATGGCAGGTCTGTCCTAAGATGAGTCATGTTGTATATCTATAATTGTCACTTATCACTTATTTTGGTTTGTTTCTGTTTTTCCCAGATTTACAATCTTTATATTTTTCAATTTTCAAGTTACTAACATTCCACACGTAAATAATTATCTTTTACTTTTCGGGATGTTCCAGTAAGGACTTTTACACTTAGCACATGCTATCGGTGGATTCTGAGGAGTAAACTTGTACGATATGCATTCATGACCGCATCTTTCACACTTAAACACATTTGGTTTTATTATTCCCATTCTGCCATTTTTCCACAAGTTGCGGTCTTTCAATCTTTATATGAAATGTTGCTATACGAACATTGTATATGGACGAAAAAATAGACTGGGATAGGGTCACAAAAAAGGAAGCAAGAGGACTGGAGGACTATGATTTTGGCGAGATTCAGGAGGTAAAAGAATGGCGTGTAGTAACAAAAAAAGGAGTTGTTGATAAAGATAAGTTTTACTTACCAAGGGATAAAGCGGTAAGATTCGACGGAGATAAACTGTGGTTTGATATTACTAAAGATCAGGCCGAGTTGTACAAGCACATGGATGAAATTGAAGATTGGGATAAGATAATAAAAAAGGAAGCAAGAGGACTGGAGGACTACGATTTGGGCGAGGTTCAAGAAGTAAGGGATAAAACGGTAGTAACAAAAAAAGGCACCGTTGATAAGGACAAGTTTTTCTTGCCTAAGAGCAAAGTCTTAAGGTTCGACGGAGATAAAGTCTGGTTTGAAGTTACTAAAGATGAGGCTAAAGCTTACAAGCAAGATTAGTCCATAAATTTATTTTATTTCATTTTTACAAATTTGATAGAAAATCCAGTCTACAATCCTTAGATCTCTATGCAATGGATGGCTTTTTATCGCAGTATCCATTTTGTTTACCCTAACTATAATTTCATTCATTTTGGCTTCAATAAGACTACATACAAATTTGAATATCAGGATTTTTCATATTTTCTAGAACCCAATTTATTAGCTCGATCCTTTTCGTGAGAGGATTTTGTATGTACTTTCGTCTTTTACTAGATTGAGCCATCTTTTAGATTCTTCGATTTCTTGGAATAGGGTTTGATTCAATACGAAGTTGTGTCATGTCTATTTTAAAGAGGTAAATGAACCAACTTAATTGTGGCATTTGTGTAAAATGTTGGAGAAGGCATAATACTAATCCTAAAACTTAGTAATCAATACTTAAATCCCTCTATCTTCTCGAATGATTCACTATTGCAGACAGGACACTGACTATTCTGAACATTAGCTTTAATACTAAAGATACACCCACATTCAACACATACATGAATAAGCTTTTGAGGAATAGGAGACAATAGATTGTTGATTATATGATTAGTATTTTAAAGTTGTGAAAGTATTAGCACATTCTCTATTATGATATCATCTTTAGTACCATCCTCATCAAATATAAAACTCCATGCAATTATAGCAGCTGTCATTAATGCAACTAAACCTATGAGATACAGAATTGTATAAAGTTTCACTTCTTTTTAACCACAGCTACTAGTTCACCATCACAGATTTTCATAACCCAAATATAGTTTATCACCAATTTTTACAATTCATTTTTTGACCCTTTTATCTTCTTAATTTACACTAGAGCAGGTTTAAAACATGTTGCTGAAACGTACATAGAGGAACAAAATGCGAATTAAAATAGCGTCTATTACAGGAGATTGAGCTAGATTAATAGCTAAAGCTCAGGAAGACACAGGTCAGGTAATATTCAAAGATAATAGTACTGTTTCAGCACGTAAAATATTAGATGTGTTTATAGAAATGGAGGACTGTTGTACAGAATTGATAAAAGAGTGGTCTGAAGATAAAGCTCGATTCAAAACAATCATCTAATTCGCAACTCGCAACTTTCTTATTACATTTTTCAGAAATTGGCATAAACATGATACCGGTTCACCCTGAAATCCATTTATAGTTGAAACAAGGGTTATTTGTATGAAGACACTATCTTTTTGCAGAGAGGCTGGTTTCGACTGCGATCATGTTGTTAAAGGGGAGACAGATGAAGAAATACTTATGAATAGTCAGCAACATGCTATGAGTGATCATGGAATGAAACTGGAAACCTTTACGACACAATTCAAGGATAAACTTAGAGATTTAATCAAAGATACTTGATGTAAAACTTTTGAGCAGTTTGAAAAAAAGTTACATTACAAACTCCTTAGTAAGCTATCCATGTTTACATTGCTTATTACAATTTCAGTACAAATATAACTATTGGAAGAAATTCGCGAACTGCTGATTAAGAGTCCTGCCTTTAACCTGTCAGATATAGATCCAGATTATACATTTGGTAAAAACCGTAGTGATCTTGAACTCGACCTGACAAAACTAAGAGGCCTACTATCAGATTTACAAAACAACCTCTTCGTTGAACATAAAAACTCACTCTTGGTTGTGCTTTAAGGTATGGACACATCCGGAAAGGACGCGACAATAGAGCATGTGATAAGCGCCTTCAATCCAGCGTGGTGCAATGTAACCGCATTCAAACAGCCTACGTCCGAAGAATTATCACACGATTTTCTGTGGAGAATCCATAAAGCAGTACCGCCGATAGGTTTCGTGGGCGTGTTTAATCGATCTCATTATGAAGATATAGTAGAAGCACGTAACCAAAAGCTAGTATCTAAATCGGAACTGGACAAAAGATATAATCACATAAATTGTTTTGAAAAAATCCTTACAGAAAACAGAGTGAAAATAATCAAGTTTTTCTTGCATATTAGTAAGAAAGAACAAAAGAAGCGACTTGATGAAAGAGCTTCGGACCCCGAAAAACGCTGGAAAGAGGATACGCGAGACTATAAGAGACGAAAGAAATGGCAAGAATACTTGAAAGCCTATACAGATGTAATTACTTATTGTGGCATAAATAATCTGCCGTGGTACGTAATTCCTTCAAATAAGAAATGGTTTCGAAATTGGATAATAGCAAAGATAATTTGCGACACTCTTCAGGATTTATAATTTCACTCCTCAGTCCAGTGTCCGAGTTCTCAGCTACCACAAGTCTGAACAGCGAGGACTTATAGATTATTTTGGTACCGCTAAATGAAGCAGAAAGGTTATTCACTAGAAGTGCAAGTTAAGCCTTTTCAAATTTGTTGCTAGAGAACATACAGCGGTACAAAGAGCAACCTGCACAAGATTGAGCAAAAAAGTCGTTGCAGGACATCTTAGGGAAAAATAATAATTAAGATCATCGGGTCTGCCTATGCAAAAGCAGAAACAAGGTTTTTAATAACTTCTTTTAGTAACCCTTGGCGTGTTCTTTGTCATAGAGTAAGCTATTAAAAAACTTTGTTGGACAATAACCGATAATGGCTAATAGCACAGGACTCTCGAATAACATGTACAATATACTGCAAGCCATGGGACAAGATGCAGAATTTCTTTATGATACAATCGACAAATACACTGACGATGCCCAAAAAGCAAATAACCAAGAATTGGTTGATAAATGGAATAAAATAAAGGCTGATAGACTAAATCACCTAAACGAGTTGAAAGAGGCGTTAGAAAAAGAGATTCATGCCGCATGAGCACAAATACTGAACATGACTAACAAAGGTATCAACTTACAGGCACGTCTCTAAACTTGTACGCAACTATAAGCGAATAGAGAACGACAAGACGCGATCCACTTTTGTAAGTTATAAAAACTTTATTGACCATATGGTTAATAATGGAATTATTTGATGTTGCTGCTTTTCAGATCGTTCTTACCACATTGCAGACAGATAGCTCTCAAGTTATAGCGCCAGCATTAAATTCATTAAATCAGTTTTTCGCACAGGTAGTCGAAGCCATACCGCGAATAATCGCCGCTGGCATAATACTTCTTATCGGATATATTATAGGAAGGGGAGTCGGTTGGGCCATATCAAAAATATTAGACAAAATGAATTTTGAAAACACAATCAGCAAGACCGGCATAGGTGAGGCGGTATCAAGATCAGGTTGGAGTATGAGCCGAATAATTTCAACAGCAGCCAGATGGTTTATCTATATTTTCTTTATCACAGCTGCAGTTAATGCTCTTCAGTTTACCCAATTGTCAGAAGCCCTACAGAGTATTTGGCTTTGGATTCCGAATTTGATAGCATTCATAATTATAATTATTATAGGATCTATAATAGCAGACTTTGTTGGAAACTGGGCCCAAAGGGAACTTCCCGCAAGAGGTGTTCCAGGAGGAAAGATCATAGGCCTTGGTGCGAAGGGAATTTTGTATGCCATAGTTTTTGTAACAGCAATAACCCAGTTGCAAATAGGAGCTGGGATCTTAAACATGGTAATTGCAGCACTGGTGTGGGGTATTGCTGGAGCTATAGCGATAGGATTAGGAGTAGGCCTTGCTTACGCACTTAAGGATTTATTGCCCTCATTAATATATGGGATGACAAATGTCCGATCGATACTAAAACCCGGGCAGAAAGTAAAGTTTGATGGTCGGGTTGGGACGATTAAACAAGCCGGAGCGTTCCATATTATTCTCGAAGATGATAAAGGGATAACCGTAGTAGTACCCACCAGACAAATTGCCGAAAAGGAGATTCAAGTTGAATCAGGCCCTGAGCCCGAGATTCCCGAAAAAATGGTAGAAGAGGCCGTCAAAAAAGTCGATAAGGAAATCTCGGATCACACTGAGAGTAACGGCTCGAAACAACTCCGACGCGATCAATAATATTAACTTCTAGATTACGCTGACAAACTACTTGTCCTTTCGGGCTGGATTAAGAACTTAATCGCACCCATCTTGGTTTTATATCGGATTTCTTTGTTACTAAAAATAATAAGGCGTTTAGCATAGTAGCGACAAAAAAAGGAGAATTTATTCAGAAGAAGCGTTACTCTTAGCCAATTTTGTCCACAAATCTAAATGCCTCTTTTCATCCTTTAGAATTGACCGAACTCTGGTACCTAGTTTTTTGTTTTTAACATCGTTTGCAATCGAACTTAGAACTTCGTAATGCGTCACTTCGCCTCCCTCTGCCAAGCATAGAAACTCTAAAGCTTCCTGTGTATCAGGATTTCCTCCTAGATATGTATCCATTATTTGCGAGGCCTTATCTGCTGTTTCTGTTGCCTTGTCTTCAATTAAAGAGGAATCAAATCCATCAGTGTCTGTTAAATCTTGAACAATTTCTTCCATCTCTTGCTCCAGTTGACCTGCTTCTTCTTTCATCTTGGACAGTCTCCTTGTCTGCTCTGGTTTCAACAGTCCACGCGAGTCAAGTGTTTCGACCGCCTTTTGGGCTGCCCTTTCCAAGCCATTGCTAGGCCAATTTTTTCTTGAATCATTTCTGTATCAGCCATATCATCACTAGAATGTACATTATTGCTTTCATGGATATTCATGTTTCACTTATTTATACTATTATGCACATTTGGTATCATATGGTCTTAAACACACTAGTCTATGTTGCAATAGTCATTATTGTGATCATCATCATAGTGCTCCTGTTAAAGTTCCTTTTCAGCGCTTTCTTGATTTCGCCAGTAACATTAGATCATGATTTCCTTATTCCATACTTCATGCAGACTAGTCTGGCTTCGTAGGTTTCCTAAATTTTGACTTAAATAAAGTTTTAGGATTCTGTAATCGAAGGGGATGCAATGGTGTATTAAAAAATATTCAACGCTTCGAATAAAGACAGCGAGGATGCTAAGTGCTACAAATTAGTCCTTGATTGAAATCGACATCACATGAACAGTTCTCGAAAGTGCCTACAGTTACACTCTAGACAATAGCTATTGTTACTGTAATGGGGATGAGAACTTCTAATATGGCAATAATTGATACATTTATCCGAATCGGGCACCAACTGATATACTATGCAGCATTTGTTAAATATTTTTGCTCGAGGAGGAATCTTTTGCCCAAGTCCCACCGGCTCTAAAAAATATCATCTTGGACAGGCCCGCCTGATAGAACTTGATGCAATCATGATCCTATTCTAAAATAATGTCATTTTTGTTTCTTTAGGAGATGACTTTCGTCAGAGGCTATTTTAACAACCAATACGGAGCGAGAGATCTTATTAGCGCTATAAAGTTCAAAATGGATATGCAGTCGAACTTAACTATAAATTCTAAATCAGAATTTTACTTGATACTAACATGTGAATAAAGTTAGACACAATTTTTAGTTCGAATCGTTCGATCAAATTTTCAATTCATAAATCGGGTTCGGTAGTGAACAGTACCCTACGTAGCATAAGCGTCAGTAGGGGTGAGAGTTGCCGAACCAGTAATGTATTCTATATCCGAGTCTTCGGCTAACAAGCTTTCCAGCTCCTTAAGATACATCCTAATCAATTTGACCCGAAGAGTCCTATCTTTCTCTTCGCTGGGAACACGCTGGTAACGGGAGTAAATCCATTCTTTCTTTCCTTTCATGTCCACACGGTCAGCCGGATATACAATTTTAAGCATAACGCTTCCCTCCCAGTCCTTATACGTGCTCTCGAATTTCAGAATGTCAATCAACAATTTCTGGTCAACCTTCGGATATAACGCTGCTGATTCATCTAAAAGTTGCTTATATGTCATTTTAAGCTTATTTGCGCTACTGCCTTCAGAAGTTTGACTTGGGGTCACTTCTTTCTTAGTCATTAATAATTATCTGGAAAATATTTCATTTAATGATTTGCAAGTTGGTTTGTCACTCAAATTCACAATTTTCTTCCACATATTTCTTGTCTACATTCAGCGATACTGTACCGTTTTCGAATTTGTTCACTAATTTTTTAGGTATATTATATTTATTGGGAGTGACAGGTCCCGAGCTGATGATAATGTGAATGGGCTGAATTTCGGTGACGATTCCAATTTCACTTTCGTCGCTGCTAAGAACGGGCTTGTTAACCAACCCCTGCCAGTCTTTTATCTCATCCATTAATGATAATTGGTGCTTTATCGGATTTAATGATTGATATCTGAATATTGTGGTCTGTAACCAATATTGGAACCGCTAGTTGTTTAAATTATTTTTATATTTTGTTGTGCATGAAATAACTACGCCCCCGGAGGTTTTTAGGGGACTGGTGTGAATTTAAAACTAATCCACTCTAATTGGCTGCACCCCACCAGTCTAGTTTTTTAATGTTATTAAATTTTGTCACAAGTGTGTAGTTACGAAATTGGATCCACAAAATTAAAACAGCAATCTTTACTATCGATATTATTACCATTGTTATTACCAACTTTGTATCGATTATCTCTTTTTGTTGTTTAGGTTGTTCTTCTTGCTTTGCCTTTTCGAGTTCTTTATTAATTACCTTCGTATCTTCTTCAATGTCTCCAATAGCATAAGGAGAATATAATCCAAAGAATTAGTTTTCCTAATATTTTACTTAATCACCTCACTCACAATAATTCAAGATGCCTAGAAACCAGGTAAGCAATAAACATTATTATCAGAACAATGCTATCCTACAATGTCAAGGTTGACCTTTGTACAAAGTTCTTTATAAAATGCATTGGTGTTACTTTAGTTGAATACTGATGTGAAAAACATAAATCACAAATACCTACATTGTCATTAAATTTCAAATCCTACTTACCGCTATTAATGGTTCAAAATAGAAATAGACTTAATAATCTGTGATGCATTCGAAAGGGCTTTGTAAAATGTCCTCTTGCTTTCTGAGTAGGAAAACACCAAAGAATCTTTGTCAGTTAGTTTTGCAAGGACAATTAACATCTTGCCTGGTTTTCCTTCAATCTTTTCAAAGTCTATCATATCACTTGCAGATGGGTGATTTTGAATGGAATATTTGTGAGGGAATTTACCGGTGTTGTTGAAGTAGAAGTAGTCCACACTAATTTGATCCTCGAGGTTTGCTAATGCCCTTGACGGGACCACTGGCTTACCCGTGTCAGAATACAGTAATGAATCATTTGGATCGTAAATTACAGAAACTTTCATTCTGGTCGAATTTGGATTCATAAGAATGACTTCCGTAAAACCATTGAGATCGTTATGCCGTGTATTATTAACGACCCAATTAGGAGGATATAAGAAAGTAAATTTTTGGCCCGGGTCGTTATATCTTTTCCAATTTTCAATCTGCGCATTGCCTAATTGTAAATGACTAATCGAATAAATAGAAAAAATCAAAATTGCTGTGGGTAAAATCCTGATGCCTGTCTTGAAAATCAATTAGATAAAATTACCACTTAGTTAGTCACTAAGGATATTGTCAACAAAGTTTAAGAATAAGTTAACCGACCGGCGGGATTGGAACCGTACGCGATAACGGACAAAATTTATCCCGCCAGAGAACGCAGGCTGCTTGGTTCTACGTCGTTGATTTATTGAACAATAAAATATAAAATAATTTACTGGTGGGACATATGTCAAATTCTGTCAAACCAACCAGTCCCATCAGTAAATGAAGCGGTTAATTTGAATTAGACAACAAACTATAAAATAATTTAAAACTGGTGAGATGAACCAATAAATGCTTGATTAATTTAGTCACCCCACCAGTGTGAGTAGTTCCGACTCACAATTCTATAATCTGATATAAAATCTTTTTTGCAAACTGGTGAGGACGACTTGACTTGTAAAGACGTCCCCGCCAGTTGTGAGACTGTTTTCTCGACTGAACTGAATCGTAGTAATATATCTTGATCAACAAAATATAAAATAATTTAAACACGCGTGGGGTGAGTAATATTGGATCCGAGTAAGAGAGATCCCCCGCCGCGTGTGATGTATACTTCACTATTTTTATGGACAACAAATTATAAATAATTAAAAGACCAATGGGATTAGAGCCGTAAGCGATAACGGACGAAAATAATCCCACCGGGCAACGTAACACCACTATGTTACGGTTGATTTATTGTTAGCCAACAAAATATAAAATAGTTTTAGTAGGAACCGGTGGGACCAGTAAACTCTTTTAATGAACGTTCACACCAGTAGACTTGATTTCAGATCCAAATTAATTATTTACAACATATGAATAAAACCACTGGAACCCAATGGCAAATTCTGACAATTGAATCCATATATATAATTTATTGAATGTAATATACTACATAGGTCAACTGGTGAGTGAGATTCAATGGAAAAGAATTCAAAAAAAAGCCTTAAGATCATGATAGTTGAAGACGATGAGGACATTCTGACTCTTTATAGCGATTACCTGTCAAATCGAGGATATCACGTTATTGCGCGCTATACGAGAGGAAATAACATTGAGACGGATCTTGAAAAACATTTGCCAGATGTATATCTAATAAACTCGAAGTTACCAGGTAATAAAAGTGGAATGGAGGTAGCGACCGAAATCTTGGATGTATACCCGTCGGCTCCGATACTATTCATTACTGCTGATTATACTCAACCCGACAAAATACAAAAGAATCCTAAATTTCGTAACAAGAAAATCGACGTATTAGTGAAACCAGCAAGACTAATGGAAATTGAGCATTCAATATTAAACCTAGTGAACAAATAAAACCTAATAAATTAGTTAATCCGCTGCAAGAAAAAATTTATAAAGTTCTACAGTTATATAAATTGGCGTTTGGAAATGAGTAATGACCATTCCAGGCTAAAGCAAGAAATTATTGAACGCATTAGATCGATGGTTTTCCTATGCATTTATTGCAATAATCAAGACCCTATGACTGCCTCAGTTATTGATTTTGAGTATCAAGCCAGCGGAACATATGCAATAGCATTTTTTATTTGTCCGGATTGCCGCAATAAATTTGCTGTAAAAATTCAAGATTTAGGCAAGGTCACAACATAAGTTAGAAAATAGGTACCTTCCGTATGATTATGCCTTCTCATTTCGCCTCCACAGGTGCTAATTGTATTTTGTTGTCAATGGCCGTCATCTTGGCTTTTAGATATGTGTTAAAAGCTTGTTCTATGGCTTCTCCAGTAGTATTGGCATAGACATGTACACTTAGACGAATCCCTTTTGCGGTATCTTCAATTTAATAGAATGTGAAGGTTGATCTGGCATTGCTGCTGATGCGATCATTTCTGATTCATCAGTTTCTCCAGGTCCAAGCTGATACCTATAGATTCCAGCCTCGTCCTAACCGAATCTAGAGTGAATTCTTGTTTTGTTTCCTTCTTCCTACAATCATGTGGTCCATTATTCAGATTGTATGGAAGCCACTTTCCAGACCTTTGACATCATGATCTTGTTTTTGCAATACACACATTCTTTTTCATAAGGTTTATCTGACATATTCTTAGTATATACAATGTACTGACAATATAACAATGTGTATATAATGTATATACACAACTGAAGTTTATGAGTAAAAAGATGTTAGGAGAAGAATTTGAATTTACAGTTCAAAAATGTGGTAATTTTGGACACGTACGATTATCTAGTAAATGGATTGGAAAAAGAATTAGGATAAGAATTGAAGAGATAGAGACAACGGCTAATCATAAAACTAAAGCAAAATGGCCGTCTACCTAATTTTTTTATGTCTTCGTTCTACTCTTCTTTTGTTTTGGCTGATACTGTTCTCTTCTAGCAATATAATTATCGTTTTCATCTAATCCTGCTGATGCGGGAACTTCTTTGGATTCTCCGCCTACTGCATATTTGGTGTAACTGATAAC
>JBKPGB010000157.1:0-3936 GCA_046729135.1 Thermoproteota archaeon | reverse complement strand
ATGTTGTAGTGTGGAGTTTGGGGCAGCATCTGGTCCCAGATATGATGTTGAAAGATTTGGAATAATTGAGGCTTTTGGTTCATTGAGGCAGTGCGATTTGATTGTTGTTCAAGGTACCGTAACCAGAAAGATGGCTCCTAGGCTTAGGATGGTTTATGATCAGATGCCAGATCCAAAATATGTCATTGCGATGGGTGCCTGTGCAATTACAGGAGGACTGTATATCGATTCTTATAATGTACTTCCCGGTGTTGATGGTATTATCCCAGTTGACGTATATGTACCTGGCTGTCCACCAAGACCCGAAACCCTAATTCAAGGCTGTATGCTACTGCAAGAAAAAATAAAAAGGTCGAAGATTAGATAAAATGAGCTCGGATCAATCTAAAATCCAAAATGGTTCTGAGCAAAAAAAGTCTAGTTCTGATTTAACACCGACTTCAATATCAAAAAAAACTGAGAGCATAACTCCAGAATTCGAAGGCAGTCTTATCAATCAACTAGTTACAAGATTTGGTGATAAACTTGTACAGGTAATCTATGTACGTCCTGGGAGAACAAAGATCCTTGTTCCCCCAAATGAGATCGTTCAAGTGGCTTCCTTTATTAAAGACAGTCTAGGGTTTGATCACGCAGAATCAGTTTCAGGAACGGACTATCCAAATGATAATCAGATTGAAGTAATATATCACTTGAGCTCGTATTCAGATGAAAAACTCTCCTCACAGATTTTAGCTTTATCTACAAGGGTAGACAGAAATGAGTCAAGGATGCCAACATTAATTAATATTTTTAAGAGTGCGGAATATCACGAAAGGGAAACTTTTGAGATGCTTGGCGTCTATTTTGAAGGACATCCCCGAAACGAGAGATTTTTGCTGCCAGAAGACTGGGCAGATATTCCACCCTTAAGAAAGGAGTTTAGAATTAAAGGGAGATAGGTGATAATAGATGGAAAATGAACAGAAAATTGATGAAACTATAAGCAGGGGGCTTGAAATTGTAAAAGAGGCAGAAGAAGATAGACTGATGACACTCAGTGTTGGGCCTCAACATCCAGGTTCAGGACACTTTAGATTTACTATAAAGGTAGATGGAGATTACATCGTATATTGTGATCCTGATCCTGGCTACGTACATAGGGGTGAGGAAAAAATGTGCGAATACAGAAACTTTATCCAAAATATTCCTCACCTTGAGCGACCAGTTATTCACGATTCTACAAACATTACATATTCATATAGTTTAGCAGTTGAGGAACTTGCCAATATCCAAGTTCCCCTCAGGGGACAGTATATTCGTGCTTTGGCATCGGAACTTAATAGGCAGGTATATACCCTCTACTGGTTGGGAATATACGGGATATTTCTTGGACATTCTACTATGTTTATGTGGCCAATTGGTGACAGAGAGCTCTTTATTGACCTCTTGGAAGCACTTACTGGCGCGAGGGTTACCCATGCATTTAACATCCCCGGAGGAGTTCGCAATGATATTCCCGAAGGATTTGAAGAAAGATGCTTAAGACAAGTTGCATATTTTGAAAAAAGACTTGCCGAATATGAGGACATATTTTACAATAATCCATTATTCAGACAGAGAACGGAGGGCGTTGGAATTCTGACAAAGGAAGATGCCATAAAGTTAGGGGTTACAGGCTCTGTTCTGAGAGCGTCGGGAATTCCTTTTGATGTTAGAAAGGCAGAACCATATGACGTCTATAATGAAATAGATTTCAAGATACAGTATATGAAGACAGGTGATTCTTATGCAAGATCCATGGTTCCGTTTCTTGATATGAAAGAATCGTGCCACATTATTAGAGAGTTACTAGATAAGATGCCCAAATCAGGTGAAGTAAGAGCAAAGCTACAACCAAATCCGAAGGGGCCAGCCGGAGAATCTTATAAAAGAGTAGAATCAGGAAGAGGAGCTTTAGGATATTATATAGTAAGTGACGGAACACCAAAGCCTTATAGAGTCAAGTTATCAGTAGGCTCATTTCGGAACATGCTAGCACTTCCATTCCTCTTAATAGGATCAAAATTGGCTGATATGCCGTCAATTTATTGGTCATTAAATTATTGGCCTGTGGAGGCTGACAGATAAATATGCAGCATGAACCAAATCATCAATTTAGTAAAAAAACTGATAAGGAAAAAAGTAATAAGTATCAGGAATTGATCGGTAGGAAAGGTGTATAATAAGATTGGCTACCGCTCCAAGAGATTTTAGATTCGGAAACTTTGTAGGAAGTTTAATCCAGTTAATTTTTTGGATACTTATCATCGTTACATTAGTAGGGCTTCCGTTAATCTTTATCATCTTATTTTACGTACCGCTTCCACCTGTAAATGGAGAAGTACTGACTCCATATCTCTTCTTTTCAATGATGGTAGATCCTACCAGAACTATTCCAATAATAAAATTCTTAATACATACCGATTTCTTTAGAGTAGCTGTTTTCCCAGGATTTACCTATGCTGCCCTCTTGGCCGCGGCAACTATTTTTATTGAACGCAAGTTCCTTGCCAAAATGCAATTGAGGATCGGGCCACTTTATGCAGGAAAGATTGAGGGTATTTTGCAATTGATAGCTGATGGATTGAAATTAATTTCAAAAGAGATTATAGTCCCGTCTGGGGCTGACAAGCTAATATTTTGGGCAGCTCCTGTTGCCTTTGTAGTTACAGCTGCCGCAGTGATAGCGTTAATTCCAGTAGCTCCAGGATGGGTAGTTGCGGATCTCGATGTTGGCATAATAGCTGTATTTGCATTCTTGGGATTTTTCCCGCTTATTGCACTTTTATTCTCATGGGCTAGTAACAGCAAATACCCATTCATCGGTGGATTACGGGCTCTTCATCAGATGATTGCCTTTGAAATTCCTTTCATTCTTTCTGCCCTTTCAGTTGTAATTCTGGCAGGTTCATTGAATCTTACCGATATAGCAATTGCTCAGCATTCTTATTGGTTTATATTCTTTTTACCCATAAGTGCATTTGTATTCTTTATTTCCTCGCTTGCAGAACTTGAAAGAATTCCATTCGATCTGCCTGAAGCAGAAAGTGAGATAGTTGCGGGGTGGTTAACTGAGACTTCGGGTATGATATATGGATTAATTCAATTGGGAACTTATGTTAAATTGTACGCACTGGCTGCCCTATTCGTAATTCTATTTCTGGGCGGATGGGCGGGACCTCAAATTTTTCCTGCGGAAATTATGCCAGGATATACGGGGGTAAAAATATACAACGCAATTACCGTAAATGCAATATTCTGGTTTACCCTCAAAACCCTTGGAATGATAATGTTGATCCTTTTACCACGAGGTATCAATCCTAGAATTAGAATCGATATATTGCTGCATACTGGTTGGTACAAATTAATAGTATTGGCCTTCATCAATATATTTGTCGCACTGTCACTTGTTTATGGTGGAATTCTTGGTCCGGGAGGTTTACTGTCGGTATGACCTCAGCAGGTGGTTTCATAAAAGCTATTGAATCAGGATCAAAGCATCTCCTTATCAAGAGATTTACTTTGAGATATCCAGAAAAGAAACTAAAGTTTGTTGGTGATGGATATCAATTTGATCCAAAGAGAGGCGTTGGTATTGCAGGTTCTAGAGGCCGGCATATTCTATTTCATGATAAATGTACTGGATGTCAGCTTTGCGCAATTGCATGTGAGGGAATTGCTGAAGCAATAGGGATGGTAAAAGTCGATGAACAATGGAAACATAACAAGAAAGCCATTATGCCACAAATTGATTACGGAAAATGTGTGTTTTGCGGTCTGTGCGTTGATGCATGTCCTTTTTATGCACTGTATATGACAAATGACTACGAATTATCATCATTTACAAAGGAGCATCTAATCTATACTCCAGCACAGCTTGCTATCAAGCCAAAGTATGATGGTGATGTAGAATTG
>JBKPGB010000156.1:0-1888 GCA_046729135.1 Thermoproteota archaeon | reverse complement strand
GTATTATTGCATTCTCACCAGTGTCTATTCCTATCCTTACATTCATTACAGGACAGTCATATCGATTCAGAATTGGATTTATCCCCTCATGGGCTATCTGTAGCATACATCTTGCACAGTTTATTGCATGATTACATGTTGTCTTTGGTTGAGAATGATGTCTAGGGACAAGGAAAAATGCAAGAACCGCATCTCCTACATATTTTAGAATAACCCCAAATTCTTTAATTATGAGTGACATTTCCTGATTGAAGGCTTGAATCATCATTGTGAGGTTATTTAGAGGGAGTGTCATAGATAGCTTTGTTGATGCCACAAGATCGACATTCAAAATAACAAAATTCATTTTTGATTTAGCAAATTTATCTAAAACGTTTTGGGTGTCGGCAACAGAAATAATAAACTCTGGTTCTCCTTCTAGAGTTTTCCAGACTCTATTTTGAGATTTCCTCATTATAGAATTGATGTCAACGCTGGGAGTAGAAGATGACACTAGTTTATCCGTTCTCCTAATCAGAATATAATTGCTGCACAATCATAAATTATAGATGACCGCGGTTGTGGTGACCTAGACGCAGTAACCCTTTCTTCTCTATGAATGAAAAATAGAGGAAGATGAGAAGGAATAGATTTTAAATTAGATAGTTATATTCACTTATGAGTTATACCCCAACAAACAAACTTTTCATATGAACAAGAAAATAACTACTATTATTATTCTGATAGTAATAATTCCAGTTTTATTATCGGTTTACTTTACCTTTTCATTAGACATCTTTCCACAACTCTATCTGTCGACCGACAAGACAGACGTCAAAATGTCCTGTGTATAGTTCATGTAAAAGGACATAGCTTTTTCCTTAATTTTACAGAGCTGACCACAACTTAATTTTCATTCATTCGAAAGGTTATGATCTTATTATCTTGCATTAGAGGGATAATCAATTTTCCTTCCGAACCTATGAACTTAAAGTCTGCCATTCCATGTATTGGTGAATTAAATAGTGGGTGATATCCTTTTCCAGAAACGTCTACTATATATATGTTCCCTGTTTTCCAATCAGAAACATAATAGAATTTTTCATCGTTACTCATTTGTAATCCATCCAGTACTCCAACTGGAACTGTTTTATTTTCTTCACCAATGTTGATTATTGTCTTATTATTAAGATCAATAGCTTTGATAGTGCCTGCGTCTTTACCCATAGATGCAACAACAAGATGATTCTTGCCATAATCAAATAATATTCCGTTGGGACCATTAAGTTCATTTGATTTAAGCCATATCTGTAATGACTTGCTGCTATTTGCATTTTCGGTACCTAGTGTGAATATAGCATTATTTGATGGATCTGATACAAAGACATTGCCTTTTTTATCTATTACAATATCGTTTAAAGAAGAGTTTGCTAAGGCCGGATAGTGATTAGTAATCTCACCACTTGAAGAATCTATTTCAATTAATTCAGTAATGTCAGAAACATATATCTTCCCAGTATTGTTATCCTTATCAATACCCTTTGGAGCATTCAAATTAGAAACCCAGTTTAATTCAATAATGGTACCGTTTGTTGATGATACTTTTGAAATAAACCCGTTATGGTCTATTTTTTCTGGATTCCCATTAACATTGGACACATATAGTAAGCTTTTGTTAGAATCAAAAGATATGGATTCAGGATTCTTTAGTTGACTTGGAGTTTCCCAGATTTGCTCTAACGACTTATTTGATATTTCTCCTATATTATTTTGGGCATAAATTATTTGTGGATTGAATACAATTTGTGTGCCTGTTACGACACCAATTGTTATAATACTTACGATCAAGAAAAAACATAGCATTTTTATGCTAATTACCATTAAATTTTTAATTAAATACCCGTTATAT
>JBKPGB010000155.1:0-2883 GCA_046729135.1 Thermoproteota archaeon | reverse complement strand
CGGACTAATTACTGGCTGGCTTTCACTCTAATCGTGGCACTGATTTCCGCCGCGATTACAGTTTATAGAGTTGCTTCCGTGTGTGTCACCACAGTCAATCTCGTCTCCTGTTCCTTTGTGGAAACAGTCCCTTGGCTGGGACGCCGATGCGGTTAAAATGGATGGGGCGAGTGCCGGTGCTGCTGTTGCTGTAATAATGACTGCTGCTAAAATTAGTGTTTGTGTATTCATCATCACCTAACAGAGTTTTCTTCTATATAAATCTTCTTTGATATTCATAATCTATCCTTTGCTTATTTAAGAGAACACATTATTTTGGGTCAATCGTTAGAAATTTCTAATACCTGCGGGATTTTTGTGTGTTTTCAGAGTTAACTTAGTTAAGGCAGATTCTTTATATTTAGTAGCATGATTCGAAGTACGTTAAATCGTGCCGTACCGAGGTGGGATTCTCAGCTCATTCCCTCCTAGTCCCACCGGTCATAATTAAAATTATTTATAATTTGTTGACATATTATGAGGAACAATGGAATTTTCGACCGCATTATTTGCTTTGATTGGCATAGTTACAGCAATGGGGTTAATATGGACGGTAACAGAATCCCAGTTAGTGGATGCATGGCATTCCGAAGGCTGGGCAAGCGAAGCAGATTGTGTGAACTACATCAAGCAAGTCACTGGTAATAACGAGACGGAAGCCAAATACAAATGCGACAAAGTTATCCCACATAATCTTAATGAGTCTTTTCCAACATCTAACTGGTCTTCCAAGTAAACGCCTTCAAAACTAAGTCATAACGCATCTAACAAATTATCATAACTAGTTTCTTCTTTATTAAGTGAGTATTCTTTTGCCTATTACTCAAGGTGGTAATTGTGATTCACAACCAATGCCATTTCCATCCTTTCAAATCCATGCGGGTCTGGTGGCAAAAACTTAAAATCTTCGTACACTATATCCGGGCAATTCAGGTCTGCTGGAGGTGGGGATATGCAAACGTCAGGATAAGAAGAATCACGCTTGCCCGACTGTCCTAATGTTACGTTGGAAGAAATGTTAAATGCAGTGAATATAAAAAACATTAGGATAAAAAAATTAATTGTCATCAATTCCTTAGGATTCGTATTCAATGTTCAATAAAAAAGTTGTGAGTTAGTTGGTTGTTTTTGAATCGAGCTTTATCTTCGGACCATTCTTTAATCAATTCTGTAGACGAATCCTCGATTTCGACATAGACGTCTAATTTGTAAGCAGAATTTCTGTAGTCATGGCTTTGAGACAAACCTTAGAGTTAGCTCATTGCTTGCAAAATTGATTGAAAGCTTAATCAGATAAGTTGTCAATCTTATCAGTACACGACATGGGAACTGTCTATACTCCAAATACAAAGGAAAACAAATGTGAGATATGTGGAAAAATATTTGAGACTCCCGATATGCTTGGTTATCACAAGATCCTCGAACATCGTCCTGATAAAAGGGATCCTTCAGGTGTGTCTTGAGGTCTAAATTCTCCTAATATCAACCAGTCTAGATCGGTGGTTATAACTTTCTGTTTGCAGTCTTTACAAAGCAAAACTTGTTTTGGATATTTCGTTTCACAAGTAGGGCAATAATTAAAAATTTATAATCGATTCTGCTAGGAATAATCCTTTTATTATATCATCATCCTTTGATAGCTGACTTAATATGTTAATTTGCCAAGATTTGCAGTTGTTAGAATCCTTGAAGCTTTATGAACTTTATTGGACATTAAGCTATACTTGACGATTAACTCAAAAAAAGTTGACAAAGTTTCTCGTCTTTTGGACGTTTTAGATAAACATCTGAAGGAAGAAAATTGTCGTCATAATGCAAAGGAAATTTATGATGAATATACTCTATCTATTAGATAATCCACTTCGACAAAATCAGATGTTGCTATTAGAGGAGTTTCTAATGTACGTTTTTCTTCATCCCTCTCCTAAAGTTTTACGTCAGTATGTTTGATTAAGCCTTTAAGTTTGTCCTTATATTGTGTGGTAAAGGTCTCCACTTTCGTTCCATGAGCACTCATAGCATGCTGCTGACTATTCATAAGTATTTCTTCATCTGTCTCCCCTTTTACAATATAATCGCAGTTGAAACCAGCCTCTCTCTGCAAATAGATAGTGTCTTCATACAAATAATCGTTCTTTGAACTATAAATGGATTTTAGGGTGAACCTGTTTATCATAGAATCAGTGGTCATTGGTTGTTTCTTGTTCATCGTACAGCCAGACTATTCGCCCCACTGATTGCTAATTTTAGATTGGTTGGCAGTTATTCAAGGTAGCCACCTAAGCCCTAAACACCAACACAATATCTAGTTAAAAAAACTATTTAAGAATTACAGGTATCTGATGGAAGTTGTTACTTGTAGAAAGGATTGATGTTTTATCTTGTTAAATATTGTTTCTTTATCTGACATTCCGACTAATGTTAATCTACTAATGTTAATCCTTTTTTGAGCAACTTGTGCTTTATATGTTCTGTTATCTTATTCTTCTTTAATATTATAAATATCTTAGGTTTTTTGTATACCTACCTACAATAATACTAGCCAAAAAAGGTTATAACGATTATAGTATAATTGTTAATTGATAAATTTAGGAAATTCTAATTTGCTGCCAAAAAACTTTTCTATTTCCCGAAGAAATAGCATCTTGTATGTTGGGTTTCACAGTCTCCCTGACCTATTTGGAACAAAGTCAATGCAGTCACTTACTGATTACGGTAACTCACTTAACAACGAGTTGACCAAATAAATGGAGAGTTATCAAAGTATAGGACTATTAATGGGGATAGCTGGATTAATACTAGGCATATTGGGGAGTGCCGTTATAGGCTCACTAGGTCTGTGGG
>JBKPGB010000154.1:0-17837 GCA_046729135.1 Thermoproteota archaeon | reverse complement strand
TAGATAATTAACTTCTGTATAAATGGTGTCTCGGGTTTCTGTCCCGTTCCCCGAAGCACTATTGCGGTAGAGGGGAAAGGCCAAATACGGGACTGGCCGAAAAAAGCCCCTTACCATACAGGAGACTTACTGATCCTTTATTACGTTTTGGGTCTTTTACTAAAATCTGAAATCTGAAATCTGAAATCCCCACATTTGTTCAACATATAATTTCTTCCGTTCTTGGAGAAGATAATCAAATAATGGTATTATAGGTCTGGAAACACGGGCGGATTCGCAGTATCAAGAGGCAGTCTCAATTCATCAGAATGTAAAAACCTCACGCCTACCGTCCATGTAGACTGGCCCAAATTCATACACTCTCCAAGTCATCCCAAAGTAGACCGCAGGTGAACCGAGATCAATTAAATCATAAGTTGTTCTTATTCTCAAGGGGACTGTTAGCGGGGCCATTGATAACATTCCCAGTCTGGCCAGAGAATCTCGAACCATGACATGGACAATCAAAAGATTTCTCCAATTCATTCCAGCTTACTATACAACCTAAATGAGTACATACAGCTGAGAACGTATGCACCTCTCCTTTACTATCTTTGTAGATAGCCAACTTTTCCTTTTCTATAACCATTCCGCTATCTTTTGAAGGTCGTTCCGGTTTCGATTTTAAACGATGTTTTTTAGTTGCCAATACTCATCACTTTATTTTTCTATCAGGACGATACAGATTTGCCCAGGGATTATCTTTACCTTGGATCAAATCACACAATATAATACCTGCAATTGTTCCGTGTGTCATTCCGTTACCAGAATCTCCTGTAGCTATATAGATATTTTTATCTTTACCAGGATTTGGACCTATGAAAGCCAAACTGTCTAATGGTTCCATGACTTGTCCTGACCACGCGTACACTACTGGTCCTTTCAAAGAGAAGATTTTCCTCATCCATAATTCGAGTCTTTTGAACCTTGCCTCAAAATCATTCTTGTTAATGCTAATTCCAGTCTTATGATCTTCTCCACCAACAATCAACAGATCAAAATTTTTATCTTCTGTTTTCTGAATTCGGGCGTAGTGATACGCTTTAACATGATCCTTTAACTTTTGATTCCCTGTATCCCAGTAAAGGGCCAACGGGATTGAGTTTTTTCGAATTCTGGCTGCAATCGCATATGTTCTGTAGGCAAGCTGCTTGTCATAAATCTTGCTTACCTTATCTACAATCGGCGCATTAGTTGCTAAAACAATACTCTGTGCAGTCACAGTGTGTCCCTTATCAGTTTTAATGATACTATCTGTCTCTGCTTTTTTAATATCTTGTGCATGAGTTTCTGTAAAAATTTGTACTCCTTTATCCGTGTTCATGGAATGTGCAATTCCTGTTAAATATCGCATTGGTTGAAATTGGGCCTGATCGGGAAAACAAATACAAGGAGAGATGTCTGCCGACTCTAATGGCGAATCATTAATCATCGTTGCCTTTGATATTCCAGCATTTCTGAGCGCCTTTAATTCTCTCTCTAACGATGATTCCTTGTCACTCTTATCAAGAAACAAGAAACCATTTAATCTCTCAAATTCACAATCAATTCCTTCTTCCCTTATGGCGTCGTCAATAAAATTGATTGCTGCCGTATGACTTTCCGCCGCTAATCTTGCATTTGTCGGACCTTTTTTTTTCTCTATATTATAGTACCTGTCATCAAGAGCGTGAGTAATGTGTGCCGTAGTTCGGCCGGTTTCGCCACTCCCAATATAGCCATCTTCAAGTATTGCAACACTTTTTCCAGATCGAGACAAGAGGTAGGCTGTCGTAATACCTGCAATACCTCCTCCTATTATTGCCACATCCACAGAAATATTTTGATCTAGGCTATTGAATCTTAAAGGATGTCTCAAATTATCAAACCATGGTGATTCCATTTGTCCGGAGGAACGAACTTCCCAATAGCTGTCGGCTTTAGTCTTCGAATGTAGGGATAGCGATGGACTTTTCTTTGTTATCATCATTGATCTTAAATCAATATTCATTGTAAATAAATTGGTCTTAATTTTAGTAGCTTCTGCTTAGCCACCGTGAATTTCCTTTTCTAAAGCATCCTTCAACATATTTACGTGATTCAATCTATCAGCCTTTATCCTTTGCCATATATCAACTAGGTACTGCTTATTGCTATTCTGTGCATCCTTTATGTAACTTTCAATAGTGTCGTACAGAAATTCTGCATCTTTGCCCATGACCTTTAAAATATCGTACATTGTATTGGATAGTGGGGTTGCGTTATTCATAATATGTTATTGTAATAAAACTATATAACACATTAATCCCTTTTTTCCACAGTTTCTTCATGCGTCCCGGCTTCAAGAGGCCACGTGAATCTAATTGCTCTAATGCTTTTTGAAATACTGTGAATAATTCACCGAGCAACGAATAAAGAACTATTTTGAACATAATCAATAGGTAAGCGATAACATATGGCGGTAAGATACGTACTCAAATTAATCTATGCACTTTCGTTGAATTTCTTATTGATCATAATTTGCTTCGACTTACCATGAAGTGTTAAATAATTTATTGTAGATTACTTATCATGACAGACACATTCGAAAAAGTAAAAGAGGGAGTTAAAAAGGTCGCAGGCAAAGTCGAAGATTCTGCAGAAAAAGTTGTAGATCCTGATACATACACTGGTTCAGACGATGAAAAGGAACGTACAGAGATTGAAAAGGGTGGAAAGGAGCCAATGAATCCAGAAGATATAGCAGAACACGAACCAACTGCGGTCAAGAGAGATAAGAATCGAGGTAGTTCAGGCGAGCCCGTTTAATCTTCCCTTTTTATTTATTTAGTAGAAATAATTCATAATTTTTTAACCTATAAATTGATTTTAAAGAAAAATCAGTAATTAAAAAAAATAATATCAAAGGTAAGACACCTCAAAAATAAAACCGAAAATAATACCAATTAAAATTTTAGACGATAAATTGGAATACTTAAACAAAAAATTACAGGATACAAAGATATTGCCTGGATCAGGAAGGACAACTAATTACAAAAATAACTTGTGGGCTCTGTTCAATATGTCGAGAAACCCCAACGAAGATATCAAGTTATGACATGGGTGGAATAACGTTAATCGAAAGATATTGTGATAAATGTATAGAAACGATAAATCTTATATAAATGGGTATGATGTAAGGAATTTCAAGAATGAAATGCAATGGAACAAAGAAAATTGACCGAAAAAGGATTTGACAAAATAACTAAATTGTTATCTTCGGCCATTAAGGATAAACATCAAGTGCGTCCAGAGGATCTTCAAAGAGCAAGTGTTCTCTTTTACAGTGTGAATCAACTTGGTTTTGCATTCGTTGACTTTGATATCAATGCGATAATAGAAAAGTCGGGAGAATATTACTCTGATACAACAAAGGGTCTCTTAGCCAGAACAGCCAATGCCTGTTACGATCTTTCGTGCGGAATGGCAAATCCGGAAAATGAACAGTTCAAACTCAAAGAGGGGCTCTAGTAATTAAATATGAAAAAGATACGTGTAGTGCTTGTGGCAAATATACTGACATAACAGCCAAAGTGTTAAACGAAGGGGAAACGCATTATTGTAAGGAATGCCAGGACAAGGAATTGAAGATAATGTTAGAATATTTTAATAGAATAAAATTTTACTGTATAAAATGTGGATCTTCCAACGCAACAAAAAAGGATCCCAAGACCGGAATTAGTTTAACAGATGTGCCAAATGCTTTATACGCTAATGCCCATATAATATGTGAGGATTGTGACCATAGTTTTTTTGTGAATGTGGAAGATCATGGCAAAACAAATTGAGGTATATTGTTTTGCCGTTCTGAACAGAAAATTATGATGACTTACTGGAAGAACAAGGTCACAATCGTAAATATTTTATATTCCATTCATTAGGAAGGATATTTTCTTTGTTGCTCGTATGATTGCAACTGGGTGTCTACTTCTTTAATAAGATCATGTAAACGTATTGGCTTCTGAAGAAAACCGTTTATAATTTTCCTTTTGGTATAATCTCGAAACATCTTATCGTCAATTTCAAATCCAGTCATTAGTATCGTTCTCACAAACGGATTCAAATCCTTTATTTGTTTCAAGAATTCCATGCCATTCAAGCCAGGCATTTTAAAGTCAGTTATTACAGCTACATATGCATGTTCATTAATATGAAAGTGTTCCAACGCCACGATAGGATCCGTAAAAGTAAATAATGTAATTCTTGGGGCACCTTGTAAAGCATCGCGAAAAAGCATGACAATATCTATATCGTCATCTACGATACTCACCATTCTATTGTTAGTAGACGTTGGAAGAAGCCTCCCATATCATCCTAAACACCGCCCCAAAAGTCAATATACGACCCAAACTAGTTAAGTTTTTTTAATTTTCGAACTCTCAAAGTACACCAGCGGGATTAGAACCGTAGCGATAAAATAATCCCGCCAGCGAACGTATGATGGTCTGAAGTCTACGTCGTTAATTTATTGGCAATAAAATATAAAATGATTTACTGGCGACTGGAGGGAGAATGAAGGGAAAGTCCCCGCCAGTGCCTAGTTTGAGTAAGTTAACTAGATCTGGGCAACAAAGTATAAAATAATTTAAGCAACTAGCGGTTATTACGTTCATCCCTCTGAACAAGAAACAACCTTATTGGCCACTAGTTGCTGTATTGATAAACAGTTTATTGCTTGGATAAAAATGAGTATGATAAAATGTTCTATAAGATCTATGGGAATCAATCTTAAAAATACTTAATATAAAATAATTTTAGTATACCGGTGGGAAGATGTTATTTTATAGATGACTCAATAATTATGAAGTTGAAAAAGAAACGCTTACTGTTTCCAATTTTAGATTTAGACACAATGAACCATGAAGGGAACTTTACTAAATTTAGCACTCTTTTAGTCAATTACTAACACTTCAAATTCCACAAAATCCAAAGTATCCAATAATGTGTTATAGATCATGAAGTTCGTTATCTTATTTGAGTTTCAGTGCGGAGGATACTATCCCGTCTGTAAGGAATTGAATTAAATTAATTATTCGCAACTCTCCATAGGCTTCTATTCTGCTAACTTATAAGCTACAAGTTTGTTGTCCTGCATAAGAGGTATTATAATTGTGCTTTGGCGTGGTATAAATCCTAGGTCGGCAGTCCCTTGTGTGTGTAAATCTATCAAAGTTCCATATCCTGTTCCATCAGCGTTAACAATGTATAGCTTTCCTGCAGGATTGTCAGTAACATAGTAATGTGAATTCGTAGTATCAGATTCTATTCCATCAAGACCGCCAAAGGGAGAGGTCGTTCCTTCCTTTCCTATCATGCTTATTGTCTTATTTTTTAAATCAACAACTTCTATGCCAGCTCCGGGTTTACTCATATCTCCTAAAGAAGCAACAATTAGTTTATTTTTACTATTATCAACATGCAAACCATTAGGACCATTTAATTGTGGACTTTGTAACCAAGCTTGTAATGAAGACGTGTTATTATTATTACCATCTAGCTTGTAGATAGTATTGGTAATTGTATCAGATACGTAAATATTTCCCTGATTATCTGAGACAACATCATTAAGAAAAGCACTTCCGGGTGCATTGAACCGTTTTATTATTTTTCCATTGTCAATATCTATCTCGACTAGATCTGTGAGATCTGAAACATACAATCTACTGTTATTATTAGAAATAGCTATACCCTTTGGTGCATTTAGTCCTGTTACCCAATTTAATTCAATTATGCTACCATTAGAAGGTGAAACCTTGGAAATGAATCCATTCTGATCTTTTAGAGTTGGTTTTCCATTTACATTAGAAACAAACAAGACATTTTGCTTGGGTGCAAAAGCTACAGATTCTGGGTTCTTCAAGTCATTTGGTGTTTCCCATAATTTGTTAGCCTTTGTATGCTCTGCTTGTTGTTGTGCTTGTGCTTGATTATTGATGTTATACAAATTAATGCTGATTCCACTAAACAATATTATTCCTGATATTGCTACTATAAACAAAGACGTCAAAACAAATGATTTCTGTGGGAGCCTTATACGATTTGTAAACAATATCCGAACATCACTAAATATAATTAATAAACCTACTACTTCATTTTCCTCACTGTTTAGAAATTAGGGCAAACGCATTTTTGATTTTTTAAAGGCATAAGAATTAGTCCTCAACAAGGCAAATAGGAAATCTGAGATCGCCTATATGCTGCAGAGTTAAAGTTTATGGAAAATGTATGGCAACGGTAAACAGAAACTTTCTTTTAATAATAAAATCGATCTCATGGATTTGCTACGATTTAGAGATAAATTCGAGGCGCTTGTTTGCTTATATTAATAAATAAACATATCCTCACACGTCTTAGCCGAATTACGGGCCCGGAATATTAAAAAAATTGTAAAGATGAGTTATTTACTTTTATTCCCTTCAAACATATTTTTAAGTCCTTCCAGGATTCCACCACCAGTCTTATTCGTAGCATTTCCAGCCGCCTGACTTGCATTTGCGCTGGCATTTCCTGCCGCCTGACTTGCATTTGCGCTGGCATTTCCCATGGCGTTTGAGGCGTTAGTCGTCACATTTTGAGCATTAGCCACTGAGACATAAATCAGTGCAAATGCCAACATCAGAGCTACACTTCCAAAATAGATTGTTTTTTTCATTATAGGCTGATTGGCAGCATTGCTTTAATAGTTTTTCCTGACTTTGTTAAACTTGCTCCCAATAGGTAGTAGCATTACACCAAAATAAAGACGGGTGTAGACTTACAACGTTGACAAAGAATCCGTAGACATACAAAGTACGATTAAGGTATCAGGAGCACACATACAGTAAACTTACAAAGAAAAAGTAAAACTGGTAGAATTGTACGGTAGGCTTCGAAATAGCTAATGAATCGGTTAACGAAGTCTTTTTTGAAATACATGAAAAAATGTGCGAATAATATATGATAAGTAACAAGGCAGATCTTATACTTTTATTCACAGAAGCCGGTTTTTAGGCAGAAGCCGCCTAAACGTCAAAAGTCATGCTGATAATCCAAAAAGTCGGTTAATCAGGGAATAACCTATCGAATTAACAACAATTCTTTATAGACCTGCAATATTATTCAGACTTTTATATGAATTTATTAAATTGTTGTGAGTCTACACCAAAACTCCACCGTACAGTTTTAAAGTCGTACCACTGGTCTTTCACGAAATAATCCAAGCTGGTACCCTATTCGTTGAAACTTGGTATCATGTTATCTTTTTTTCGTAAAATTTGATAACTCGTGAGCAGTGGTGAAATTCCACAGGATCTCAATTTTGTTCTTTCAAACTCCAGGCAGTCGACATTAGATAGGAGCCTGAAGTAGTGATTATGTCTATATTATATTCCAAGTTTTTTTGAGCAGCCTGCAAAATTTTTATAGCTTCTTATGCTTTGTTGCCCATTTTTACATAAATGAGTAAACAAGACAAGGAAAATGAATTAGACAAGCAAAAGAATCAAAATAGGCTGAGTGCAGCAAAAGATAACCCAGAAACAGATATTTATGAAAACCCGATAGAGAAACCAGCACAGATAGTCAATGACGACAAGGCTAATGAAGACCCGGCCTAATTTTTAGCCTACTTGTTAACTATAGTTCTAGTGCCTGTGCTAGCTTTGTTGATTCCGTCAATCCCTCTCTACAAACAACTATCCGAGATATTAAGCAGAACTAGAAGGGAAATATAGTCTAAGTGATAGAAGTCTATTAAAAACTGATGGGCTTTGATTGTAATTAATGACGCACGAAATCAATTCCAAAAGGAGCAACTTGCTGGAGTTAACTTTCAGCCAGAATATAGCTTTTATCTAATTTATTGTCCTTAGCTTAGCTCCCAATAATGTACACCAAAAAAAATATTGATAAAGTTGCCAAACTATTAGACTTGTTGGATAGACATGTCAAAGAAGATAATTGTCGGCATAGTCCAAAGGACCTTCTTAGAGAATATGAGAAATTAATGACTGTGTAGATATTCCTATAAACGCTCTATAAACAGAAAGCTCCGATTTTATTTATTATTCAAAGAACCTTTAAGAAACTAGTGTTAAACCGCCATCTACATATAAAGTTGCACCAGTAATGTATGAAGCATCCGTAGACGCCAAAAAAACAGCAACTTTAGCGATTTCCGATGGATTCCCTATCCTGTGCATAGGTATTTTATTCTCTTCATCCTTCTTTTTCTTTTCATCTTCTAAAATGTCAATATTCATCATAGTTGCAACAGCTCCTGGAGCAATAGCGTTAATTCTAATCCCTTTATCTGCAACCTCCAGGGCCATTGTTTTAGTTAACATCTCCATTCCTCCCTTGGAGGCAGCATACGGTACGGCTAATGGCATCGGAGTAGTTTGATGGACAGATGAAATATTGATAATCGAATAATCAGGAGTGTCTGACCTTATTATCTGAGATAACATTTTTTTAATCGCTTCTCGACTGCAAAAGAATGAGCCTTTTAGGTTTATATCCAAAACCTTATCCCACTCTGTGCTTGAAATATCAACTATATTTTTTTCCGGTCCATTTATCCCCGCATTGTTTACAAGAACATCAAGCCCTCCTAGCTTTTTTTCAGCAACATCCATCAATCCCTTGCAAACATGCTCTTGACTAATGTCTCCGGTAAAAGTAACAATCTCGGCACTGTCACGAATAGCCTTCAAAATTTCTTCCTTGCTGGCTGACAACTCGTCGGCATTTCTAGAATTTATTACCAAGTTACATCCTGCCTTAGCAAATTCCAGTGCGACCGCCTGTCCTATTCCCCTACTTGACCCAGTAACTACTACGTTCTTTCTATTCATACTTCACTAAGGATAGCACAATAAATAAAATAAGAGCTTCACACAGTCTGAACCCGTTATTCGATTTTCACAACATACAAACTGTAACTTGCAATTTTTATTCAAAACTTGATATGGAAATATCGGGTCCACATTCAAAATGCCGAAAATCCTTCCCCTTTGAATTTGAAACGATATCATCTGAATAACTAGAATATATTTTGCCATGAATAGTTTAAGTCAAGTGAATCTTTTTAGTCCATGATTGGTTCTAAAGTATAATTGGATATTCTACTTCGAAGAAGAAATGCATTCATTTTCATTGTAGTTGCAGTAATTGTGACATACAGCCTCTTCATCTACCTGCAGTCCTTGCATGAAGGAAATTTATCCCGTAGACTTGTGGTAGATAACAAGGCACTTCAAGGGTTGTTGTCTCAGAGCATTACTCAAAATATAGGTTCCGATTTAGACGGCGCTTTACAAAGAATAAAAGGATTAGCGCAGGGTCCAGCTTTGACTATCCCATCTTCAGGCTACTCCACTCAAGCCCAAATTAGGGGAGTATTCTCAGACATTAGAAATGCCGCACCTTTTGATGAGTTATTTTTATTTTATGTGGCCGGCGACAGAGTTAGGTTGCTGGATAAAGCTGAAGGCAATGCCACAGACATTGTCCTTTCTCCGTTTAATGTTACAAATAGTGGTAAAGTTTTCAATGCATTTATCCAGAAATCACTAGTTGAAAAAAAAATAGAATTCTCTCCCGGCTATAATTCTGATGGTAAATGGAGAGTCGCATTCACTGTTCCTATTTTTAACGCCGACACTGGTACTTACTTGGGATTTGTTGGAGTTAGCGTTCCCACTTTAGAGTTGGTTGAGCGATATGGTAATGTATTAGATACTTCTAAACAACGTTTGGTATTTTATGATAGAAATGCAACCCTTCTAGCAGGCTATCCTTTATCTAAAAGTATTCTGGGACATAGCATGTTTTCTCATGAGAATCAAATGATTATTTCAGACGAAGAAAGACCGCTGGTCAATGAATTATTTAAGAAGGCTCTATCCGGGCAAGCAGATACCGAGCAATTTGATTTGGGTGATGGACCAACACTAGTGACTGCTCGTCCTATCTACGTGGAAGGCAATGCGACGTACTTTCTTAACATTCCTACTCCTTTCTCTCAAATACTAACACCAATTCAAAATTTGCTACAGAACGAATTTCTTTTGAACATAGTTCTTCTTGTACCATTCACAGGTGCCATTAGTTATGTAGTTTTCATGTTATCACAGTGGGGAGGTAGATTGAACAATGAAGTTAAAAAGAGAACGCAGGAACTAGAACTTGCTAATAAATCTCTTATCTCAGAAGCACTAGAATTGGAGAAATCAAATAAACGACTGGACAATGCAAATAAAGAACTAGAAATGGCATATGAGAATTTGAAACTGAATGAGAAACTTCAAAAGGAATTTGTAAATGTAGCAGCACACGAGTTGAGAACTCCTACACAATCAATTATGGGGTTTTTAGAATTGATGGAAAAAATTCCAGAAAATAGTACTTATTACTTCGAACGAGTAAAAAATAATTCGGCGAGATTAGAAAGGCTAACAGGAGATATCCTAGATATCGCTAGAATAGAAAGCGGTACTTTTGAACTCTCTAAAGAAAGAATTGATGTAAAACTTTTAGTAAAAAATGCCATACGTGACCTTACATTCAAATTCCCTGATAAAAATAGAAATAGGTTTAAAGTAATTTATGATAAAGAGGCAAACGATTTATTTGTCAATGCTGACAAATCTAGAATTGCTCAGGTCTTTTCAAATCTATTATCCAACGCAAACAAGTTTACTAAAAAAGGGCAAATCGTTATTAGTATTACAAAATCAAACGACAAAAAAGAGATAGAACTTAAGGTAATTGATAATGGTATAGGAATACATAAAGACATTCTGCCAAGATTATTTGATAAATTTGCCACAAAATCCGACACAGGAGGAACCGGAATTGGCCTGTATATTTCAAAAGAGATTGTTCAAGCACATGGAGGAAAAATATGGGGCAAAAATAATGAAAATGGCATAGGAGCGGAATTCGGATTCACCATTCCTGAAAAATAAAATCGGAAAAAATCTTGCTACATTTGAATATGAAGAAAATTTATTTTCCTACCACAACCGACGGCTAGTAAACGATGACAAAGTGAAGTTTAATCATACGAATTCAAAAAATTATGAAATCAATCTTACTGAGTTTAAACAAAATAATATTAAAATCTTAATGATTTGCTTTAACTGCTATACTCAATTTCATCCGACACGTTCGAAATCATTATGTCCAAATTGCGGTTTTTGTTACTCGTGTAGAGACTTCACGTATTTTCATCATGACCCAAATTATGGTGTGCGCTAGAGATAATAAGAATATCATGAATGGAATTCAAATCAGAAATTAATTTAACAGTTCTATAAATTTGATTAAGAAACGACAGAATCAACGGCACTGAGGTGACTGTTTTTACGTTCATGGAGCTGATTTTGTTATATTTTGGTTGTCATTCTCGTCACTTTGAGCATTGATAGCTACTGACTTTATTTTCTTGGAATTATCTATGTAGAACGACAATTCGAATGGTGCTTTTTTATTAGGACTGATTATATCCGGCTTTGTATATGTATAATCGACGTCTACAACTTTGTGGTCCTTGTCATAAAATATACCCGATACCTTTACCGAATTTGCATCATCTGGACCTTGATTTATCACTTCGCCTAGAACTTTATCACTCCCTGGACCTTTAGAATTTGTGTCCACACTGAGTAGCAGAGCCGCAGGCTTATCATCTTTAGATTTCTCAAAACTGATAGGTAAGGTATATTTACTACTACTTGGTAGCTTTTCGTCTAAGAATACATGGAATCCAGACCTGCTTCCTGGCTTTATCTGATAATCGTTAGCGTTAAACTCTCCAGTTGCTACAATTAGACCATCCTTGTCATATACACTGGCGGTTATGTGGACCAATTCAATAGGATACGTAAAGTTGTTAAGCACTTCGCCCACAATCGTGTCGGAATGTAACGCAGAATACAATATATCAGGTCTTGGCTCAGCATCTTCCCTTACCGTTCTATTAAATATTGGCGACGAGATATTCTTATCAGTAGTAACCTCAATTTGAGCATATGTCGAATTCATGGCTATGGAAGAGAAAAATAAACCTTGGCAGCAAGCAATGTGCATAATAAAATCCACATTAAACGTGATGAACCCATAGCGTAACTTTGCATAGTAACTCTAGTTACTCCCATATGACTGATAGCTATAGTCTTACAACTATGAGCGTGCCACGCATAATTCGCCATCTTGATACCCTTTATACGAATACAAAAAAGATAAATTTAATGTCAGAACCTAGTCGTTAACCAACCATTACCATTATATCTATTTTGGAATGCAACAACGAATGTATCACTTGGTCTAATTCTATCTAATTTGATTTGCAAGAAATTTTCATAAATGTTTAGGAAAGATTTAGTTCAGTTAACCTTTGACTTACATTACATTTATTACTTGATATGTCTATAGACAAACAATGCCCATAGACAAACCTCGGGTAATGATAGTCCTAGAGGATAACGATGCCATCTCAAATTTGGCAGGCTTATTATGGCTAAAATGTTATGAGGTCTATAAAGCGTCTACAGCCGAAGAATGCTTATCGAAAATTACTGAATTGGGAAACCGAAAGATACATGTTGTAATAGTAAGCCAACAAATAGCACTGGATGGAAGAGCGATGTTAATTGTTAACCTGAAAAGAAGTAACGGTGACACAAAAATACTGGTCATAGCAGATGAAGAGACTGACAAAACTAAGATATTAGATTATGGCGCAGATGAATTTACACTCAAGCCAATAAGTCCTGAAAACGTGGCAGATAAGTTGTTCATGCTATTAACTCGTGAAGTTGTTTCAGAGAACAGATAACCTGTCTGATATCTTACGTCCACCTAATATGTCATAAAATATTTCCAATTATCCATCGAATTTATACTAGCAACCCATATCATAAACATTTAAAAACCTTAGTTTTCTTAATTTTTGCATATTATAATTAAAACTAAATTTCAATCGTTTTTACAATACATCAATTTGGAAGATTTAGACGACTTGGTAACGAGAACTTATCATACTTTAATATGATATATGGTGCAATCATTTTATATGGAACATCCAAATGGTCGTTATGACTTTGATGATATCTCCAATGATTTAATCCTTCGATTACAAAAATTACCTCTAGGTTATCATTGCCTTATTTTATATCCTAATATTGAAACAATAAGAAAAATTTATGCTGAATACATATACCTTTTGATCGAAGAGGACAACAATGTTGCAATTTTATTTCTTCCCTATTATGATACAACAGATAAGGTGAGACAAGAATTGAGGACAAAAGGATTAGATGTAAGAAAGTTTGAACGAAGTAATTCTCTCACACTGCTAGATTTTACCAAGGTAGTAGATAACCCATATATGGGTCTACCTGCTGCGTTTGGTCTCAAGGAATTCATAAATAAGATTCAGGCTTACAATAAAGATAAGAATCTTGTTGTTATTGCAGACATGTCATTATTTAATCACTCCAAGAGTATCGATAATCTCTTAAGGTACGAAAGCTTGTCAGATGATGGTTATGCCAACCAAAATTGGAGGCAACTATGCTTGTATCACAAATTAGATTTTCATTTGATGTTTACTGCTCAACAAAAGCAGAAAATCCTTGATTATCATAAACATAAAGTGTTTGAAATTTAGACCCTCATGAAAGAGACGTCATCGCTAAAGAAGTGTTACACAAGAGCTACATGACTTGTTCGTGTCATACTTTATACGCCAAACATACCAAACATATTACCTTAGGTTTTCTGCTTTTGTTCTTGTTATCGATGAATTCGTAGCTGATTCTCGACCTCAGTAACTAAATCTCTTAAAGTTATGGGCTTCTGGAGAAAACCATCTATGATGTTTTCTCTTGTATACTGCTCAAAAATATTGTCATCAACTTCGAAAGCAGTAACTAGTATCGTTCTTATGTCAGGATTCATGTTTTTTACTTTCTTTATCAGTCCTATTCCATCCAAACCCGGCATTCTCAAATCAGAAATTATAAGCACATATGACTTCTTATTAATCTTAAAATGTTCAAAGGCGATTAAGGGATTTGTAAAAGCGGAGACTGAGAACCCGGAAGCTATTAATGCATCCCGATACAGCTGAACTATATCCAACTCATCGCAAAGGCGATTAAGGGATTTGTAAAGGCGGAGACTGAGAACCCGGAAGCTATTAATGCATCCCGATGCAGCTGAACTATATCCAACTCATCGTCCACTATCCCGATAAGACGCTTTTTAGCTACCAATAGCTAACAGTTTCCTTCTGAAATTACCATCTCAGCAAAATAGATTTTTCCTAACAGATTTAATAACTTTTTGTGATGTCTACAACTATAAGAACACATATTGAATAAATTTAGTCTCACATTACAGAGGAGTAAATTTTTCTTTAATAAACTAGTTTTTGATTTTCGACCTGATGATGAGTACGAGAAATTTGATATCTAAATATTTGCGATGATAGCAAATAAATTATATTGTTAACAACAAATTATAAAATAGTTACTCACCAAGTCATAAATAGAATGTTAAAGATAGACTAGAATGCATGGCCAGGAATTCGAGAGCGTTAAGAACTTTTTAAATTCAAATGGATATCTTGTCAGGAAAAGTGACGTCGCTTGGACATTGAATCAAATGGCCGAGGCATTGGAGAGGTAGGGTGAGATGCTCGTGGGCGATACTAAGCAGGGAGATAATGCAGATGACAGGATCTGTTTAACAGAGGTAGTATTCCTCAAATATGCGGATTCTAAAGATGGAAACATATGTATTGAATTTGAATACAATTCTTCCGATAGCTCTATTAATTATCTCGAAGTCAGCTACAGCCATCCCGATATGGAAAAATATGTAGAAGGTAATCCAAACGTATTGAGGAATATAGATGCCTATCTCAGGAATAAGTTGCTGCAAAGGGAATTTAATTAAAGCTACTCGTAATAACCAGTGGTTAGGAAGTATGCGCTTCTATTAAATTATTTCTTATCAGATTTACTAACTCCGCAATATGAATTGGCTTCTTCATAAATTCATCAATTTGAGTTTCTTTTATAATATCGCCAGAAATTTCAAAACCAGACATAAATATGAACCTAACTTTACTGTCCATTTGGTGAATTAATTTTGCTAAATGGAGTCCATCCATACCTGGCATACGAATATCGGTAAGTACCAGTAGATATTCAGAATGATGTTTGTGCAGATGCTCAAGTGCCGTGACTGGGTCATCGAAACCTCTTACGCTAAATCCTGCTGCTTTTAATGCTTCTGAAAAAAGTTCCACTATGTCGTTCTCATCATCAATTATTGCAATATATCTTCTACGTTGCGATGACATATTGTGATTTTATTTTATCTGTGCCATAATATAAGAATATTTTGTTAGTTTTAGTATCAAAACACGGTTTAGAATAAATCTAAGCCCCGAATCCGATTTAATGCATTATGGAATAAACAGAAAAATGGCTAATCATCGCACAGGACGTCAGACTTAAACGCTAAACTTTTTTTGCGCGGGCCATGGTAGATTGGAACCGCGAACGTGACCAGGCCCAACGAATGAAAAAGAACTCTACTTTGGTTCTGTCCTGTTAATATTCAACAAGTTATAAAAAAGTTAAAGGTTTGGAAGCATACGGCAAATGTAAGTAGACAGTTTTTTGAAAAAAATTCGGAAGGCGAAAGTTACTTTGAGCCTTGCTTTAGTTTTTCACTGGCGTTACCAAGTAAGCTGCCTAGACCACCAGCTATTTTCTTGCCTACGTCTTCAGTCGTATTCATAATTTGTCCTCCTACTTTACTGGCATTCTTTCCTAGTTCTGATGCAGTTTGATTTGCCTTTGCACTGGCATTTCCAGCAGTTTGATTTGCCTTTGCACTGGCATTTCCCATGGCGTTTGAAGCATTAGTCGTGGCATTTTGAGCATTAGCCACCGACACATAAATCAGTGCAAATGCCAACACCAGGGTCACACTTGCAAAATAGATTGTTTTTTTCATTAAATAAGGAGCGAACAACATCATTTTAATACCTTATGGAATGTTAACACGGTCTATTTTACTCCTTTTACTCCTTTTGCTTTGTGTATAAGAGAGGTGAGATGAGATCTACCGGAAAGTCATTTTTTCAAACTTTATGCCACCATAGCCACCACAGTATCAGACAAGTGTATTTAAGCAAAGTGACCCATATATTGCTACGACAACGAAAAGTAGGATGTACTGCGACATTTGTGGAAAGAATACAAGATCCTTGAAAAAATGGACAAATAAGATGATTTGCAAGAAGTGTTATGATGAGCAGATTATCTTAAGCCAAATGACTAGATATGGAACTTAGTATTAAAATAAAATGTCATAAAAGCATCTGACATAACGAAAAAAATAAATATCGTAATACCTATTACATATTGTCAGGTGAGTTTGTCATTGTGGAGAAATCCATGGGAGTATGGCACCAAAATTTTTGAAGAAATAGATAGAGAATTTTCCGACGCCGAGCAAATGCTGAATCGATTGTTCCGGACGATCAGAGAACCCAATCCTACATTTGAAAAATTTCCGTACTACTACGGGTATCAGATAACTGTTGGACCTGATGGAAGACCTCGCATAAGAGAATTTGGAAATGCAAAACCTGCATCTCGGGGATTAATGCAACAAAGTGCTGTACGCCAGCCACTTGTTGATACATCTTTTGACGAAAAGGACAATTCATTCACTATAACCGCAGAGCTACCAGGAATAACCAAACAAGATATTAAGTTGGAGATATCTCAGGGAGTAGTAACCATACACGCGGAGAAAGGCGACAAAAGGTATCATACAGAGGTACCTGTAGACGAGGAACTTGATGCTGATACTGCAAAGGCAACATACACCAACGGAATACTAGAATTAAAAATAAATTCGAAAAAAATACCAAAGGCCAAAGCCAAGGAAATAAAGGTAGAATAGTCCCGAAAACAATACTCCACTTTTTATTTTTGAGGTGGTAAAATTTGGATAGTAACGATAAACCTGATAAGATATCACTTAGAGTGGCAGAATCAGATCCAAAATATGTTGGCAGAGGGATTGCACTTATCGATCCGAAGATAATGGAGGATCTGAAGCTAGGTACAGGTGATGTACTGGAAATAGCTGGGAATAGGCGAAAGACTCATGTTCTACTGTGGTCCGGTCAAGGATCTGATTTTGGTCGAAAGTTGATCAGAATAGATGGCTACACACGTAATAATCTTGGTATTGGTATAGATGACAATGTATCAGTTAGGAAAGTAAATGCAGCAAAGGTAGAACAGGTCGTATTATCTCCAACAGAGGACCTTAACGTAGTGGGTCTGGAAGAATATTTGCCCGATGTGTTAGAAGGTCATGTAGTTACCAAAGGCGATACTATACCTATCAATATGATGGGACATAAAATCGGATTCATTGTTACCACAATTATCCCATCAAATGGTCCCGCGATTATTACATCCAATACAGATTTTGTTATAGGCTCAGTACCTAAAGCAGGAACAAAGTCAATTCCAAGGGTCAATTACGAAGACATAGGTGGACTCAGAAATGAAATTCAAAAGGTTCGTGAGATTATAGAGCTACCCATGAGACATCCCGAAATATTTGACAGAATCGGGATAGAGGCTCCTAGAGGTGTCTTGTTGTTCGGCCCACCTGGTACGGGTAAAACTTTGTTGGCCAAGGCCGTGGCAAATGAAACTAATGCCAACTTTTACTCCATTGGAGGACCAGAAATA
>JBKPGB010000153.1:0-1585 GCA_046729135.1 Thermoproteota archaeon | reverse complement strand
GCGCATCAAAATGGTGAAATTAGAGGTCAGTTGGCCAATACAGCAAAGCCAGCATCAGCCTCTACTAATTCTACAAATTCAACTGTTGGATTTTCAACTCTTACAGAGTAATCCAACTTCTTTATTTTATTTTATTTTTATTTTCAGATCTAAGGATTAGAGTAAATACAGTCTTAGAAATATCAGATCCCGGCTACGTGTTACCAGTATACTTTACTATTCATAGGAGGAGAGAGGTAGACTAACGTTATAATTGCTCTTTTATTAAATTTTATACGTGAAATTATTACATTCTAACGTTAAATCTATCTTCCAGGCAGACGTAGTAGTCTTAGGTGTGCCTGATGAATCAAGATCGCATGCCAAGAGAAAGGGAGCGAGTAAAGGGCCTGACAGTTTAAGAGTTGCATCAAATTCTTTTGAATTTTTTGAAAGAGAGGGAAAAATAATACCAATTTGTCCAATGAAAGGTACGCTTGAAAATAAGAAAATATTTGATTTTGGTAATATTACAAGAGAAGATCTATACAGGTTAGTCTTTGACATAGTATCTGCAAAAAAATTACCAATAACTATTGGAGGAGATCATTCTATTACAACTCTTATTCTTCAGGCAATACACGAAGCGTTTGAAGGTGACAAGATATCACTTCTTTACTTCGACGCACATCCTGATTTTGTTTCTTCAACAAGGAACTATTATGGATCTGTTATTACAGATTCATCAGGTTATATCAATTTTACTAAAAGTATTCTTATAGGAACTAGGGCAGCAGAGTCAGAAGAATTAGAAAATGCATCAAAGCAAAAATTGGAGATAATAACCCCGATAGACATCATTGAATTGGGAATAAATGCTACAGTCAAGAAAATCATTTCAAAATGTGGATCAAGTAAAGTGTATTTGTCCATCGATTTGGATTGCGTGGACCCTGGTGTAGCTCCTGGCGTGTCAGTACCTGCCCCTGGAGGCCTTTTTCCTCTTGATTTAATATATATGATAAAAAAAATAACTGAGAATCTACAGATAGTGGGAATGGACATTGTGGAATTGTCACCTGATTACGACCTAAATCAAAATACTGCAAACCATGCCGCTAGAATCCTGATGGAGACAATATCGTCTTTAAAAGTAGGACACGAGTAAATCTAGACAAAATTAATATTTTTATTTGGTAAACAGAGAGAAAATTCACTGGATTTCATATTACAGATAATAGCGTGAAGGCTTAGAAGTACATGTAGAAACACTCGTATAAGAATTAGTTCTATTGTTCACTTTATCGCTGCTTCTCTGTCAATCGTTTCTCTTGTCATTTCAGGTTTGCCAAACTTTTCGGCTATGTCTCGATATGTTTCAATTTCGTGTTTTGACAACGGACGAATTTTCCTCATTGCTTCTTCAAAATTTTTCATGTGTATCCTTAGCTCACCTTTTGCCAAGTCTGCCTTTTTTGGGTCTTTGTATTTGTCAATATGTTCCCTAAGAGCAAGCATTACTGCAGCCGATGCAAGGGCGGCTATGTCGGCTCCTGTATATCCTTCAGTATTACTAGCAAGAGTGTTAATATTGACATCTTCCGCC
>JBKPGB010000152.1:0-2840 GCA_046729135.1 Thermoproteota archaeon | reverse complement strand
CTTATATTTGGAGCATCAGGAAATACAGGTATGATGGCTGTACAGTTAGGTAAGAAAATGGGAGCAAAGGTTATTGCGGTCTCTAGAGATAATAGCATAAAAAATGATTTTGGAGCAGATTTTGTCATCGGTGACTATGATAAAATTGCAGAAAACGTAAAAGAAATTACCCATGGAAAGATGGCTGATGTTGTATTGAATTCCTTAGGTGTCAGTACCTGGAATAGCAGCTTTGCATCTATTGGTATTAATGGAAGATGGGTATCATTTGGAGGCTTAACTGGAGCAGACGTTAAACTAAATGTTCAGTCCTTATACAGGAAACAAATCAAATTAATAGGATCCACAGGTGGCACTAGAAACGAATTACGAAAACTAATAGATATTGCCACCACTGAAGGACTCAAAGTTAAAGTATGGAAAAAATTAAACCTTGACAATGTTAAGGAAGCGTTGCAAGGATTATTCGCAAAAGATAGAGATGGCAGAATCCTTATAGAGGTATCTTAAACCTGCCAAGCTTGTAATCCTCTAGTTGTCCCATTATTCTCGTTATAATATTTTTTTGCCCTCGATTTGGGTAAAATGTAAACTTTCGTAATTCTTATTTTAAGTCCTATGATATGGATTTAATGTTTTATATGAAGTAACATTTTCTTTTTTCAATTGCAATTTAAAATTTCATAGAACTTGATATGTTCCTTACGAGGTTTAGACTAAACCAACTCAATAATTGTTCTCAAGATTAATTATTATTGCATTGGAGGTGGGAGAGAATTTATGTCCACCCATTGCTTCACTATGTCTGAACTAGAGGGAGTTGATCCTCTCTCCAAGCGCTAATGCATAATAACACTTTTATTTACAAATAATTGGCGACTAGCTTGAAGTCCAAGTCTTGCACCATTTGAGTGAATTGGTTACTATCAAATGGATAAGTTCCTTTACTAGATACGGAGGATGAGACAGACTGGATCTTTAATTAATCAGAACTAAAAAATAAGTCCATCACACAGCTATTACAGAGTTCCTGGATATAACCAACGTTGGAGCAAACGATTGATAACAGGTAGTGCAAAATACGTAAGGGAAATAACTAAAATTGCGCTGAAAATTATGGCATTTCCAAATATTGGCCACTGTCCAATGAAAGGATTAAGAATATATCGTGATGCAGAGCTAATAGCAAACGCAGCAAAGAAAATAACAATAGTCATTTTCCATCTCGGTGGTGGTGATTGACTAAGAGTTTTCAGTCCTGGTAGAGTAAACCATGTTTCCAAACCAGTAGAATGTTCGTAATGGCGTGTAGAGTAATTGTTTACCTCCTCTAATAGCTTTACTGCTTCTTTTGAGTTATCCCATGTTTCCATCGACGGCTTGTCAGAAAAGCGGCGGATAATATACCGCATAGATGATTTGCTACTTCCAGGGATGATTATTGTAACACCAAGGTAGCCAGGAGCTTTTCTTTGAAGTGCCATAAAGCGCTTTAGCCAATTGTCATACTCTCTTTCATAGCCAGGATTAATATTCCTACAAATTACAGAGGTAACTTCGTTTTGATAATCGCTTGGCAATTCTATTACTAATACCTATCACCTTTTCGCATATATGATTAGCTCTAATGTGCGTTACAATTTTATGAATCACCTTAAAAATTCTCCCCCATCATTGCAATTTAGTCCAGTATCTTACCGTATTTCAAAAGACCCTGTCAGTGGTATTTTCAGTAGTCGTAGTGACCACCATATCTGAATTTATCTTTAATAGTTCTTTCTTCTGTTGAGCAAACTTAATCGGATCAGTAATGAAGATGCCGTTGGTAACAAGATCCATCGGTGCACTAGGCTCGTACGATGCTGATTTTAGGCGATACCTGTTAATTATTTCTGATTAAATTAAGTTTGAAGTTTTGCTCCAATTATTTCTGTATTTATGAAGTTCTGAAAATCACGACTAAACCATTTGTCTCGTCCAATTTGTTCCCATGTTTCTTTGATTGTTCCCACAAAGCTGATCAACTCACTATCTTTGTTTTTCACTTATTACGTTCGTAATATGTCACAAATAATCACAGGTATTCTTGCTTAATTTTATCACCATATTTTTGAAGAAGTTTCTGTATTTTAGGATCTATTACAAAACTGCAATACGGTGCATTGCGATTATTTTCGTAATACTCCTTGTGATAATCTTCTGCTGGATAGAAATTCGAGAACGGAATAATTTCAGTAACAATTGGATTTTTGAAAACACCTTCTTTTTCAAGCTCTATTTTTGATTTTTCAGCAATGTTCTTCTGACTTTCATCGTGATAAAAGATCGCAGATCGGTACTGTGTGCCTACGTCATTGCCTTGTCTGTTAAGGGTAGTCGGGTCATGCGTATGCCAGAAAATATCGAGGATCTTTTCAAAAGAAATAATTTTTGGATCATATTTTATCTGAATCGTCTCTGCATGTCCAGTTTTTCCTGTGCAAACCTGCTCATATGAAGGATTGCTTGTTTTTCCGCCAGAGTATCCTGGTATGACAGACTTTATACCCTTAACTCTAGAAAACATCGCTTCTGTGCACCAGAAACATCCATTGGCAAGAGTTGCAATTTCAAGGTCCTTATCATTTTTGGAATGAATATGCGTACTATTGTCTTTGGCCATGTATGACTTTCGGCAACTCCCTATCCTTGGGAATAAATCTTATTGATATCGAATTGACGCATTCTCGTGTGTCTTTGGCTGTTAACCGCTCTCCAACAAACTCATGGCCCAAGTGGGCACCACAATTTCCACACTCAATTTCAGTTCTAAGGCCATCTGGATCGGGCACCCGGCGAAC
>JBKPGB010000151.1:0-2122 GCA_046729135.1 Thermoproteota archaeon | reverse complement strand
AAATTAAAATAACCGAAAAGAAATAATAAAAACTGAAAATATAACGCCAGCGCTAACTAGAAAAGTAGCTGCTACAATCTGAATAAACAAGAGTCCTCCCGCAATTAGTCCAATGATACTTGCGAGGCCCCCAAAACTACCTGCAACACCCTGAACCGCTCCCTGAAGAATTGTTCCTGCACGTTTTGAAAGAATAGACATGAAAGAAGGCCACATGAGGCCGTTACCAAGTGCAAATAAAATCACAGCAGCAAACACAGCTATTATGTTATTTGAAACGAATAAAACAAAATTTGTGCCTAAAATTATACTACCAATAATAACTAGTTTTTCCTCAGAAAATTTTTTTAATGCTTTACGTAAAACAGGTCCTTGGATGAAGACCATTATTCCGCTTAATACTGCATAAAATATCCCCAACTGTGTTACTGACCATTTTAGATCATTAGCTGCGTGAGTCGGAAATGAAGCATAGTACAAATTGAATCCAAGAAATATCAAGAAATATAATATAAGCAAAAAGGGAATTTGTTTTAGTTTGAAAACATTTCGCATTTTAGGTTTAACAGGGCTCACGGGCTCGTAGCAATCTTTACACTCTTGCGCAAAAACCTTTCGAATAGTACCTTCTTCGGAGACTAATATTGGATTTGATATAGGCTTGGATTCTTTTAACAGAAAGGCTATTACAACTAACGTCACCAAAGATAGTAATAGCGCTGCTAGGACTGGTAGTATTGTTCCATAAATTGTTCCACCTAAAATTCCAGCTAAAGCAGGACCTATAATGAATCCCAGATTAGAAGATATTGCCATTTTTCCAAAGTTGTTACTCCTGTTTTCATCTGATGAAATATCAGAAAGGTAGGCATTTGCAACCGAAATATTTCCACCGGTAATTCCGTCAATTGCCCTGGCAAGAAATATGAGAAGCAATGGAACAACAACAATAATTGTTCCAAGATAGATGGAATTAATAATAAAGGTCTCTCCAAAGGGAAAAATTAAAGCAAAAAGAAATAATATCCATCCAATTGCTGTTCCTGCGTTGCTTAACAAAAGAATTTTTTTTCTTCCATAAATATCAGACCACCTTCCTAAAATTGGAGCTCCAATAAGCTGGAAAGCAGGGTAAGTTGCTGCCAGTAGACCATAAACAATAGAATTACCCCCGAATTTCATAACTAAAAACACCAGAAAAGGTAAAACAATGCTAAACCCTAGAGTACCTATAAAATTAACTAACATTATTGGAAAAAGTTGAGTACGTTTCTCTCTACTACTCATAATTTAGACATCAGTAATGTAGATAGAGAGTATTGAAAAATGTTTACCTATTTTCATTTGTAAACAAAGGTGCTATTTTGCATAACAATTAATATTTTGTTATTTCATTGATTAGTTGATTGAGAATTTTTGATACACTCACAAAAAGTAATATTTCATTTAGGCCTACAAACAAGGTAATTAGTATTTTTGTTTGTGGTCATACTCTTTATGACAATTGTCACTTAGGACATGCAAGAGTATTTGTACTGGTAGATCTAATAATTAGATTACTTAAATCAAGAAACTATACTCCTCATGTAATAGTAAACGTTACTGATATCGACCCAAAGATAAACGAAAATAATAATATCAATCCTGACATTATATTTAAGGCATTTATTGATGATATGAATAAACTTGAAATCAGCGATTTGATATATGCTAAAACTAGTGAATATGTAAAAGAAGCAATGGATTTGACGGAGGTACTGATCAAGAGGAAGTTGGCTTATTCTGTAAATGGAAACGTATACTTAGAATCCTCCAAATTCAAAGCATATGGTGCTCTTTCACATCTATCCAAAAGTGAATTATCGGACCACAGATTTGACATTGATATTAATAAGAGAAACGTTACAGATCTTTTTTTATGGAACAGTAGCGATTACTATGGCACAGAATTTAATGAGAAGATCTTGGGAGATGGAACACCTTGGTGGCACACACAGGATACTGCGGTGGCAATGTTTCACTTTAATGGTAATTATGATATACATATTGGGGCTGTTGATTTATGCTATCCACATCATGAAATGTTGCTCTCAAATTTGATAGCACTTTCACGGAAAGAAAG
>JBKPGB010000150.1:0-6841 GCA_046729135.1 Thermoproteota archaeon | reverse complement strand
TTTTCAGACACAGGCGAACTATTTCTATCTGGATGATATTTCAAAGCTAGACGTCTATAGGCGCCTTTAATTTCCCTATATTTTGCATATTGTGATACTCCTAAGATCGCATAATAGTTCATTATATCATCAGACAGCATTTTTAACAGTGAGTATTAAGATGGCTTTAATCTTTTTTAAACTTTGTATTTTAATGAAAGGATTAGAAATGTAGAAACACTTGAGCCTTGTGGGCGGGTCGGCTACTAGTCATGATATTAACAATTCGGACCCACGCGTGAATGAAATTAAATTTGCAATGATTCTTAAACCGTAGAATGAGGAAAGAACGGGAACACTATAGTCATTCCCATATTTGAGCAGCTTTGGTGTTACCTATAGAATGAGTTCTATGCCAAGTGAGTAAAACTTGACTCTTTTTGATCAGATCTAAGAGTATTGATCAATCATGTGTGTACATGTAACCATAATCAGTGAATAGCCAGTCTATCGTACCATCTTCTCTTTCTATATAACCGTCCAGGCTTGACCGAATGAATAATATGACCTTCCTCAAAGAAACTAAATCTACTTAATTAATTATAGTATAACAGATTAAAATCTATGATCATAAATTCATCTGCTAAGCCTACGTAAAGAGACTAATAATCCTGCCAGAAAGATAACCTTTGCTATGACTATTATCGCATATAGGATTTCTGCATCTGTCAAATAATATGATTAATTATTGTCAAGAAATACAGGAATTATAGGTAGATGGTATGCAATATTAGTAATATAATATAAATCACACATCGAGAAGAAAATTCAAATTTGTTCTAGTTTAAACTATGTAATACGGATTAGAAATTCTAACTAAGACAAGCGTTTCACTCGTCTCATGGTGCACGCCAAGGATTTCTTGAGTCAGCCTTATTACAAAGTTTGATCTATATTCTCATTCTACAATGAAGGTTTATACTCAGTCTGAGAATCCTAAATCACTCATGCCTTGGGTATCCGAATTGGAATCTCTGGGTATAAGAGCAAAAAAATTAAATGAATTTAATAATGTTGACGAGGTTCAAAATCTTGTAGAAATCATCAAACAAAAATTATTTCAAGACTATAAATCTAGTTATCAAGACAATGTTGTAGTTTAATCCCAATACATGACATCATAACGAATAAAAATCCGTCACCAAGGAGCCGTTTACTGCGTTAGGCATAGTGTTGAGGTTACTAGTATCACGGGTTAAGTGGGACAGAAAGTGTGAGATAATGCCTTACGAACATTGGTAACCAGATGGTTTGATGGTCAATGAACCATATTTTACTTTAGAAGACAGTTGAAAAGGAATGTGTGTTACGTACTTTAGCCGTGTATTTCCTTCTCTAAAGCTTCTTTTAACAGATGTAAATGTTTCAGTCTGTCCTTTTTGATAGTTTGCCAGATCTCAACTAAGTTGGAGTTGTTTGCGTTCCGTGCATCTTTGACATATGTATCGATAGTTTCGTATAGGAAGCCAGCATCTTTTCCCATTGCATGTAAGATGTCGTACATCGTATTTGATAATTCAGTCTCATGACTCATAAATATAAATTGTGAAATTAGTATTTAAGTATACGATAAGACACGAAATATCTGCAAGTTAACAGGTCCATCCTTGGCAAACACCCTTGGTAAAGAAATTGTACAATTAAGAACGGGCTGATGAAACAATGACAGATTCCCTTTTTACGTCGATAGAATAAATTAAAAGTTGCAGGACATTCATTCTCTGCATACACTTGTCGTAATAAGGGAGACAAAGTCACTGTCAATTTCTAATAATGTAGATGACGTTAAAACAGAAAGGCATTCGTTTACTATAGGCGATCCGTATAAAGTGGACATTGATCTTGCATTCGCTCAGAACGGAAACGCAACATTTACAGCAGATCAAGCCGGCATATTTACTTACTATTGCAGATATCATCTGCCGGTTATGACGGGGCAATTGGTAGTACTACCATAACAGAACTACTTTCTTCTTCTTTTTTTTGTTTAATACTATCGTTGTTAGGAATCATTTGACTGGCATTTTTTGCCAAATCTGAAATAATTATCTCAATTATTGTGTATAATATTATCACATGGATGCGCCAATATCGTATGCCATCGTGGCTGGTGTCTTTATTGCGCTTGCTGTAATCTGTTTTGTAGCAAGGGCTAAGAGGCGTGCTCCTAAGAAGGAAACGCCGAAAAGGAGTGCAGAAGAGATCAAGCATTCACCTGCCTAAGTAATAATATTAATTTAGTCTGCCCTAAAGAAGACATCTTTCTATCCTAAGATATGTGTGTGCTCATTTTCTCGTAATCGTTAGCAAATGGTTTCCAAGTGACAATATATGACAAATATTGTTAAATGTACTTTTGGATGGCGGAAATTTTTGCCTTTTCAGTTTGTTATTTATTTTGGATAGAGTATAATTATTATTGCAACTGATGGCTCCTTGGTTTTCTACACAGTAGCCTTCCAATACTCCCATCAGTTGTATGCAGAACTCAAGTGCTGGTGGGCCGATTTACCAATCTACGATTCATTACCATTACCCAAAGCCCACCAATCTTTTAATAATATTCTGTTACTTGGAATATCAGCACATAGTATAATTATTTAAATATAATATTATATCCTTTCAAACTATATCCTAAATTGTTCAGAATCGCAATCCTCGACCTTGCAGTAATTATTAGAACGTCCTTTTTTTGACGCATCAAGTTCATCATCAAAAAAATGTGAATCTTCTGTATGTCCACATGTTAAACAGTATTGTTCAGAGCCCATGAGATATTTTAGTTATGATAAGTTATATCCTTTCAAACTAATCGGTTTCTAAAGGACTAACTTTATTTTCTTTTCCGACTTTTTGTTTTAGCCTTTGTTTTTTTAGCCTTTGTTACTCTGGTACTTACCTCACCTTTTTCGTTCACATGTTGTGCCTGTTTAAGTCCCGTTTGCTTATGACCACAAATAGCACATTCATAATCTCTGCTCTCAGTTTCGCTATGTTGGCCTATTGGTTCTGCCCCAACACTAGACGTTACCACAGGATACAAATGACCCTTTTTGCATTTAGGACATAACTCCAATCCAGACACAGATTTATTGAATGTGAGGTAGGTATTAAGTATTAAGAAAAAAACTTCTCTCAAACTTTTGTGAAATACGGGGAGAACTGGTAAGAATAATGGTGTTATGCAAAGAACCAATCCTCCCTTGACTCCAATCCTTAGTAATTGGCAATTGCTAGCGGGAGTCCACAATAATAAAAGACTTTGTCTGCAGTGAAATACACTGCATGTCTCGTTTTTAAAAATAATTTAATATAGATCATTTCAAACTTTTTTATTTCGTTACTATAGACTAAGTATAAAATCTAATTTAGTTGACATTCATCTTAGAACCATGGACTTGAAGTGATTTCAGAGGATCCCGGAATTTCCTTACATGATCATATTTATGCTATTTTCAAGGCTTCTGCTGCTCATTTAGTTCGTCGTGAGAACTAATTTTATTATGAGCCTTGTCTGTAAGAATCTCCACTGACTGATTCATTAAGTGTTACTAATTATAGTAAAGTTAAGGTCGGGTTCGGTGGGATTCGGACCCACGACATTTTAACCCAATATGAGACTGGTTAAGAGCCAGACGCTCTACCTGGCTGAGCTACGAACCCACAAAAGTTCAGTTTTTAGTTTGTGGTATTTAAATTAAACTTGATTAAAAACTAATAGTTTGAAATTTCCGAAAATATCGCAGAGCAGGATTTCGTTGGTGATTGGCCGTACTATTGAGCTACTTTCTGAACTTGGTAATCCTTAATTATTTTGAGTATAGTTTCTGATACTGAAAGTTTTGCTTTTTCTTTTTCTTTAAGGATTTCCCTATAAGCATCCAAAGTTAGATAAACTGGAATTGAACCTGTGCCTTCAAGCAATGATTTTACTCTATATAGGCCATTTTCGATTCCACGTTCGGCTATCTTTTTGAGCTTTATCTTGTCTATAAATCCTCCAAGAGGACCCATTGGCATATCATAATCGACCTGTATACTTGTATTGGTTTTCTTTTCTTCCAAGGGCTCAAAATTAACAATGATTGTCCAACTCTTAAAAGGTCCTTCGATCATTTTGGCCACGATTTTCCTATGCGGAATGTATTCAATAGTTTCGCAATCCCACTCTAATCTCTTTCCATCAAAGTCTCCACTTATTCTAAATATTGTTCCGACTCCAAAGCCATTCTTGACTTCTAATGGTAATATGTTCAAACCCATATTTTCTGGAAATTGATCTGCCATGTGTTCGGGTCTTGCAAAATAGGTAAAAACTTCACTAATAGGCGCATTTATCGACATACTCTTTCTGATCGTAGTCAATGTAAGAATCAGGATTCGCTGAACTGGATTTAAAGGTTTCTTATTATCCCTATTATTCATATGGATAATTATTTAGAAATTGAATTTGTTTTAGCTTTTAGCAAAGTCGAATTCCAGATAAATTAGAGTGTAGACCAACCAACTAAATACTCGTCAACCCATATCCATCACTTTCTGTTCTAATAAATACAAGATTCTAATTAATTTTAAAAGGTTCAAAGGCAATCAAATAATCAAAGAACTGTGGCTTTGCATGCAACAGAAGATTAACCATTGTGTTTCATTGCAGAGGATTCTTGTTGATTATTCCCTCAAGGCAATTTATTATATCTTGTTTAGTAACTTCAATAGGATTATTATCCAGATGTCCTCTATCTGGCATAATTACTTCAGCTGCTTCGTCTAGAGACTGTTTGAGTTTTAACGGTTCAAATTTTAATTTCTGACAAACTTGTTTAAACCTATCATAATAGATAGATTTGTTAAATTTATGAGCCACCGTCGTGCAGGAAGATAATGAATATCCATGAGGAACACCTTCGTTTGAAAATACATAGGATAATGCATGACCCAATGTAGTTGATGAATTTCCAAAACCTATACCGGAAAGCATTGCACCATAGGGAAGAAGTTCTTGCTTTTCACTCATTATTGCATCATAAAGTATCTCAAATGCCTCTTTACAGAAGAGTTTTGTAAATGGATTTGACAATTTGCTATCATATCCTTCTGACGCTTGGGCTAATGCGTCACATGCAGAATTTCTCATAATATTAAACGGAGTTCCAGGAAGGAAATATGGATCGACCACTGCAGCATCTGCTAAAAATGCCTCATCCTGCAACAATCTTTTCTTGTGATTAAAACTAACTACAGCATATGTGGTCATTTCTGCACCAGTGCCGAAAGTAGTTGGAATTAAAATTTTAGGAATACCAGTTAACTTTCCAAGATATTTACAAACATCCATCGAGCTTCCTCCTCCAAGTCCAATATATGCAGAAATTTCTTTACCTTCGTATTTCTCTTTTATTTCTTCAATCTTTTCTATGGCAGGATCAGGTGTTACTTTGTCATAGATTTCATATTTTTTTATTTCCATATAATTTAGCCATTTTTCATAAATATCCGGAGTAGTTGTAGTTATTATAAGAGAATTTTCTGGATATTGATACTCATTTGCAGCATTAGCTCCATAGACTATCTTCCTTGGCATCATTACTTTCCACATATCCCCTTGTGGTATGTTAATTGGTATTATGTTTTACTGCGAGAATTTATTGATTGATTCACTCCACTGGCCCATACTAAAATGATGAATATCTGCTCATAAAAAATTTAATAAATTAACTTTACAACATTGGTACTAAGAATCAAGATTAAGTCTACCTTTAACAAAAAACACATTAATGTAGACTTCATAGGAATGTCCAAGCCTTCATCAGTGTCTAATTTTGAACAATACCTGATGAGTTAATTAAACTCAGCAGCAATGAGAGACGAAGGAAGAAGCGCCGTACAATTAAAAACAATTGCTTTATTTTTATTTTTTCCGAATTTTGTACAGATATACCGGCTTTTGCAAATTACAGAAGAGCGCTGTGCGTTAAGAGAAGAGCGCTGTCGTTAACAGATATACCGGCTTTTGCACATTTACAGATATACCGGCTTTTGCAAATGGCTTTTAGAAATTTGTCTTACATCCAAGAACACGGTAAGTACTATAATAAATAGAATTAGTCCCATTCCCAAATGGATAGTCACAAGAAGTGCATGCAATTTTTCAACGATAACAATTGCACCCAGAGTAATTTGTCCTACTACTAATGCTGCTGCAATCATAGACACAATTTTTGTAGATCTTGAAGTTTCTTTTGATCTTAAAGTAAAAAACATGGTGACAAATACCATGATGCCAGTTGTAGCAGCGACGGTTCTATGGAAATATTCTATTAAGAATTCTTTCATTGGAATAAGGCCAGCCGGACACAGCGGCCATTGAGGACAGCTTAGTCCTACACCAGATGAGCTTACATATCCACCTATAAAAATAAGGACAAATAGTATCGACAATGTAGAAAAAGAAAGTTTTTGGAGAAGCATTTTGGTTAGTTCCTGTTTATAGTTACTATAAGCATGTTTACTGTACTACAAGTTTTCCAGTCATGTATGGATGAACGGTACAATGGAATGGATATTGCCCTGGATTAAGCTTGGTAGTTTGAATGTCTGCTGTTGCTCCGGCTTCCATGATGCTTGTATCAAATTGTTTTGCACTATTTGGATCACTTGGCCCTGTTCCGCTTGTAACTGTATGTGGTAAAGTGTCTTTGTTGGTCACTGTTATTTTGTCACCTTTCTTTACAGTCATAGTAGCTGGATCAAAAGCCGGACTTCCTTGTACTGATGCTCCTGCAAGTATTGTCAGCGGTTTTCC
>JBKPGB010000149.1:0-5349 GCA_046729135.1 Thermoproteota archaeon | reverse complement strand
CTTGCACGCCTAAAGCCTGCAATGTTATTAAATAGATTTTTCCTGTAATCATCAGAAACCCCCATCAAGACATAATCAAGCATCTTTTTTTCTACTTTTAACGACTTAAAATATTTAACAACTTGTTCATTTATAACTGATGGTGGCCATGCCATACTTATAGCATTGCGTCTTGCAAGTTCTCTAGCATATTTAAAGTCCCCTAGAGAGTATCCAGCAATACGATCACAGATAGACAAGAACCAACCGAGTTGTTCATAATGATTCCTAGTGACAGTATCATCTTTATGAATCCCGGCCAAAGAGAATAGCTCTTGCATTCTTTCTAAGGCATGTTCTTTCTGTTTCCCATTGAAAGGATACGTAGTTCTACGTATTAATGCAAGAACAATATTCAGATCTGTTTCAAAAGGAACGATAAGTTTAGCTAATTCCTTATCATTTCTAATAAATGATTCAACGTTATCGTTGTGCGGCTTTTCAGACTCTTTTAACGGATCAAAATCGTGAAGAAGCGCACTGAGAAAGAGCATAGTGACATCATTTTGATTGAATTCCTTTTGTTCAAAATGAAACTTGGCAGCCAGCAAAGTAAAGTATGTCACCTCAAGCTCATGGGTTATGTCATGATATCCAGTGTAGTCACCGCCAATTCCTTTTTTTGAAAACTCAAAAACAACATGCTCTACGACTCTTTTAGCATCCTTTTCTATAGTGTCCTTTTGGGTTATTGGCATATCTGAAGCTAACTCAACTATTTTATCCATCAGGACCACCTTCTTACCACCACTGAAATTATTTTTATGATTAAATGGCCTCAAATACCTCCTGGAAAATATAATATCTTAATATAAAAGATTTGATGAGTTAAGAGTTTTGAACTATAATCACGACAGCCTGATATCTGAAATTTTGAATTTGTCAGCCTCATGTTGTTTTTACTAATTAAATTAAAATATCTAATATTATCCATAATAGCTTGCAAAATGAAAGAAAATATTAATTCTGGTAAAATTGATGAAAAAAACTTAATGACTTTATGCTAAAAGCCATTGAAGACATTGCAAGCACGATAAGCGCGATGCTTGTGATTATTGGGGATAGACTTGATTTGTTCAAATCCATGGCGAATTTAGGACAGCCCATTACATCAGAAGAGTTAGCGAAAGTGACCAACACGAATGAGCGTCTTATTAGGGAATGGTTAGCAAATCAAAGTGCTGTAGGATATATAACATATGATCCTACAAATGGGAAATATTCTCTTCCGCTCGAACATGCAATGGCATTAGCAGACGAGAATAGTCCTGTGTATTTACAGGGGGCATATCAAGCAATAAAGTCTTATTTTAAAGATGAAGATAAGTTCGTAGAAATGTTCAAAAGCGGTAAAGGATTGAGATGGGGAGAGCACCATCATGATCTCTTTGAGGGTAGCGCGCTATTTTATAAGCCTAATTATGTTGGAAATCTGGTGAGTTCATGGATTCCATCGCTAGATGGAGTTGAAAAAAAACTAATGCAAGGAGCAAAAGTTGCTGACATAGGATGTGGATATGGTATATCAACAATTCTTATGGCGAAAGCTTATCCAAATTCTAAATTTTATGGTTTTGATAACCATGGTCCTTCTATCGAACAAGCTAAAGACCAGCTAAGACAGGAAGAAGAAAAAGAAGAAAGAAAAATAGGGAATGTAGAATTTAATGCTGTATCTGCAAATGATGAATCAATTGGGAATGATTATGATCTAGTTACTTTTTTTGATTGTCTTCATGATATGGCTGATCCTGTAGGAGTAATGAAATTTGCAAAGAATTCACTTAAACCAGATGCGACGTGTATGATTATAGAACCAATGGCTAAGGACAAGTTAGAAGAGAACCTTAACGTGGTAGGCAGAACATTTTATGCAGCGTCTACTCTAGTATGTGTCCCAAATTCTCTGGCAGATAATGGTCCTGCATTAGGTGCACAGGCAGGTGAAAAAAAATAAAAGAGATAATATACGCAGCTGGATTTACCAAATTCAGACGTGCAACACAGACACTGTTTAATATAATTTATGAGGCAAAACCTTAGTTCAGCGTAACTCCTAAGAAGAAGTCGAGGTGGTGGATTGAAGAACCTCTATTCGTACAAGTAAAGTTCAATGTTAAAAAGGCGCAAAAAGAATAATTGCGTGGGAAAAAACTTTCGGTTGACATTGGCTTTGTACAGCAAGTTGGTAAATAATTATCCTATTTCAGTAACGATTGAAGCTCGTGTTAATTTCATCCTTGAGAAATTTTGCTGTCATCCCAAGTTGAAAAATAGCTTGGAATAATCTCAAGGATTATGGCATCCCCTTTTCTAACATAACTCATTAGAGTCTTTGCGATTGGATGTTCGGTGCTACCCAGATACCTTAACATGATTTTTTCTGTAATTGGCATGTTATGCTCCATGTCTTCATGAATTCTGACCGTTCCTTTACCACGTACTCCTTTATAAGGCATATTCGGAGCATCTACACAGAAGTAGACGATATTGTTTTTCCTTAGATTAAACGCCTTTTTTGAATCCTTTGAAGTTTCGATATAGATTTTGTCCTTACTTGAATCAAAATAATACCATGTTGGATGTATATTGGGCTGTCCATTTTCATCTAGCGTTGCAATATGGATGTTTAATTTACTCTCACTCAGAAATTCCTTCGCTTCCTGTTCGGTTAATGGTGCGCTAAAACCGGCGCTTCCATCCAATATACGCATTAATTTAATACTGCATTATTGTGATTTAAGATTTTAGATTTGTCAGATTCTCGGTTTTGTTCGCTTCCGCCTCCTGATTTTAGCGTATTTTTTGCTTTCAGCTCTCTTTGCACTGTAAGCATGAGTTCTCTTCTCGTTTATCTTGTCCATTTATAATAAGAAGATTTGGTAGTCAGATATAAAGGATTTAAATTCCTATTCAGGGATGCCCAAATATTTTAATTTTAAATTGAACTAAAGTCAACTTATAATGCAAACTTAAATTATAAAATGGATAACGTATCGGAATTATTAACAACACGAGTCCTGACGGTTTCAGTCTTCAATCAGATTCTTTTTTCCTATCACTTCTCATTAGACCTAGTTGCTCAAGATTTTAGTAGATCACTTTGCATAGTTTAATAATGGAACCTGTCATTCGTTCCTTAAGAGAAGCTGATCTAAAAGAAGCAAATACCATTTTTAGACTATCATTTGGCACATTTCTTGGATTGCCTGACCCTATGAGTTTTTTCGGCGATACAGACTATATTGGTACACGATTTAGGGCGGATCCTTCATTATCATTGGCTGCAGAGGTAGATGGAAATATTGTAGGAACAAACTTTATCGCAAATTGGGGCAGTGTAGGAATATTTGGGCCACTCACAATCCATCCCGATCTTTGGGGCAAAGGCATTGCAAAACGTTTGTTGGATAAGACAATGGAGATCTTTAAACAACTAAAAACTAAACACATTGGACTCTTCACCTTCTCCCACAGTCCTAAACATATCCACCTTTACCAAAAGTACGACTTTTGGCCTAGATTCCTTACCGCAGTAATGTCAAAACCTGTCAAGGCAGAGTATGCAGAGAAAGAGAGCCAAGAGAAGATAAGTTGGACCAAATATTCTGACATCCAAAAAGAACAAACATCAGGGATTCTTGACAATTGTTCTTCTCTAACAGGTTCGATATATGATGGGCTAGATCTCAAGATAGAAATACTGTCTGTAGCAAACCAGAAACTTGGAGACACAATTCTCTTAACTGATAACAAAAGTAACAAGTTGGTAGGTCTAGCCGTCTGTCACTGTGGACCAAAAACCGAGGCTGGAAGCAATACATGCTATGTCAAGTTTGGTTCGGTGACAGCAAGTGGGGACAGGTCCGAATCTGCTAATTTTGATGACCTTATTGACTACTGTGAACGTTTTGCGGCATCCCAGGAACTATCTAAACTTGCTGCTGGAGTTAATCTAGGTAACTTGGCGGCCTACAGGAAAATGATTTCCAAGGGGTTCAGGGCTGAATTCCAGGGCGTTATGATGACTAAAAATAATGATCCAGGGTATCACATTGAGGACGTCTATGCAATCGATGATTGGAGATAGATTAAACGTAAATTTATCAGAGGCACATATGGTTTCAATGAAATTATTCAGTCATGTTCCTCGCGTCTGGATCCGAACTGTTACCAATGTAGTTCCCGACGGGCTCTGTTTTTTCTCTTGTTTACGTTTATGAATTTCTAGTTTAAGGAATTCTACAACAAGTTCTGACTGAATATTCAGTCGTATCCGGAGGGGCTCACGAAAATAAGTATTTTTGAAATTATTCAGGTGAATCACTGGTCAGAAATATACGGCTTAATCGCCTGAACAATATGGTATGGATTTGAATATTCGATCTAATTCCATGTCATTAGAAGATCTTATATGCTAAATATATCCAATAACATTGTGATATCTTCAAACGTAGTAACCATGTTTTCTATTACTATTATTCTACTGTTGTCTTTATCTGTGTTAGTAATACTAGAATCATTCTCGATTTCTCCATTAACCAATTTCTTACATATACAAATCGCTCATTCACAATTGGAATCACAAGAAGTGAACGCACTATTAAATAAGGCTGATTCATTTTATAATCAGCAGAAATATTCCGAAGCGATGAACCTTTATGATAGGGTCCTTGCAATTGATCCCAACGATATTTACGCTTTGAGCGGAAAAGGAGATACTCTTTATGCCCAAGGTAAATTTCAAGAAGCCATGATATCATATGACAGGATACTTTCGATAGATCTTAATGACGTTTACGCATTAGGTAGTAAGGGTCGGTCTTTTCACGGTTTGGGTCAATACCAAGAGGCCATAATCTGGTATGATAGAGCGCTTGCGATAGATCCTAACGATGTTTATGCCTTAGCTGGCAAGGGTGCTGTTCTCTCCAGTTTAGGTCAGGATGACGAAGCCATTACTTTGCTTGATAAAGCACTTGCGATAGATCCTAATGATGTTTATGCCTTAGAGAACAAGGGAGCATCTCTTTATGATCTGGGTCGTTCTCGAGAAGCCATTACTTTGCTTGATAAAGCACTTGCGATAGATCCTAATGATGTTTATGCCTTAGAGAACAAAGCCGCCGCCTTACATGATAAAGGTGATTATAAAGAGGCGATTATCTGGTATGATAAAATACTTGAATTAGAACCTGGTAATGTGTATGCTTTAAAGAACAAAGGACTTGCATTAGATGATCAAGGTGAATACACTGAAGCCATAATTTGGCTTGATAAAGTTCTTGCCTTAGATTCAAAGGATTTGGA
>JBKPGB010000148.1:0-41694 GCA_046729135.1 Thermoproteota archaeon | reverse complement strand
AATATCAATAACTGATTATCTAAAACTAACTGATGACAGTATACTATGGAAGATCTCATCATCGCCATATAACGAAATTGCAAAAGAAATGATTTCTGACTATTTAGAAAGGAAATTATTAAAATGCGTTTATGAAAGATTTATTCGAAAACGAAATAACTATACAAAGTTAAATAGAGATAAAATTGAAGAGTTGAGATTGAGAATTGCAAGATTATCAAATATTGACGAAAGAAAAATTTTTCTTGATACCTATGGCATTTCTCTTGTTCCTCTCGCTCCAAATAAGCAAGAAATGAAATCAATACTTCTTGTTAGTGAGGACGAATTCTTTAAACAACCAGTTTCTAATCTGCCTTTGGTAAATTCAATAACAGGTTATCTTGATATGATAAGAGTATATACCAACCATAAGGATCGAAAAAAAATTGCAAATATATCAAGAGATGTCTTAGACAAGGAGTTACCAGAAAAATAATGAGTATCTCAGATAAATTCTCAAAACAAAAAAAGATAATAGTCATAAAGTTAAGTGGTAGCGTTTTTAATTTTAAATCTACATCAAAATCTCTAAAGGAGTATGCTCAACTTTTACTTGATATCCAAGCCAAAGTGCAGCCAGTTGTAGTATCAGGGGGTGGAATAATTGCAAGGCATTACGTTAATTTGGCGAGATCTTTAGGCTCTGATGAAAGTAGCCTTGATGAAATGGGTATAGAAATATCAAGATTAAATGCAATGTTGCTTTCTGCAGCAATTGGAGATTCCGTATATCCAGTTATCCCGTCTAACCTTGAGGAAATTAGCCTTGCATGTCAATCAGGCAAAATAGTAGTCAGTGGTGGCCTTCATCCAGGTCAAAGTACAAATGCCACAGCAGCACTAATTTGCGAAAAAATTAAAGCTGATAGATTCCTAAATGCAACGGATGTGGATGGAATATACGACTCTGACCCAAAAAAGAGTCCAAAAGCAAAACTGTTTAAAGAAATTTCCATAAAGAAGTGCTTACAGCTCTTGAATACTGAAAGCACTCAGGCTGGTAATTACGATCTTTTGGACATCGTTGCAATGAAGGTAATAGAAAGATCTAAAATTTCTACATGGGTTATAAAATCAGATCCTAAAATTATTAGAAATCTCATCTTGAATAATAGTCGAACTGGCACAAAGATTATTGTTTAGAATAAATGAATAAATTGTCATATTATCTACAAACTGTTTCCTTTGTCAGTAGCGGACTTAAATTCCAGTAATAAAATAAAATAGTAATGACAAAATATTAGAGAAATAATTAGGACTAGAATCCAATTTGTTGAATTGAATAAAGGTCACAATGGTTTTCAACTAATATAATACAAAATTATTTATGAAACAGTCTTGATTTGTCCCTTGAATTCTTGAAAACCATCATCTAGCATTTTTTTATAAAGTTCACCAGCTTTTTCCTTTGGTAACGGTTTTGATTGTGCTTTTGTATAACCATCATTATCACACAGAAATAGCATCGACTCGGACTCTCTATCCATTTTGGCAACTAGCATTTCTTCACCTACAGGGGAAAATCCATTTCCATCTTGTTTTACAGTATATGTTAACATGGCATAGCCAGTATAATCAAATAGCTTTAACTGAGCCTTTTTAGATCTTTCAAGACCAATAAATGAAGCCTTATGATATTGCATAAACTCTTATTGATTTTTCCTTCTAAAAGTATTTACCCGGCAGGAAAAATTTTAATTTCTTTATGAGGTCGACTCTATTCACAATACCTTACTTTATCTCGAGTTAAGTTGTCTGGTTCCACATAACAACTGAATCTATCAATATAATTATTATATCGAGATTGCATATTCACGAATATTGTAATGTCTTCATCTGGGATGTCAATAGCTGAACATATTGATGAACTGAGAATAAGGTTAATTCACATAATAATTTGCATTGTAATAATTACCATTTTTTCAATGAGTTTTGGCATAAAAACGGCAGTTGTCCCTATTGCACTTCCATCCGGCGATGGAAGTCAACTAAATTTTGTGAAAATATATTATCCATACCCAGACCCGTTAGACAATATAGCCCTCCAATTGACATCTTTTATGAAGGATACATTGCTTCCATCAGAAGTAAAGTTTATTCAAACAGCTCCCGGTCAGGTATTCTTTGCTCAAGTTTACATTTCCCTGCTTATCGGATTGATATGTTCGCTGCCAATCGTAATTAGAGAAATATTTGGTTTTATTTCTCCTGCGTTTGCTCAAATAAAAAGAAAAGGAGAAACTGGCGAAGACGGCAATGATGATGTGCAAAATAATATCAACAATAATTTAAAGCAGACAAAAAAGGGACATGCTAGATCCTCGTCGTCATTATCAAAAATTAACATTATAAAAATATTTTTACCAGTATTTCTTTTGTTTATTTTTGGTGTAGTATTCTCATATCTACTTGTAATTCCATTTACCCTCAATTTTCTATACAGCTATGGTGAATCAATAGGTGCTGAAACATTTCTGACAGTCAATGATTTCATAACATTTGTACTTCAATTCGTATTGGGTTTTGGTATTGCCTTTCAGCTTCCAATCATAATGTATCTATTATCGTTAAGCGGTTTGACTGATTCAAAATTCTGGCAAAAAAACTTTAGATATGCAATCATAATAATAACAATTTTTGGTGCTGTAATAACACCCGATGGAAGCGGGGTCACAATGTGGTTTGTAGCACTACCTATGATTGCTCTCTACGCGATCGGCATAATAGCAATTAGACGAAAAGAAGCCAATAAAATAACTGCTTAATCCAATTGCAAATCATATTATCTTACCTAACATAAAAATAAATTTGTCCATGATTATTGCAGCAAAAGATAATTATCCATTTTCCATATTTGAAACTAGTCCGAGTGAGCTATGATGGATCAATCGCCTCTTCTTCAAAACGATAAACAACATCTGAGTTATTGGAAGGAACTTCCGGAAAACACTCGCGTCATGTTAATATCCGCAATTTATTCTGGCGAAAACCAGAAAGTCCAATTAAAATTTTACGATCCCAATTTGCACGTCATATACTTTTGGCAAGATAAAACAGACCACAAACCTTATTGTTATACTAAATTGGAATACAAAAAAAGAGCAGAAGAAATTGCATCCATCGAAAAGAAATTTGAGTTGAAGGTAGTACCAAAACTAGATCTAATGTCAGACAAAGAAATTCAGGCAATAAAAATAATTGCTCCTGATCCTCTGTCCATAGGAGGGAAAGGTGGCATAAGGGAAAAGCTCAATGTATGGGAAGCCAATATCAAGTATCACGAAAATTACCTTTATGATACCAGGTTAATCCCAGGGTCATACTACAAAAGAAAAGGAGACAAAATAGTAGAAGACCCGTATGAAATGTCGGAAATTGTACATAATGCCTTGAAAAATTTTCTTTGGGATAAAATCCTAGAGAGCAAAGAGGCAAGGAATGATAAATACCGAGAATATGTGAGAGAGTGGGCAGACCTATTGAATCAACCTATTCCAGAAATGAAGAGGATAGCTGTCGATATTGAAGTAGATTCAGAGGAGGGACGAATGCCAGTTCCTAGAGAACATGATAGAAAAATTACTGCAATAGGTATCGTCTCAAATGATGGTCTAAGAAAAGTATTTCTTCTTGACCAAGATAAAAATCCTAATGATGGAACAGAATTAATTCCAGAAGCAGAAATGTGCAAGACTGAAAAAGAACTTTTGGAAAAAACATTCAAAATAATTTGGTCATATAATCTATTAGTTACCTTTAATGGTGATGATTTTGATCTTCCATATCTTTATGAAAGATCTCAAGATCCTGCAATTGATCCTATAAACCATACCATAATACCAAAGGAAGAAATCCCAATAGTGGTTAAGCGAGATTCATTCATCAAGAAAGGTATTCAAGCAGAACCAGTCCAACTAAAACACGGAGTACACATTGATTTATTTAGAACATTTCAAAATAGATCAATTCAAATTTACGCATTTAGCCACAAATATTCTGAATATAGACTAAATGCCATATCAGAAGCTCTTCTAAATGATAGCAAAATTGAATTTGAAGGAAATATTAGCGACCTGCCAATCCAAAAATTGGCGCAATACTGCTTAAAAGATACAGATCTGACATTTAGACTAACAAGGTTTAATGATAATCTCCTACTGAAACTATTGTTTGTAATTGCCAGAATATCTAGACTTTCTGTAGAAGACCTTTCTAGAGTAGGTGTGAACCAATGGATAAGGGGAATGCTTTTTTATGAACACAGAAAGATAAATGCGCTGATTCCTCATACTGAAGAATTACGGTACAAGGGGGAGGCGTCTACTTCAGCAATTATAAAAGAAAAAAAATACCGGGGTGGTCTTGTCGTTGAACCCACTCCAGGAATCCACTTTAATGTATCGGTAGTTGATTTTGCTAGTCTGTATCCCAGTATAATAAAAGTTCATAATCTATCATACGAAACAGTAAATTGCCCACATGATTCTTGCAGTCAAGATCCTGATCAAAAAATTGCTGATACGCCATACTGGACATGCAAAGAGAAAAAAGGAATAACTTCACTTCTAATAGGCTCACTTCGAGACCTTCGAGTTAATTACTATAAGCAGCTATCAAAAGACAAAACAATTTCACCTGAAGAACGACAGCTCTATACAGTAGTAAGTCAGGCAATTAAAGTTATTCTCAATGCAAGCTACGGTGTAATGGGAGCTGAAATATTTCCACTATATTGTCTGCCAGTTGCCGATGCAACGGCAGCAATTGGAAGAAATATTATCACTAAAACAATTGAGAAATGTAAGGAATCAGGTATAGAAGTTGTTTATGGCGACACAGATTCATTATTTTTGAGAGATCCATCAGAAGGTAACGTAGAAGAAATTTCGAAGTGGGCGAAAACGAATCAAGGTGTAGATCTAGAACTGGATAAAGAATATCGATATATTGTATTTAACAATCTCAAGAAAAATTACCTAGGTGTCTTGAAAGATGGAACTGTTGATGTGAAGGGACTAACAGGCAAAAAATCTCACACTCCAACTTTCATAAGGAAAACGTTTTACAGTCTATTAGATATACTGGGTAAAGTTAGCACCGAAAAGGACTTTGATACTGCTAGAGAGAAAATAAAAGATATTATTCGTGAAAGTGCAAAAAAATTAGAGTCAGACAAATATCCTCTCGAGGAACTATCTTTTAACGTTATGATAAATAAGTCTCCAGAAAAATATGGCAAAAAGACTTCCGAAAACAAAAGGATAACCTCAATAGACGGTCATGATTCTACTTCCAATTCAATAAAGGGAATCCCACAGCATATAAAGGCAGCAAAGTTATTTTCAGACAATGGTAGACAGATTAAAGCAGGAGACATAATCTCATATGTAAAGACAAAGACAGCTGAAGGAGTCAAACCCGTTGAGCTAGCAACTCATAAAGAAATAGATACTGAAAAATACCTGGAGGCGATGGAGTCTACTTTTGATCAACTTTTGACTGCTCTGGATGTAAATTTCAAGTCTATCATTGGTAAGCCAAGACAGAGCAACTTGGATGAATTATTTTGGTCAAATTAGCAAAATGGTCAAATTATTTAAATAAATATAACTACTAATACTCAAACAAGTAAATTGACAAAGATTTTAGATCTTGTGGATTCCTTCTTTATTACTCCAGAAAGAACCAATGCTGGTTGTTACTTTGGGGATATCGATATAAAGACTTCATTCAATGACGCAAATATCGTGTTTTTTGGTATTCCGTTAGAGCTTACTACCTCATTTGGAAAAGGGACAGGCAGAGGTCCCGAAGCAATTAGGAGCACTTCTGCTCATCAAATTGAAACCTTTGTTTACGATGAAAAAAAGGATATCAAGGAAATTGCAAAAATTTTTGATTTGGGAGATCTTAAATTACCTGATTATCCTGATTCGGGTAAAATAGATTCTATCTTTTCCTTCCTGGATGAAAGGATTCCGCCTCTAGTAAAAGAATTGTCTACGAGTAAGAAGAAACCATTTATCCTGGGAGGAGAACATACTATCACATATTTTTGTTTTAAGGGTTTTTCCAATAATGAGCCTCTCCTTATACATTTTGATGCGCATCGAGATTTAAAAGCCGAGTATAATGGTTTGAAACTGTGTCATACTACTCCTTTCTATAGATTGATAGAAGAAGGATACATTCAAGGCAAAAATATCATACAAATAGGTATCAGACAAACAGATCAAGACGAAAATAATACTGCAGAAAAAAATGGTATAGTAACATTTGACCCATGGGAAATTAAAAATAATTTTGATAAGGTGTCAACATATATTTCAAAAGTTACTGAGAATAGGAACATATACATATCGTTCGACATTGATGTTTATGATTTGCCGTATGTTCCTTGTACAGGAACCCCAGAACCATTTGGATTGGATCCGTTTGAAATTATAAAGATAATTAAAAGCATTAATGATACGGCATATCTGATAGGAATGGATCTTGTAGAAGTTTCACTCAAGAACGATGATTATAGGGAAGGAACACTCGCAACACATACTCTTTTGAGGATAATTCCAAGGAAATATGTCTAGCTAGATTGTATGATTGCTAATATATTATTTCTTTAATTTGATTAACCCCATCTAGCTCTCTCGTTTTCTCTATCTTCTTTTGTTGCTTTTTTCCATTCCTTATAATGTTGTCTGCATAAATAGACTCTCTTGTTTGAAGTATTAACCTCTAAATCCGAAGCCATACTTGCCTTACTTCCACTGATCGATCTCTCTGCTGAATTTGTGCATCCACTTACACTGCAGTTTACTCCTTTGTCTACTCTTCCCATTTGAATGGGATCTGATTATGAAATATAAAAACATTAAAAGAATGAAAGTTTATGGGAAATAGGATACTATCTATTTCAGTAATTTCATACCATTATAAGCGGACGTTTTGACAAATAGCTAGGCAGGTTTAATGGCAAGTACGGTTTATCAAATATTTCCAATTTGATCTTTTCCATCAGATTTACCAACGTCGTGTTGTATTGGGATTTAGCCAATCTTTCCCTAACTACCAGGTCTTTACCGTCGACTTCTTTGTCCCCAATAACTATAATGAAATGAATCCACTCAGATTCTGCTTCTCTAATTTTTTTTGCAACAGAAAGTTCTCTGTCATCAATGTCCGCCCTTATACTGTTATTGTTTAGTTGGTCTAATATTTTTTCACTGAACGTTAAATGTTTTGAAGAGACCGGAATTATTCTGACCTGTGTGTGTGATAGCCACAGGGGTAATGCTGGAACCTTGCCCACATCTAGATCCTTATCGGTTTTCTCTAGTAGGGCAAATATTACACGCTCTACAGCCCCACTGGGAGAGTTATGCAAGATTATTGGATATTTTTTCTGCCCATCGCTATCAACAAATTCAATCTTGTATCTTTGCCCATTTTCAACATCTATTTGATCTGTGGACAGTGCAGCAGCCTTTCCCAAACTGTCTATGAAATTAAATTCCCATTTTACGATAAAATAAAAGAATCTTTCTTTCCACATCTCTACAAGGACGGGTTTCTTCATTCTGGCGGCAAATGCTTTAATAAATTCTTTATTTTGTTCATAAAAGTCTGAAGTAAAACGAATAACCATATCCACATCGTCAATAGAGGAAAGACCCAGCCCCTCTATAACTTTCAATGATAAGTCAAATCTCTTGACAAATTCTTCTTTTGCCTGATCAATATCCCTGCAAAAAGCATGACAGTCTGGCATGCTAAATGCTCTAAGTCTTCTAAGACCTGCTAACTCGCCGCTCTTTTCTCTTCTAAATGAATATCTCGTTAATTCATAAAGTTTCAATGGAAGCTGCTTATAGGAAATTTGTAAGTCTTTGGCCATCAAGAATTGGCCAAAGCATGCCGCAAACCTTAAGAAAAGGTGCTTGTTGTCTGACTCTATGTTGTATTGCCTGGCTGGGAATCTGTTGAAATAACTATGTATTGACGGATGATTGGAATCATACATTACTGGCGTTTCAACTTCAATTCCACCATATTCGTGTATCATTTTTGTTACATATGTCTCTATTAATGATTTCATTAAACGTCCCTTGGGGTAGTACCTCATATTTCCAGCATCTGAAGAAGGCTCATAGTCAGCTATTGCCAATCTCTTCATTAGTTTTACATGAGGTGGAACTTCGACTACTGTTCTCTTTTTTGATAATTCATATTCTGCTAATTTTTTGAATGCACTATCTTTTTGAAAAGTATAATCATTTATTGGAATCAGATTATCTCCAGGCACAAGAACATACCAAGTTGAGTTGAGCATATCTTCTGATTTTAGTGCGATTGACTCGGCGGTCGATTCCGTATTGCTTTTGCCGTTTCCTTTTTTTTGAAATGTTCTAGCATTTTCTGCCAGTGGATGTCCTTTAACTTTTATATTAAATGACTTTGTCCAACCAAATGGCGCCGTATTCACAGTCCCAAAAAAATGCCTAGCACGCTTTTCAATGGAAATTAGTAATGCTTGAGCTGTGCTGTGCGATGCTAGATTTGAACTTAAATGTGCATAGGGATAGATTAGTAAATTATCACATTTTATCGTCTCCCCGTATGTCTTTAATTCGCTGCATACATCATCAATTATGGACTCATCGTCATCTTTTTCCACGGCAATTAATGCTACTATTACTTCATCTATTTTTTTAGTAGATTTGGATTGAATATCTTCTGCGGCCTGTACTTCCTTAGAAATTGGTTGGTATTCAATAAAATCTGAATGTAGCAACAATACACGCATTTAATGACGAGAACTAAATCTTAAAGGTCAAATTAAATGGTTTGGAAACAACATCTCAATAATGGAATTAGTAGTTGGACCTAAGCTCAATAAAGCGTGTTTCGGGACTTAATTTCAAATTCGTATATGGGTATTTGTTGATATCAGTGCCCCCGGTAAAATTTTGTTCAAATCTTGCCAAATTATGGGTAGCATTGTATGCCAAATTTAACCTAGAGGAATTATCTTTATTTAAAATTTTCATAAATCCACTATCTATAATCATCATGTATTTATCTGTCTTGAATGGAGTTTTGCTGTAAAAGTTTTTCGAATCAAAAGTTTTATTGAAAACAAATTCTGGAATCCAGAAAAATTGAGGATTTCCAACCAATGTTACCTTATCGGCAGGATTGATACTTGTTGAATTGCTATTACTGTTAGGTAAATTAGCAAGAACAAAAGCAAGCGCCTGATAATAAGTTGAATTCATGTTTAGAGTAATTAGCATTGTTATGCTGCTGATGCCAAATATCCCTATAACTGCTATCCTAATGTATGGTAGCATATTTTTCGTTTTAATATTGGAGATATTACTTCCGATCTTTTCAATCATATTTCCCCCGGCTATGCATAATGGAGGTAGTAACAGAATAATATGAAATGAAGAAACATAACCTATTGCCTGGAGAAAGATGAAAACAGGAATTGCCCATAGCAACACGAAATAGTCTCTTCTTATGACAGCATATACCAGACCACCCATTCCCAAAACGAACAGTACGGGGTCTATCTGGAAAAAGGTGTTTATTGTATTGATTAAGGGTCTATCTCGGCTAACTTGGTAACGTACACCACTAATCCAATCGTCCAAATCTCCACTTAGCGTAGCATGCAGCGGCCACAATAATGGAACCAAAAGAACAGGAATTAACCAAAGTAGTACATATGTCTTTTTTCTAGTAACTAAATATATCATTGTAATGCCCAATGGGATTATTGTGAAAGCAGGTATCTTGGTAAATATAGCAAGACCTAGAAAAATTCCAGAGACAATCAATGTAAGCCTCATATATTGTTTCTGTTCCTGCTTTGGTTGTTGGTCTTGTTGTTGCGGTTGTGGTTGCTCCTGCTTATGCCTACCAAGACTAAGGATGAGTAGTATTGACGTTAAAATGAAGGGAAGCTGAATTGACTCTAGAAATATTCTTCTAGTCATCCAAGTAAACGGCATTACTGCAAATAATATCGCGGCAATAATTGCAACATTCCTACCATATCTATATTCTGTGATTCTATACAAAAGAAATGTATCAATTACAGCTAAAATTCCCATTATTAGGCGTGGAACCAAATATAGTTGCTCAACAGGATTCTTTTCACCCACACTAACTATACTGGGATAACCAATAATGCTAAAGATACCTGCTAAAAAAATTTGTCCAAAATAAGGGGCTCGATATCTAGCTTGTGGCTGAAGTCCATCACCACTTTCGGTGGATATTGCTTTCCTCAGATAATGACCCTCATCTGTGTGTATCGACGGAAACCCCGTAGGATTCCATAAGTGAGTGTAGGCGGAAAGGACAAGTGGGATAAGAATGAAAACTAGTGATCGTAGTCGTGCCTTTTCTTTTAACTGTAATTGCAGCCTCATTTAGCTTCCTTATCCATTAACTATGACATTTATACATGAATTAAACCTTATGCAGGTGTTCACTATCAGTTAGTATTCTAAAACATGACTTTTATGACTGGTTCTCGTTACCATCAAGAAGAGGCTTTATTCATATGTTCAAAATTGAGATGCTATTTGGGATTCTTACCTGAATAAACTGAGTGAACAGCATTTTTTAGGATATCAAAATATTTCGTGGGAATTAAATTCTCATTAGCATCACTTGTCACTAAATTAAAGTTCTCAACTCTGTGTGGCCTGAAATTCCAATACCAAAAAGCCCATCCGTATGGATCTATTTCATTAAATTTCTTTAATATCACTGTTGTGTCTTCTGGCGTGATGTCACTTGCCTTTGGATTTATTTCATAGACAAAGTCACCTTCTTCGTTTATTACTTTATCTCTGGCTACATTGTTCCATTCTCCAATATATACGGGAACCCCAGACTGGTTACCAGCTGATAAGAACATTTTCAATCTTTCCTCCTGGTAGCTACCCGGTGATGGCAGTCCGTATATACTAAATTTGAAAATAGTATTTGTCTTATTCGCCGGGGTCATCTTTGCAAGATTTGTCGCGTTAACTCCAATGTTACTCTTAAGATCAACAGGTATTGACATGCTGTATATTATGTTCTTCTTGGTTACCTTCCTCATTTCGTCCGTCATAAACGTATTATATTTTCCAACTTTTTCCCACTGGTCCGCACTATGTACCTGCGGTTCACTCAATATTTCATATCCTACGGTGCTGGGATGACTATCAACCGTACTAACTACTTTTTTTAAGAATTGAGCTTGTAGATTCCAACCGTCAGTGCCATTTGTATCTGTAATCACTCTGTTCCACCAGTCAGTCCACCACGCTGCTGCAGATGGGTATTTTGGTCCGCCTCCACTACCATATGGATATGCTGAATTATTTTGAAATAAGAAACTTGGAAATCCTGTTCCTCTTTGAGGATTAAGCCATGATGAAGTATGGAACTGGTGATTATCGTATATTATTTTTATTCCATATTTGTCAGCAAGAATCGCGGCAAATTTTAGCTCATTTATGAATGCTATCGGATTTTTCACAAAAGATTCCCAATAATATACAAATCTCACATGATTCATTCCCCCGTCTTTTATTATCTTAAAACTCTGATCATAATAGTTATCAGGGAAAGGATTCTTAAAGTCCCGTGTCTGGGGCAGACTGGTATAGTAACCTAGCATATTTACTCCAATTAGGGCTGGGGACTTTGCACCTTGACCATAACTTAGATTAGTTATCAGCGAAATATTTAGAATTAATAAAAAGACAAATGAAACCCCAAAAACAGACAAATTCATTACTAAAGAAAAATTTAACTCTCCCAATATAAATTAATGAAGAGTAAAAATTCGGGTATTAAGAATGGGTTTCTCTAGCACCCGAAACGAGTTGTTTCGTAGTTGTTAGGTCCTCAATTTTCTTATTTATGTTTAGTACTATTTCAAGTAAGTCAGGCTCAATCCTATTTTGTTTTATGAATGAAGCTAGTGCCTGAGTGTCTTTAGGTAGACACATTCCATCAAATGGTCTTCCAAATTCAGTGCCATACTTGCCAATTCTTTTATCCAAAGATACTCCTAAACTTACAACCTTATCATCTATTCCCAAGTGTTTACATATCAGTCCTATTTCATTAAAGAACGAAATCTTCAATGACAAAAAGCAATTTGATGCATACTTGATAAGCTCTGCAGCCTCAAACGATGTTTTGATTATATTTTTTGTTAATGGTTGGTATATATCTACTAATAATTTTGATAATTCATTATTACCTTCCTCTCCTATTATTACCCTATCTGGATTGAAGAAATCATCCAATGCCGAATTTTGTCTCAGAAATTCTGGATTATATGCGATCTCATAGTCTACCCCTCTCTTTTTTGTGCAATTTTTTTCAAGATAGTTTACGACTACGCTGCGCATAGTTCCAGGTAACATTGTGCTCCGGAAGATCAGCAAATGACGTTTTACAGAGGTATTGAGATAGTTTGCGAGTTGATAAAGTGCAGATAGTATTTGAGAAAGGTCTTGTTGGGAGTTATGGGTTGGAGTATTCACACAAACGAATGAGATGTCTGTTTGTGATAATGCATCACCCAAATCATTTGCTACTTTATAACCATTACTCTTTAAAGTCCTCAGCTTTTCCTTTGAAATGTCATAAAAAATGACTTCATGACCTAGCTTGTGAAACCCTTGGCCCGTTGCGCTTCCTACTACGCCCGAACCAATAATGCTTATCTTACTCGTTCGAAATCCCTCTTTATTATAGGGGGTTATAACTAATCATATTTATATAATTCCTTTTCATTTTCAAGAAAGAAATATAGTAAAAATTATCAGGAAATATCTTACCTCATTAACTTCTAGCTCATAATAAAAGTTACTAATAAATAATATGGAAATGGAGCTAGAACAGTGAACCCTTACAGAACTCCCACTTTTCAAAAGCATACCGGAATATTTGGCAATATAATTTTTGACCTGATACTGATAGGATTTGCTATTTCACTGATTTTATCACCGATATGGTTTGACATAAGTGATATCGTCTATCAATTTAATGGCTTACAAAATTATATAGTTAGAAATTTCGTGCCAAGTTCATTATACGGTCATTGGCTTGTTATACCGCTAGGGATAATCGGCATCTGGAGATGGACAGTATGGTCTATCAAGAAAATAGTTGCATCCTTTTACTCTCCGATAACACCTGAATCAGTTAAGCTTAATTCACGAGATACACTTAGGCTTGCTGTATCAGTAATTATACCTGTATATAATGAAGACCAGAAAATCTTTAGGCGATCTTTGGAATCATGGTGGAAAAATAAACCAACTGAAATAATTGCAATTATTGATGAATCGGACAGAGGGTGCATAGCTGAATTTAAAGAGTTTCAACAAGGCAAGGACAACCTTAAATTGAAAGTAACCTCAAAACCCGGGAAGAGGCCTGCCCTTGTTGACGGTATTTTAGAATCAAAAGGTGAAATTGTTGCTTTAACAGATAGTGATACTATGTGGGATTCAAATTTCTTGGAAAATGCACTACGGCCATTCCAGGTCGATTCAAAAATCGGAGGAGTTACTCCCAGATTTCACCCAATTGAAACAGGAACAATATGGCAAAAGATGACTGATATTTTTTGGGATAGTCGAAACCATTTAGATATGCCGGCACAGACGGCAGGAGGAAAAGCTCTGTCTTGCCTGAGCGGGAAAACTGCATTATACCGTAGGGAAATTCTATTGCCCAAGATGAATCTCTTCCTAAATGAGATTATTCTTGGTAGAAAAAAAGAATCAGGTGAAGATAAATGCTTTACGAGACTTGTTCAACAAGAGGGATGGAAGACATATTATCAGAGTTCTGCAATAATATATTCGTCTGCCGCTCCAGGCTTTGACCAATTTATCAGGCAAAGAATTAGATGGGCAAGAAATAGTCATAACTCTGATTTCCAGAGTTTATGGAGCGGATGGGTGTGGAAATGTCCATACCTTGCGTTCTCTATGATAGACCGTTTTATTTCAGTTTTTACACTACTGCTTGGTCCAATATTTTTCTCAATTGCCATTATCGAAAATCAATTGGGATTAGCGATTTCAATTATTATCTTGTGGCTTGTTGGAAGGATGATTAAAATTTATCCGCATTTAAGACGTAATGCACTGGATCTATTCATACTACCAATATATTTAGGGGTAAGTTTCTTGATGGCGCTAACCAGATTATATGCTCTTGTTACTATTCGAGATCAACATATCATTAGAGGGTTCAGGAAAGTAAAAGCTAGCAGAATAAAGAAAATTAAGGATTACTTCTTAACCATCGAAATAATAGCAGGAATATTCATTTTTGCATTCGTCTTCCGTATATAGACTATTATTATTGTTACCTTTATTTAATACAGATTTGAAATCAATTGAAAATGCATACTTACGAAATCATAATCTGGTTTGAATTCCTTTCTCGGCCAAATAGCTCTTAACCTTATCTAAAGTTAAATTATCATAATGAAAAATCGAAGCTGCCAGAACTGCGTCGACGTCAGTCTTGTCAAATACTTCAAACATGTGTTCTGATGAGCCACAGCCGCCTGATGCAATAACAGGTATTCTCACATTCTTACATATTGCATTTGTTAATTCAATATCGTAACCATTTTTAGTACCATCTGCATCTATACTTGTCAAAAGTATTTCACCGGCCCCAAGCTCCTCCACCTTCTTTGCCCATTGAATAGCATCAATACCAGTACCCTTGGACCCTCCGTATATCATAACTTCAAAGTAGTAATCCTTATCATGACCGGACATTACTGTTTTTTTTTCATCAACTTTAAAATTTCTCTTGACATCTATCGCCACAACAACGCATTGTGTTCCAAAAATTTTCATCAGATCTGTTACCAATTCTGGATTTTTAACACTAGCAGTATTGATAGAAACTTTGTCTGCTCCATTGAGGAGAATCTGTCTTGCATCTGAAAGTGTCCTAATTCCTCCTCCCACTGTAAAAGGTATGTCTATTACACTGGCTACTTTGTTAACTATGCTCTTCATTATTTCACGGTCCTGTTTTGAAGCCGTAATATCTAGGAAGACAAGTTCATCAGCTCCCTGATCGCTGTATCTCCTTGCCAGTTCAACAGGATCGCCGGCGTCTTTAACTCCTCGAAACCTGATTCCTTTAACTACTCTTCCATTATCAACATCTAGACAAGGAATGATTCTCTTAGATAGGGGCATTACGCTATTGCTTTCACCTTCTTAATATCCAATCTGTCTTCATATAATGCCTTCCCAAGAATAACACTATCGCATCCAATAGATCTAACCCTTAATACATCTACCAAACTTGAAATTCCTCCACTGGCTATTATTCTTGAATTTCGATCAGCATTAATGCTATTTAAAGTGACAACGTCTGGTCCTGACAGTGTTCCATCTTTAATTATGCTGGTCAGGAGAAAAATGTTTATTCCTAGTTTATTGAACTTACTTATTGCATCTTCAATTTTATAATTCGAAGAGGATTTCCAACCATCAATCATAACCCTTCCATTTATCTCGTCTAGTGAAATGACAATCCTGTCACTGTAATTTCTCCTAAGCAAACGTAACTGATCCAAATTTCGATACGCCATAGTACCAACCACAATTTTTGAAAACCCCATCTTAGCAATTTTTTCAAAATTTTCTATATTACGAATACCTCCTCCAATCTGGATTGGAATATTTACCGAATGCAATATTTCAACGATTGTTGACAAGTTATTAGGTTCATTACCAAATGCTGCATCAAGGTCAATGATATGCAACATATCCGCCCCCTCTTTTTCCCATTTTTTTGCCACTTGAACGGGATTATTACTATATACCTTCTTGGTTGATTGGTCTCCCTTCGTTAACCTAACTACATCCCCATTCATTATGTCTATTGCCGCTAGTACCCTCATTCGCTTTTTTCACAAATTTTGATAAAATTTTTCACAATCTGGGCTCCAATTTTTCCCGATTTTTCAGGGTGAAATTGTGTGCCGAAAAGATTGGAGCGTTCAATCACTACAGGCAACATCGAGCCATAATCAGCTATTGCAGCAATAAGATTTTTATCTTCAGGCTCAATATGATAGGAATGAACAAAATATACCCAGGAATCTTGCGGAATCCCTTTAAGTAGATTACTTTCTCTTTTCACAATTCTTAAATTATTCCAACCGATGTGAGGAACTTTAACTTTCTTTTTTGAAAGCATCATTACATCGCCTTCTATTAACTTAAGTCCCTCAAGAACTCCCTCCTCACTTTTATTGAATAACATTTCCAATCCTAGACATATGCCAAGTATAGGCATTCCATTATCTACGGCGGTATTGAGTGATACTGCATCTCTTCGTATGGAACTAATTGCGTTATCAAAATTACCAACTCCTGGTAAAACTAGCCCATCATATTTTTCCAATTCTTTTAGAGTTCTTATAATATCTACAGAATGTGCACCATTTCTGAGAAGGGATTGGTGCAAATTAAATAGATTTCCTGCCCCAAAATCAAAAATAGCTATCTTAGTCATTTACATCATGTCTTTAGTACTTGGTAAACCTTTTCTCCTTTGATCAATAGCAGCTGCATTTCTAAACGCAATGGCGAAACTCTTCATAGCAGATTCTAATTTATGATGATCATCTTTTCCATATTCCACTAATATGTGTGTACAGGCCACAAGATTTTGTAGCAAAGATCTGAAGAAGTGTTCAATATCCTCCTTAACTATACCTTCTACTTCATTCCTTTCCAAATTTAGTTCAAATTTAGAGAACTGTCTCCTAACCAAATCAATTGCTGAATTGCTCCTCGAGTCGTCCATAGGCACAATAGCATAGCCAAATCTCATTATTCTGGCTCTGTCTCCTAATGCCTTATCCAGTCCCTGTCCGATGCAAATAGCGATGTCTTCTATTAAATGATGTAGGATTGAATCATGTGATTTAACATCAGCTTCAATGTCAACTAGGCTGTATTTGCAAAACGTTGTTATGAGGTGATCTAGAAATTTTAAACCACTGGCGATCTGTGCCCTACCATCGCCATCAAGATTTACATTTATGCTTATCGTTGTTTCGGATGTAGTTCTGCTCAGCGATGCAGTCCTAAGTTTATCAGTATCTGACAATTGGTATCTAAAAATGGGTCATAACTTTATTTAATATGTTCGGTAATTCATTAACTTCTCTTACGATTACAGAAGTTCCATTATTATTGAACAAATTCCTTACTTGATTTGATCTTGCATTAGAGGCACATATTCCAATTAATTCAACGTGTATATTCGACACTCTTTTTGCCTTCTGTACCATAAACAAATCCTCTGCGGAGTCTCCAACATAATAAGCATTTCTCACTCCAAAACTTTTGACGCATTTTATTAATGCTGAGGGGTTCGGCTTGCCCATCTCTCTTTTTTCATCCTCTAAGTAAATTGAACCATTGGTGTCAAAAAAATTAAAGATTGATTTCATAGAATACTTTGCTGCTGTTTTACTTCTACCAGAAACAATTCCTACTCTTTTATCAAAAATATTTGATATCTTCTTCATGGTTGAATGACGCACCAGAAGGGTGTCATTTTGGATGAGCGGCTTGTCAAAGTAATATTTGGGAATCGCATTGTGATGTTTTTTGAACAAATGTGGCCCATAGAAGTATTCGTCAAAAACCCGAGTCAACATGCTACTGTCAATATCACCTGGATAATTTAGTAACTTTTTAATCTCACTTAGGCGGCCTTTGGAATAGCTTTGGAGAAAATTTTCTACAGAGACTATTCCGTTTATTGTTGCATTGTTTGTAATATTTTCTATAAAAAAATCTAAATCAGAAATTTTAGATGGACCACATAGTATGCTCAGTATAAATGCATAGCTTGTATCAATATCATTGTTAAACATTCCAGATTTACGAAAATTGAAAATCAATCTATCACTAACTAATCTTGTTACATTGCCAATAGTAGGATCGATGTACCTAACCAGGTATTGTACTGTTTTTTTTATTGTCTTGTTGTATGATTTTCTGGTATCAATCAACACTCCATCGATATCAAAAATAATACACTTTTTTGAATTCATTCTAATCTAGTCTACTTTAAATTTATTGAATATTGTTAAATACTGACAATATTTTATTATTTATTTTTTTTGTACCTATCGTTATTCTAATGCAATTTCCATAGCTCTCAATGTTGTCAAAAGCCTTTACAATTAGTTTTGTATTTTCTAAAGCCTCTATAATTCTATTATATTCTTCGTTACATTTTATAAAAAGAAAATTTGCATCTGACTTGTAAACATCTATTTTTTTAATTTTTGAGAGGTTCTGGTAAAGTTTCTCTCTTTCATCTCTTATTAGTGATATACTTTTTTCCACTTTTTCTGGATTAGAGATAACTGAAATTGCGATAGCAAGTGAAATGCTGTTTACTGCATATGGCGACTGAATCCTATTTTTAAATAATTCTGCAATTTCCTCATTTGCTACCATGTATCCTATCCTTGCACCGGCTAAGCCCATCGCCTTTGAAAATGTACGAAGAATTACAAGATTTGGAAATTCTTGCGTATACCTGGTTAAGGAATATTTTGCAAATTCTACGTATGCTTCATCTATTATTACCAGATTATTTTTCAAGGTACTCAAAATATCTAGAATTTGCGATCTTTCAAATTGATTTCCTGTTGGGTTATTTGGTGAGCATAAATATATTGCATGAGATTTTCTTGCGTCCTCAATGAATTTTTCACTATCAAGAGTGTTATCGATAGAAGATAACATTATTTCAGAGAGTAGTATTCCGTGTAATTGACATCTTGTTTTAAAATAAGAAAAGGTTGGGTAAATGGAAGTTAGCCTTCGTCCTCTTCCTATTAGTGTTAAAAGTAAATCAATAATCTGATCAGAACCGCTTCCCAATACCAGTGATTTTTCACCAATCATCAAATAATCTGAGAGTTTTTTGTATAACTTATCATAAAGCTCAATCGGATATTTTCTCAGATCAATTTTTTCTAAACTATCTAAAGAAATGTTTGTAAGGAAATTTTTGTCTAAAACGAGATTTTCATTTGCATCCAATTTAAAATAATTGCTTTTAGAAGGTGTTGCGTATTTTTCAACCATCGAAATTTTCTTCATTTCTTTCATTAGCCAATCTGTCAATTCAGTTTTTGAACCTCTCTTCTATAGCATAATAATGGTTCGGTAAACCTTCAGCAAATGCTAATTCCTTTACGCAATTTTTAACCGATTGTAGACCTCTTCTTGTAACTGTAATGTGGTTAACTAATTTCATAAAGTCAAGTATAGATAGGGAGGATTTAGACTTGCCAAATTCCATAGTTGGTAACACATGATTTGAGCCAAGACAATAATCACTTGCCGACGAAGGACTATATTTACCTAGTAAAATGACACCTGCAGTACTAATCTCAGACGCTATTTTTCTAGGATTTTCCGTCAAAACTTCAAGATGTTCAGGTGCTAATTTGTTAATGAATAAAATCGCTTTTTCTTCGGTGTTACACAATGCTAAAAAGGCATTATTCTTAAAACTTGTTGATACTATGTTCAATCTTGGTAAGGAACTATTTAATGCCCTGTCTATTTCTTTTTCTAATTTTCCAATCATATCATTTGAAGTAGTAATCACACCACAAATTGTATCCTGACTGTGTTCTGCCTGTGAAATTAAATCCTTGACTACAAATTTGGGATCAGACGTGGAATCTGCATATATTAAAAGTTCGGTTGGACCCGCTATCATATCAATATCAGTCTTGTTACTAACAAATGATTTTGCAATATTAACAAATAAACCTCCAGGACCTACAATTTTATCTACCTTCTTTATTGTTTCAGTCCCATATGCAAGAGCTGCCACGGCTTGAGCTCCGCCCACTCTATATACTTCGTCTATACCACATATATCGGCAGCTACAAGTGTGAGGGGATCGATATTACCATTTTTCATGGGAGGGCTCACTACCGCTATTCTGCTAACATTTGCAATTAACGCAGGAACAGCACACATTATCAATGTACTTGGATATCGTGCTTTACCTCCAGGGATGTAACAGCCAACACTGTCTATGGGTTTGACAATTCTTTCAATTTTGACTCCATCTGTTGATGATATAATTCCAGTCAATCGTCGTAATAACATTTTTTCATTCTTTTCAAGAAGCTTTTTACTTTTTTTAAGAGAATTCAATTGATTCATTGTAACCTCTTGGTAAGCTTTTTTAAATTCTTCTTTATCTACTACAATAGAATCGATTTTTACATTATCATATTTTTTGGTATAGTTTATTATTGCATTATCTCCAAATTTGATAACATCGTTGATTATTTTTTGAACAATAAGACTATTCTGAGGTATACGATTTAAACCACGAATTAGGGTTGCTTCCATTGTTCCATTCTTTACTTGTATTTTTTTTATCACTGACCCATAACCTGTTTTAGTTCCTCTAATGGGAGTATTTGCTTTGGTTGCAACACTACGAGTCCCTGAGCTATCTCTCTTAACTTTGGAACTATCTTTATGAACTCATTTTTATCAATGACCGTGTTAACTCCATACCAGCCTTCTTCACTCAATTTGCTTATTGTGGGTCTCTTTAAGGCAGGCAAGCTTTTCAACAATTTCTGCAAATTTTCTTCTTTCACGTTAACAAAAATATGAAGTTTTTTCCTTGCTTCGACTACTCCCTTAACAAGAGCAAGTATGTCTGCGATTTTTTCGGATTTTATCTTGTTTTCTAATGAATTCTTATTTGCAATTAATTGAGCACTTGAATGAGCAACGGTCTCTATAAGCTTTAGGTTGTTTTGAACCAGTGTCGTTCCTGTTTCAGTAATATCACAAATAGCATCTACATCTTCGGGGGGTTTGGCTTCGGTGGCACCGAAGGACAGAAAGATTTCAACCATTCTATTTTCACCAATCCTCATCCACGGTGTAATTATCATTGGCCTAACATCGCCATAATATTTTTGATATGATTTGTTAGAACGTATGAGAGCTGAAGTAGTCGTAAGATACTCAGACGAAATTCTCAGGGTTCGTTTCTCCTTTGCGAAACCCTCTATCAATTCAGTTACATTGTTGTACTTAAAATTTTCCGGAATCGCTATGACCTGATTTACTTGACCATATTCTAAATCTAGTAAAATCTTGACGTCTGCGCTTGCCTCAACAATCCAATCTTTACCAGTAATTCCTATATCATAAAAACCCTCTTGGACATATGTAGGAATTTCTTGTGGTCTCAAAATTTTTACTTCTATTTCAGGATCGCTTAGCTTAACTCTGTAGGTTCTACCACGACCCCTAACCGGTTGCCATGCTTCTTCAAGGATTTTAAATGTTGCATCTTCGATACTGCCTTTTGGTATCGCAAATTTTACTTTTGCCATCTTATACTCGAAGAATCTTTATAGGATATATTTCTATTGAAAAATCATTTGTAGAGAATTTTGTTTTGATATATTATGATAAATGACATGATAACTTCATCAAAATTATTTATAAAAACAATTTAGGTTGAACTGTCCGTTCTATCTTGCAATTCATGTAGAATTGTCCTTGCGTTGTCCAAATTTATGTTTGATTCTCTATACATAGTTTCAGACACAATATCAACTATATGACCAGTGGCCCCAGCTGCTACCGCAATATTCTTTGCGTGTAATTTCATATGCCCCTTTTGAATTCCTTCTGCTGATAGTGCCTTGATTGCTGCAAAATTTTGGGCAAGTCCTACGGATGCTATAACACATGCAAGCTCACCTGCCGATTTTGCTCCTAATATTTCCAAACCCATTTTCGCAACGGGATGAACTCTAGATACCCCTCCTACTATGCCTACTGACAATGGAATCTCTAACTTCCCAATTAGATCCCCATTAGATGACTTTGAAAAAGTACTAAGCGTCCTGTACTTCCCATCTCTGGATGCATAGGCATGAGCGGCAGCCTCTATGGCACGAAAATCTTGACCTGTTGCAATAGAAACTGCATCTACTCCATTCATAATGCCTTTGTTATGAGTTACGGCTCTATGCGGATCAGAGAATGCAAAAGCATAAGCAGAGAGTATCCTGTCAACTACTTCGGCGCCACCAAGTTCTTCTTTCTTTAGAGTAGCTTTACTTGTTGCAATTCTCTCTGTCGCATAATTGGAAAGTATTTTTACTATAACTTTACCATTTGTTTTTCTTTCTATTTCAGGACCCAATAGTTCGCACATTGAATTTATGGTATTAGCACCCATCGAATCCTTACAATCAACATACAGTTCTGCAACAAGCATTTTCCCTTTCTCAATTTCATTTTTAACCACTCTTGTTTTTAGATCCAATGCCTTAACATTTTTTGAACAGGAATTTGCACCAGTGAGTAGAGACGCCTTGTTCTTTGAGATAATACGCATAGCTTTCTTGATATCTAACAGGTTAGTCACCTGAATCTGGCCTCTCATTATAGAACTGTCAGAACTTGCCTTAAATCCTCCAGTAGCCTTGGCTAGTTTTGCAGCATGACTCGCGCCCGCGATAACAGACGGTTCTTCAATGGCCATAGGAACCAAGTATTCTTTTCCATTAATTACAAAATTCGTTGCTATGCCAAGGGGAAGTGAAAAAAATCCTATTGCATTTTCTACCATTCTGTTGATTATGTCAAAAGGCAACGCTTCATTTACAGCACTCGAAATTTCATTTTTTGTAAGATTGGTTTTTGAAGCGATTAACGATAATCTTTGGTCAAGATTCATCTCATAGAATTTCTTTTCTCTATTCATTGGTACGACTACTATGATCTTGTGAGCCTTAATATTTTGTCATCACCCTGTTGCGGCGATCCGCTCCCGTCAGTATTACTCGTAAGAACATAAATTGATCCATCTGCAGATTCAACGACATCAATAAGGCGACCATAACCAACAAGGATGGTGTTTTGACCCCCAGTTTTAAGATCGATTTCTCTCAAATGTGACGCCTTCAGTGTAGCGACGATAAGATGATCCTTGTATCCCAACTTATTCGATGAGGCAAAGGTGATTCCGGAAGGCTCTAGGGATGGATTAAAACAAACCAAAGCCGGAGAGTTTTTAGTATTTTTACTGCATTCTCCATCTGGCCAACCATAATTTTTGCCAGGGGATATTAAATTTATTTCGTCACTACCTGCTGCCCCCTGATCAGAAGCATACAGCTCACCACTATAAGGATCCCATGCTAATCCTTGCACATTCCTGAAACCATATGCATATACTGAGGAATTTGAAAATGGATTATCTTGTGGAATAGTTCCATCTTCATTAACACGGAGAATTTTTCCTGCCAGAGAATTCAAGTTCTGAGATAATTCTGGAACTGAAGCATCTCCTGTTGATACATATAATTTTTCATCCGGACCAAATTTAATACGGCCACCATCACGAAACTCACTTCCAGGAATGCCATCCAGTATTGTCCTAGAATCAACTATTCTATTCTTGTTTTCTTTGAGCATCAAAACCTTATTGAATAATCCTGTGTTGTTTGAATATGTGTAATATACATAAAACAAATGATTCTGCGTAAAGTTTGGATGTAATGCAAGACCCAACAAGCCGGCGTTCACAAGATTTTCAACTTTTATATCGCCAACCGGTTCTGCTAATAGAGTACCATTCTCAACAACTCTGATACTTCCATGTTTTTCTGTGAAAAAAATTTTTCCATCCTCAGCTACATCAATAGACGTTGGAGCTTGCAATCTTTCCGCAATAATTTCTACTCCTTTGCCACCTGTCAAATTACTTGAATTCAATACTGGTGAAGGTAATGGAACCACTGTTTCAGAAGGTGAAAATTTCATAGTTAATATGCTTACAATTATTATAAGAACCGAAGGGATAACAAGTCGAAGTAGTTGTCTTCTTTCCATGTCCTGCATTAGATTTGATTTTTTATAATTCTATTCAATATTTTTTCATTACAGTCGCAATATAGTTACTTGGAAAATATTTCTGACAAACCATAACGCAGATGAGGAGATTTGAACTCCTGCTCGCCCGAAGGCGAATCGGCTTTCTTTCGGCCAAAACTCAAGGCCGACGCATTATTGTGTTCTTAATTCTAAGAAGACCACTCTGCCACATCTGCTTGAGCTTCTAGGACTATTTCTTATTTTTATTTGTTTAAATGGACCGTAAATAAGTAGATCTAGTCGTTTTAATTATGAATAGCATTTATTTCGTATGATAGTAATTGCTAGCGTAGTGAATCATAAATGATACCAATTAATAAACCACAACTTGATGATACTGAAAGAGAAGAAATTCTAAAGGTATTGGATGAAGGAATTTTAACCTCCGCTTCCAATTTAGGTGGAAAAAGGGTTCAAGATTTTGAAGGGTTACTGGCTAATTTCTTACATGTCAAGCATGCTGTTGCGGTAAATTCTGGGACTGCGGCTTTACATGCCTCTATTCTTGCGGCTGGGATTAAAGAAGGCGATGAAATTTTGATTCCTTCATTTACATTTGTTGCAACTGCAAATTCAGTTGCCTGTACAGGAGCCAAACCTGTCTTCGTGGATATTGAAAAAGATACCTATACAATAAACCCTCTCGATCTAGAAGAGAAGATTACCAAAAGAACTAGGGCCATAATCCCTGTTCACTTGTACGGTCACCCTGCAAAAATGGATGAAATAGTAGAATTTGCTAGCAAGCATTCCTTATTGGTAATTGAGGATGCTTGCCAGTCTTTAGGCTCTTCATATGATGGAAAACAGACAGGAACTCTCGGTGAAATGGGATGTTTTAGCATGTACGCATCAAAAGTCCTAACTTCGGGAGAGGGAGGCGCAATCACTACCAATAGCGATGAATTTGCAGAAAAACTTAGAATGATAAGAAATCACGGAATGGTGAGTGGATATGATACCCGAATAATTGGATTCAATATGCGATTACCAGAAATCTCTGCAGCAATTGCAAAAACTCAGATGAAAAAAATTCAATCCATGTTGCATAAAAGAACGATTAATGCAAAAAAACTAGAAGAACTATTAAGAGCTAAGACTGCCAACCATGATATAGTTCTTCCACAAGAAAATCCTAGAGTTAAATATAATTGGTATCTTTATACCGTGGCCTTCAATAATTTTCGGAATAGAGTCAAAAAATTGTTAAATGATAATGGAATCGGTGCAACCATCTATTATGATCCGCCAGTTCATCAAACTCCGTACTATTCAAAATTTCATAATGGAGATCTTAAAATAACAGAATGGGCTTCGAAAAGTGTTCTGTCATTACCCGTGCATCCATCGCTGACAGAAGAGGATATAAATTTAATAGCGAGTAAAGTTGAAGAAGCCATAAAGTCATAGCTAGATTTTCAATTAATATGAATAAATCTACAAAATTGGATCACAGAAAATTAACTCCTAGTACCTACTTGAATAATTAAGGGTGGCAAGATGCATTTTGATAACTTTTACACATATGGTTTATATAATATTCAGACAAAGATCAAAACGATAAACATGCCTATAGATCCGGACTTTCCAAAAAATCATGAAGTCAGTGGTAAGATACAACTTGACGATGGTGAACATTTCCATTTTATGTGGGGACCAGGAAAACTACAAGAAGCTGCAGAAAACGAAGAAGTAAAGGCTGCCTATGCAGCAAGGGGTGAACAAATCGTACCTCTTGGTGTGAGCGGTACTATGGTAGCAGTTGATTGGGACTCATGTGTTGCCGATGGTGCTTGTATCGAAGCATGTCCTGTACAGGTATTCCAGTGGTATAGAACAGAACATGATGTTCCTGCTACAGAAGCAACAAAACAGACATGGAAGGGAACAGGCAGTACGGTGAAAGAAGAACGTAAAGATTATACCGATAAGGCAGATGCAATACGTGAACATGATTGCATTTGGTGTATGGCCTGTGTTTCAGTTTGTCCACCACAAGCTGTAAAAGTAGATCAAGCTTCACTTGAATTTCATGAAAAGGCTTCAGGTACGTTCAATGAAGCTTTGTCAAAAGGTAGTGCGCCTCCGCCACATGCACACTAGGTAATCTTTTCCTCATTTTTTCCAAAAAAAATATTTTTATCCCTTTTTGCTATTCTTTACCTAAATTTCCCGTGAAGACAAAAGTTGATAATATCTGATTCATATATGGGAATTTTTATCCCCAGAGATTTTTCGTATAGAGTGTTAAACTTTATAAACGGAAAAACCAACTTGCCGTTCACCCAAAAAGACGAATTAGTTGCTTCCTTTTACATTTTTGGTAAGGATCACAGAGTAAATGGGCAACTGGAAATTACCAATGTTAAAGATATAGCAAGAAAAACGATGGACCAAGTTGCAAGCCAGGTTAGAATTTATGCAAACAATCCTATTACTATGAACCAAGAAATGCTGAGAGAGAATTTCAACAAAAGATCAATGCAAATTTTGATTGATTCAAATAGTAAGAATAGCAATAAGAAAGTGAATTTTGATATAACTAAAAGAATATCAAAAGATCCAACGATTCTATCAGAATGTTATGCATGGCATCTTGCCTACTACAAACAAGATTACTTTTTCAAGTTATCCAATCCTCTTAAAGGTATTAATTTACCTGCAGATCTAGTGGAACAACTAGAAGGACGTATGCTCTTACTTGGGTTCAACGTTAAGGATTCTGCTAAATTGCCTTATGATGATCCAATTATACCGTTCTTATATTGGCTTAAGGAATGGGCCGAATAATAGAAATTTCATGATAGCATGGCAGCTGAGATATCCTTCTAATTAGAATTGTTCTCTTTTCTTACCGATAACTAATTGATTTATTGGACAATGTTAACATGAAAAATTAGCATGTAATTTTCTTGCATGATAAAGAACATTAAAGCCTTGATTGTATCCAATAGTATGCATAAGGTAGATAAATCGTATGAAAGTCTCCTAAGTAGAATTCAGGGAGATTTGGCTAATGCTTCAAAGAAGGATTCAGCAAGACTGGAGATTCCAAAGCCTCAAATTATCTGGGTAGGTCAGCGAACAATTTTTAGAAATTTCATGGAATTTCCTAAGGCATTAAGGAGGGAACCTGAAAAGCTATTACTTTATTTGAATAAAGAGCTTGCGTCTGCAGGATATATTGCCGGTGAAAGGGTTATTTTTCTAGGTCGCAAGGAACCGTCATCTTTTGGAGCCCTAATGGAAAGGTACGTAAGGGACTATGTCATATGTCCTGTCTGTCAAAGTCCAGACACAAGAACAGAAAAAACCAAAAAATTAGGCTTTCTTGTATGTGAGGCATGCGGTGCAAGATCATCAATCAAGGGAAATTATGCCTAGCAGTATTTTCGTAGGACTTACAATTGGATGGTCCACTTTGACGGTACGCTAGTGATGATCAAAATCCTCACACACTAATCGCACAATGATAATGCCTTGGCTTTATTTGTAATTCATCAAGCATTATAATATACACAGAATGTAGAATAAGACTACTTGATATAATTGAAAAATATAGGTAATTTCAAAATCACGCTAGATGTATTAATCATGGTAGCAATTTTGACATACCCCGAATCTTTTTCTGAATTCAATAACTTGACTCGAGAAAATGGCCAGAATATCTTACAGATATGCTGTACTTGGGGTGATAGACTAAATAATGGTGTATTGACATTTCATACCGACAGTAATAATCACCAGAAAGATACCTTGGTAAGAGATTCTTTTGAGGAATGGAATTCGAAGCTGGAGAATGTGAAATTTATGGAAGTTAAGGATGCAACCAATGCAGATGTTCTAATCATTTTTGAACATAAAGGTGAAGAAACTGTCGGTCAAACTACTAGCGTTCTGGATGAAAAAGGCTTCATAAAAAGCGTCAAAATACGTATTTCTGTAAATTTTAATGAAGACAAGATCAATGAAGATACTCTGAGTCTTGTATTAAAACATGAAATAGGACATGCCCTTGGACTAGCACATTCAAACTTTCATGATCTAATGAATCCTATTGTCAATTATCAAAATAAAGCTATTACCAAATGTGAGATTGATGCAGTTAAATTAGCAAATAACTGGAAATTGATAGAAAATCTACAGGACCCAAAATTGCCAAAACTACCAATAGAAAAAACTGTCGACTGTAATTCAGAAGAAATGTAGCAAATTAAAGGCACAAGATCCTTTCTTAGTTTCGACATTATCTATTATTCGAAGATAATTTAGGTTTTTGATTCAGCCGGTTCAAGTCGTATATTTTGATTTAATATTCGTACACAATTTGTATAACAAAGAATATTTGCCAGGTGCATAAATATTAGGTTAATACTTGCTTAATAGGTTTAGAGAAAAATTAGTTCCCATTACAACGCTTATAGGAAATAATTTCGGTTCACTTGGTTTATCACCAACATTTTGGAGTATGATTGCATTTGCATTCGCCATATTATCAAGCATTTTCTTTGGTCTTTCAAATTTTTTAAGTGAACAGGGTATAGTGTTTCCCTCTCAAATATTTGCAAGTATTATGCTTCTGATTTCGGGCTTCTTTGACATTGTGGATGGAAGTGTAGCCCGAGTATCTAAGAGATCTACCTCCAGAGGTGCGTTTCTGGATTCTAATTTTGATAAAATTTCTGAAGCTCTAATTTTTATAGGAATAGCAATTGGCGGCCTATCAAGTCCTATTTTAGCAATGATTGCTCTATCAACGTCTATTCTAGTTAGCTATATTAGAGCAAGAGCAGAATCATTGGGTATAGAGCTTAAAGGTGTAGGAATAGGAGAAAGAGCTGAAAGGCTGCTAATCTTATCAATATGCGGTTTTATTCCAATTTCAGGATCGATTCAGTGGGGAATTATAATTATTATTATACTCTCAAGCTTTTCCTTTATTCAAAGATTTTGGTTTGTTCTAAAGAGGATATAACGCTATATTTTATCCAAGTCTTCCTGTCCTTCTGCGTTCCATTTCTGATCTTACTTTTACTATTCCTCTATGTACAGCGCAAGAAACACAATAAAATTTGACATCCATCGAAGGTGCAATATATGCTCCTTGAGCTCTTAATTCCTTTGCCAAAGTGGGTTCTACTAATGTAATTCTACCAGTAACTTTTTTTGCCTTATCCCTGGGAACCATAGCTCCGCACTGACTACAATGAACTGTTCCTGAGCTTCCTTTCCCACCTTTCGTGCGTCCTCTGCTTGTCCTTTTCTTTGGCATCATACAAATACTATTTCTTAATCTTTTAAATCTTCTTATGGTATCCAAGTCAACATTTATCAAAGCAATAGAATTAATGATGATATTCCAAGATGAAGGTCGCTATACTGTCAAATCTGGTCGTAGACGAGATTGTTTCCAGAGATATGAAGTCAAGTCAAAGCTTAGGTGGACCCGCAGCTTATTGTGGTATAACTGCAAGTAAATTTGGTTTTGACACGACGCTCTTTACTCATTTTGGAAAAGATCTTGATCCCAAGTATCTTGAATATCTAAAAAAGCAGGGAATTAAATTCAATGTCACTAATTCTCTAGATCTGCCAACGACGAGATTCATTTTAAGGAACTTTGAAAATGATCGTGAATTAATCCTCGAGTCAAAATCTAGTGCAATAGATATCGAAGAAATAAAATCAGCGAAATCAGATTGCTGGATAATAAGTCCAGTTTTTGATGAAGTGTCTCTTGATATATTGCAATATCTTGCTTCAGCAAGGGAAAATAATCAGTTTATTATATTGGACCCACAGGGTTATACAAGATCTGTTGATTCCGCTGGAAGAATATCAATAAAAAGTAATATCAATATACCCATCAATAATGTAAATGGAATAAAACTAAACAGTAAAGAAATATCCTGCTTTACAAATGGTCTTCAGGGTATAGATGGAATGAAAAAAATTAATACCAGATATAAAATAGATTATGTATTATACACAGAAGATCAGATTATCCATCTTCTTGAAAGGGATAGACGGTATTGGTTAAAATTACCCAAGATTGATACTCCTGATTCAACAGGATCAGGAGATATCATAGCTTCATCATTTGCGTGCACTATTGTAAAAGAAAAAGATTCCGTATGGGCATTTTGTTTTGCAGCGGGAGCTCTAACAGCGGCACTCCAAACAAAAGAAGTTGGTATTAAAAAAATACCCTCCAGGAAGGCAATAGAAGAAAATGCTTCGTATTATTACAATATAATGAATTATGAAATTCTTTAGCATAATCATAAATCACGTTTAAATTTGAGTATCTGTTGACTTTTAATAATTAAAATGAAAGTGGCTATCTCAAGTCTAAGCTCCAGGGATGATAGTCTAATAAGCAAAATCAAGAAAATTCTAGATGATGAAAGTATCGATTCAGAGATAATAAAAAGATCTGATAAAGTGATGACTTCAAATGTGGATATTGTAATTACTGCTGGGGGAGATCGAGCAATACTTGATTATTCGCATTATGTTAAAGATTTCTCTGTCCCCGTACTTGGAATATTTGAATCAGATTCAACCGGTTTCTTAGGGCAAATTGATGTCAGTGATTTAAAAAAATCTATAGGTAGAATAAAAAAAGGTGATTACCAAATAGATAATGTATGCAGACTTTCAGTTAATGTAGATGGTAAAGAAGTTGAACCGGTACTAAATGATATTTCTCTCTTTCCAAGAAAAAGTGCAACCCTAATGGAATACATATTGAAAATTAATGGTAATGATATCTGGCATGATAACAGTGATGGAGTTATCATTTCGACTCCAATTGGATCGACTGCCTATTGTATGTCCGCAGGAGGCCCAATGGTTTTGCAAAGGTCGCAGGTATTTGTCATTGTTCCAGTTAATTCTATGGACAATACTCGCAGACCTCTTATAGTCCCCAATACCGATAAATTGGAAATTGAAGATATACTCAGCAGGTATCTGTGTGAAGTAATCCTGGATGGAGGAAAACGGGTAGCTGTCAGAAAAAACATTATATGTGAAAAACATGAATTCCCAGCAAAATTTGTGAGATTGATTAAGGATTCTCCCATGGATATTATTGCTAAAAAGGTAAAGCTGGCAGAAGACTTACTCGACATGCCGCCAAGTGCCAAATTGATTTTAAAAACACTTGAATACGAAGGTGAATTGAGTCAAAAGGATTTGAGTAAGAGAACGATGCTTCCAGAGAGAACTATAAGATTATCATTGAGCCATCTTATCCAACGCGGATATGTTAGGAAAAAGACCTCCTTACGTGATGCCAGACAAAAAACGTATGAGTTATACCTAAAGCTCTGACTTATGCGCAAGATGTTATAAACGCCTTAAAAGCTTCTTCTGGTCTTCCTGGTATACTGTTAAATTCAGAATGATACTGGACGGCAAAAAAGAACTTGTTTGAAGGAATTTCAAGAATTTCAATTCTTCTACCCATATCGGAATGACCTGATAATACCATTCCTTTTTTTTCCATGATTTGTCGATAGTCCTGATTAAATTCATATCTATGTCTATGTCTTCGTTGGATTTTATTATTCTGGTATATTTTGTCGGCCAATGTCCTGGGTACTATTGTTATATCATGTTTTCCCAATCTCATTGAACCACCAAGGTTAAGAGCATGCTCCTGTTCTGGCATGAATTTTACCAATGAGTTATCGTCATCGGGGTTAAATTCCTGGGAACTAGCATCAGTTATGGCGCATTGATTTCTTGCAAATTCAATTAAAGATAATTGAAATCCGAAACAAATTCCTAAGAATGGTATATTCTTCTCCCTGACAAATTTAATTGAATTTATAATTCCTTCACTTCCCCTAGTTCCAAATCCGCCTGGGACAAGTATCCCATCAAACTTGTTCAAAACTTTCACCTCATTCTTACTACCATTTTCAAATTTTTCAGAATCAATCCATTCAACATTTAATTTTCTCCCCAATCTCGCAGATGAATGAAGTAATGCTTGGTAAACGCTCACATAACTATCCGGTAAATTTACATATTTACCAACAATTCCTATGTTGACATTACCTGAAAAATTAACGAAAGAATCTGTTACTTTTTTCCACTCGGTCCATCTTATTTTACGGTTTTTCAGTTCAAGCTTGTCCGAGATAACATCAATTATTCCCTGATCTTTTAATATTTCTGGGACATCATAAATCGAGGAACAATCATGACATGATATAACACATTCCTCTTTGATGCTCGCAAACATTGAAATTTTGTGTCTTGCTTCTTTATTCAATGGTTTTTGGCATCTGACCGCTAGGATGTAGGGATGAATTCCAATCCTTCGGAGTTCCTGAACACTATGTTGTGTGGGTTTGGTTTTTTGTTCCCCAACCACATCCAAAATTGGAGCTAAGGTCACATGTATAAATAGTGTTTCTGAATCACCTTCTTCTAACTCCATTTGTCTGAATGATTCTAAAAATGGCAGACTCTCTATGTCACCAACAGTACCACCACATTCAACAACTAAAACATCATAGTCTTTAGCAAGGTTTTTCAAACTCTTCTTTATTACGTCAGTCACGTGAGGAATTATCTGAACACATTGGCCCAAATACTTGCCTTCTCTTTCGGCCTTTATTACATCAGAATAGATCCTTCCAGTAGTAATATTATGCCATTTTGTCATAGGACTATTAAGAAATCTCTCATAATTTCCCATATCCATATCACACTCCCCGCCATCGTCTGTAACAAAGACCTCCCCATGTGCCGTAGGGTTCATCGTTCCTGCATCGTAATTTACATACGGATCAATTTTCGTACAGGTTACCTTTAAGCCAGTTAGCTGCAATAGCTTTGCTACCGAAGAAGCAACTATTCCTTTTCCAAGACCTGACATTACTCCTCCAGTAATAAAAATGAATTTTGGAAATTTGTTACTGGGTTTAATATATTTATACCGCACATTAGACTTTATATTCTCACCTTTTTAATCGTTTTCAGACTATTTCACAATTTGACAAGTTTAATGGAAATTAAAGAAAAAAACGTCAACAACATCATAATATGATATTCTCACTACTTACAAGACTAAAACTATCTCAAGGTTGCCCAATATAACCTACATTAGCAAAAAAACTAAGGATTGCATTCACATATTCATTATCTCTGTTAAGATGGTACATTGTATTTGCCATTCGTTTTTCCTTGATCCAATCAATACTGAGGAGGTCTTTTAAATTTCGTTTGATATCTTCCCTTTTTAATCCTGTTCTTTTATGGAGGACATAAATAGTTACCATTTTATTTTCTTCAGCCAATGCTTTAATTATCTTAATTTTGCCTATCGTTCCAATTCCATTTTCTATAATGATCTTGCTATCAAAATCCATTTATTTTTTATTTATTTGTTGTTCTAATAAAGGTTCTAATTCAACCAATGATGTTATGTTCATTCCAATTTCCTTTAACGATTTCATTTCGATTATTTTTCTATCAAGAAGATCGTTCATGTAGTCCTCAAATTCAAATTTTTTTATCCTATGTTCATCTGCCAGTTCAAGTGCGTAGTTCCTAATTTCCTTGAGTTCAATGTATTGCTTTTTTCTTTTATTTTGCGCTTTTACAATGGCCATCAGTGTGATTAGATGACTCTTGGGGAGTTCTTTTAAATCCTCCATTGTAATCGACGGTTTATTGTAACCATGTACTTTGCGAATTTGGTCTAGTGTGATTCGATCGCTTCCGTTTGCTTCTGCTAGATTGCCTGCATACAAGAGCAGGTCCAAAGCATACCTAACATCCCCTCCTACATGTGAAGATGTAGTTATAAGTGATACTTCATCTATTATATCAGTACCGACAACATTAGGATTGAATGACTGTGAAGATCTTGTAATGAGAATGTTACTTATTTGTTCTATAGAATAAGGCGGAAATACTATTGGTAGTCTACCTAAAGTACTTAATTCTGAACTGTCAATTTTATCATGAAAATCGGTGCTTCTTGCTATGAAGATAACACCTATAACATTGCAGTGCTTTGATAAATCAAATTCATTAAGGCGTGTGAAATCATAAATTATGCCACTATCTTTGTTTGACCTTAACAAAAACTCTATTTCATCCAAAATAATCAAAGTGTATAATTTGTTCTCATACAAGTATGAAAGAAGATACCTTAACATCTCTTCGGCGCTAAGGCCTTGCGATGGAAGTTCTGGAGCTATTTTTTCCAAAAGGAATCTATAAACGGCGTATTTATTGCCCCCCTGTAGTTTTAGATTTATATATGCAACTTTAAGTGTTAATCCAGATTTTTTAAATTCACTTTCCAGTATGTTTGAAAATTTTAATATCGTAGATGTCTTTCCAATTCCTGACCTTCCTACTATTTGTGGAGTCGAAAATAAGAATTCAGCGGGTTTGATGTATGAGTCTTTAAACATCGTTAGGAGCAACGACATCTCTTCCTCCCTATGGTGAAGCTCATCGGGTATGTATCTTGGCGATAATTTAGATCTATCAAGGAATATCTTACTATCTGACAATTCTCAAGTAAACTGTTAGAATGATCATAATATATTTATTAATTGATTATTTATTTTGTGCCCATTCCAAAATGAATCATCTTTTCCATTATTGACTTATGATTGAGATATCTTTTCACCGGTTTAATATCTCCCAAATAGTCCATAGAAATTCCCATCTGATGATTTAGTAATATAGTTATATGATTAAGACTGAAATTACTGTCAGATGTCGCCTTGAGTAAATTTTTTTCTAGAGAAACGGGCCTAAAAACATTGACAGATAATTCTTACAAAGCGATCAATCAGGGTATGTATGATGCAGACAAGTATGATTATAACAGTCATTCTGTAATTTCATTGAAACGAATAATCTTAACTTGTAATCATGTTCCCATAATTTCAGAAATTAAATTTGCATCACCCTCAAAAGGTAGAATCCTTGATCAATCCAAGATAAATCCCAAGGATTTGGCTATACAAATGACTCATTCTGGATCAGTCGGAATTTCTGTCTTAACTCAGCCCTACTTGTTTGATGGTTCTATCCATAATCTTGCATCTATAAGAAAGAGTGTTAATGTCCCTTTATTAATGAAAGATATCATAGTTAGCGAGGTTCAAATTGATACAGCAAAGAAAATAGGCGCAGATTGCATCTTGTTCATTAAATCAGTATTCGATAAGGGATTTAGCGAGGGGAGCCTAGAAAAATTTTCTGATTATGCCATGAAAAAAGGCCTTGAAATCATTACTGAAGTTCACTCAGAAGATGAATTTGGGGAAGTCCTGAAGAATAAAAAGCAACTTATTGGTATTAATAATAGAAATTTGAATACTCTTGAAGTTGACATTAACGTTACTATTACGCTACTACAAAAATTCGATAAACGAGACAATATTATAATAAGTGAAAGTGGAATATCTAAATCAGATGAGATTACAAAATTAAGATCAATTGGAGTTGATGCATTTCTCATTGGCACAAGCATTATGGAATCTGGGAACGTTGTTGAAAAGATAAAGGAATTAAGTAATGTTTGAAATATCATATAAAAATACATTTTTAGTGACTGCAATACTATGACAAATTTACAAGAGTTTCCAATAGCAGGTAAATATGGAAGATACGGTGGAAAGTATATTCCCGAGACTTTGATTCCGGCAATTACTGAACTTGAAGATGCATATGTAAAAATAAGAAATAATCCAAAATTTAAGAGGGAACTCAATTACTACCTTCAAAATTATGCTGGAAGACCTACACCGCTTTATTTTGCCACAAATCTGACTAATTATGTCGGTGGTGCAAAAATTTATCTTAAAAGAGAAGATCTCTTACACGGTGGAGCACATAAAACCAATAATTGTTTGGGACAGTGTCTCTTGGCCAAGAAAATGGGTAAAAAAAGAATAATTGCTGAAACTGGTGCAGGTCAACATGGAGTAGGAACAGCAATGGCCGCAGCTGTTCTTGGATTGAAGGCGGAAATCTACATGGGCTCTATAGATATTGAACGGCAAAAATTAAACCTATTCAGAATGGAGCTATTGGGAGCGAAAGTACACTCTGTAAATTCAGGAACAAAAACTTTGAAGGATGCGATAAATGAATCATTACGAGATTGGATTACCAATGTAAAAGATACTTACTATTTGATAGGCTCAGTAGTTGGTCCCCACCCCTATCCTATGATTGTAAGGGATTTCCAGAGTGTAATAGGTGAGGAAATCAAATCACAGTTAAAAGACATTAGTACAAGATCCCCAAATGCTCTTGTCTGTTGTGTTGGTGGCGGCAGTAACGCAATGGGAACTTTTTTCCCGTTTCTAGATGATGACACTGTATCTTTATACGGGGTTGAAGCTGGTGGTTTAGGTATTAGAACAGGAAAACATTCAGCCACATTGAAAGCTGGATCTGAGGGTATTCTACACGGAATGAGAACATATGTTTTACAGGATGAATATGGACAGATAAATGACACACATAGCATTTCGGCAGGATTGGATTATCCAGGTGTTGGTCCTCAACATGTGTATCTAAAAAATATCGAGCGTGCAGAATATGTTACCTGTAATGATAACGCTGCACTGGATGCCTTTTTTAAGCTTTCAAGATTGGAGGGAATAATACCAGCTCTAGAATCGTGTCATGCAGTTTCATATGCAATGAAGTTGGCAAAAAAAATGAGAACAGATCAAAACATTATTGTTACATTGTCCGGAAGAGGCGATAAAGATATAGATCAGGTGATAAAGTTTAGAAAAAAATACATTGGTGGGTCAAAGTAAGTGTCCCAATTACTAAATAACAGAATCGAGAAAAAATTCTGCGAGTTAAAGTTAAAGAAGCAAAAGGGTCTCATTTGCTATGTCATGGGGGGTTATCCGGATCCGAAAACTAATGAAAAAATAATTTCATCTATAGTTGATGGTGGCGCTGACATAATAGAAATAGGCATTCCCTTTTCAGATCCTATTGCAGACGGGCCAATAATTCAAGAGGCTTCATTCAGAGCGTTACAGAATGGAATTAATCCAGATATTTGTCTGAATCTTATAAGAAAGACAAGGAAAGCGTATCCAGACATTCCAATTTTGATAATGACATATTCTAATATTCTGCAAAAAATAGGGTTTAGGAAATTCATGGAGACGGCTAAGAACGCAGGAACAGATGGCTTTATTCTACCTGATATGACTATTGAAGAATCTAAAGAGTATTTAGAGTATTCAAAAAAGCTTGAATTGGCATCTGTCTTTCTCGTTGCACCAAATACCTCAAATTTTAGAATCAAAAAAACCCTTGATGTTTCAACAGGTTTTGTCTATGTAGTATCCGTTTATGGTACCACGGGAATGAGAAATTCTATTAATAAATACACACTTAAGTCAATTAAGAACATAAAAAAATTAAGTTCAAACAGAAATAATATTTCTGTGGGTTTCGGAATAAGCACTCCAGATCACATAAAACTTATGTCTAATTTTGGAGCTGATGCTGTTATTGTCGGAAGCGCTATTATCCAGATAATAAATAGCAATAAAGATAATAGTATCAATCAATTGCAAAATAAACTAAAAAATTATGTTACAACACTAAAGGATGCATGTTATGATAGATAGTAACAAAGATAAAATATTAGCTAGTAATAATCCCACTAAAATCTGTCGAAAAAAACATATTATTTAGACTAACTTGAAATTTCTTACCAAATCTTTCTATAATAATTTCAACGTCATCTAATGAATCGGAAATCTGATTATTTACCAATTTAGTTATTACTACATGTACAGATTCATGCGATATCAATGCACTCATAAAACCCTCAATATTTTCAAAATCATTTTTCCTTTTTTTTGCTCCCTCATTCGATTGTACGATGAGCATGTTTTCCCCTTCATAGGTAAAATATGCCGGTACGTTATCTGTTGCGCATGAGAAGACAAAATCATTAATTGTCATTTATCTCTCAAATCTATTATTTTGTCTATAGTATAAAATATTCTGCTTCCGGATGATGAACTACTATGGCTGCAGTAGAGTATTCGGGTGTAATTTGACCTGCAGAAGTAAGGTTAATCCCACTAGTAGATGGATCAATAAGTTTCCATACTAAATAATGCTGCATAGTATCAGGACAGCTTGGATATCCCCAACTATATCTAAGCCCTCTATTATTATCAATTTTCAATTCTCTTCTAATTCTATTGTGGACCCATTCTGCCAGAGCCTCCGCTGTTTCCACCGCAAGGCCATGAAGATAATAGGCGTCTGTATAGTCATTGTTAGAATTTAATTCTTCAATTTTAGAAACTGTTTTTTGACCGACTGAGACTACTTGGAAAGCAACAATGTCTTGTTTTCCAAAGTAATCTGTAATACAAAGGCGTTTTGGTTTGGATGATCTTGGAAATTCAAAAACCACCTCACCTTGTCTTTCAGATTCCACAACAAGTTTATTACCTTGGTTGCGACATTTGAAATAAGAATAGACAACACTTGGTGAAAACAGACTCTCATCAATTACTTTCTTCTTCCACTCTGAGAGTAGTACTTCCGGATCACCAATCATTTTAGATGCAGTTTTTCCTCTGATACCCCATGATAGAACGAAAAGAGACTTTTTATTCAAATACTGCCAAACTTCATCAAGGTTAATTTCTGATGGTGTCAGTTTTATTGGAGTATCTATACGCGGTACTGTAGGTAGATTCACAGGTCTTATTTTACTAATTGTGATATCCAAATCACTTTTTATTCCTATAGTTTTCTTTTCATCAAATTTGTTAATCTTGTCATTCCACTCCTGAATGAATTTATCCCTTTCTGGAGATCTCAATTTGTTCATAATATTTAGACCATCAAAGGCTGTTTTACAATAGAAAACTCCTGACTTGTACACCTCCTCTGCTTTTGCAATTCTATTTATGTAATCACTATTTATTGCCGCACCACCACATAGAGTTGGAATATTGATATCTAGTTCCTTTGCTTTTTCGATGAAATACTGCATTTGTTTTGAAGTTGAAACTAATAATGCTGACAATCCAACCGCATCTGCACCAACCTCTTTAATTTTGTCTACGATTTGTTGGATTGGGACTTGTTTACCAATGTCATAAACTGTATATCCATTATTTGAGAAAATTGTTTTTACAAGATTCTTGCCTATATCGTGCACGTCGCCATATACTGTACAGAGAACTAGTTTACCTTTGCTTACTCCTTGTTTCTTGACAAGATATTTCTCCAGTTCCGATACTGCCGATTTCATACATTCTGCTGATTTCAACACAAATGGCAAAATTAGTTCACCTGCTCCAAACCTATCACCAACTTCCTTCATTGCCGGGAGTAATACTTCATTGAGGGTTTCAACCGCGGCTTCATGTGATAGCTTGGGATGTTGCTTTAGCAATCTTTTCTTTTCAATATCTTGTGGGTTTAGCTTTAGTTTGTTCTCAAGTTTGTTAGTAATAGATCCTACCACATCTTCTTCAATCCCATCCTTGATACGATTTACTATACGAAAGTAACAACGTCTATCATAATCCCAGTCTTTGTTAATTTCTTCTATCTTTTGTGCATTCTTTGTAACAGTAACATTCTGATTCTCAAAATAATAAATCAACTCAGAAAGTGCGCTAGAATTCCTATTAAATATAAGATCCTCTGCAATTCTAATTTGTTCTTCTTTAATTTCTCCTATGGGGATTATGTCTTTTGCATTAATAATTACTGAATCAAGTCCTGCTTTTAATGCATGATGTAAAAATACTGAATTGATGATTTTTCTAGCATTTACAGGAAGACCGAAACTAATATTACTTAATCCGAGAGTAGTAAAACAACCTTCAATTTCTCTTTTAACTAAGGAAATACCCTTTAGAGTTTCAATTGCAGAATTTGCATATTCCTGTTCCCCAGTTGCTAATGTGAATGTTAGTACGTCAAATATGTATTGCCATGGTTTTAATCCATATTTTTTTCCAGTCTCAAAGAGTAACCTTGCTACCTTTATTTTGTCATCTGATGTCTTGGCCATTCCATTTGGTCCTATACACATTGAAATGGATGGAATTCCAAATTTTGCCATGATTGGTGCAAGAGAATGGAAACGCGAGCCATCACCCTCGAGATTGATTGAATTGATGACAGGTCTTCCTGGAATTTGATAAATTGCTTCAGTAATTACCTTAGCATCAGTTGAATCAATTACGAGTGGCGCATCGATTTCTAGGCTTAATCTTTTCACCAACTTTTTCATAAATTCAAGTTCGTCGGATCTTTCGGTTGTTGCTACACACACATCGATACAATGTGCCCCATCACTTACCTGTTCTCTTCCAAGATCTATCAAACCGTCAAAATCGTCCGATAATACTAGTCTTTTTGCTTTTTTTGAACCCTGTGTATTAAGTCGTTCTCCTATTATTAATGGGGGAGGAATCTGCACGAGATCTACAGCCTTTAACGCTGAGCTAACGCGGGGTACATGTTTCAAGTCCATTTAGTGGTTATAATGTCAATTGCTAGTTTGTGAATTATAAGTTATACGATTTTAGTGTATTCTTGAGTTCTCTGATGTGCTCCGGCGTTGTTCCACAACACCCTCCTATCATTCTCACTCTCTTGTATTTGTGCAAGAACTCTCCAAGTTGATGAGACATGTCTTTCGAAGTCATTCTGTAAATCGCAGTGCCGCTTTGATTTATTGGCATACCCGCATTTGGCATGACCAGTATGGGCAGTTCGTTTTGTTCATTCAACCACCTTATGCTTGATTCCATTTCAGCTGGTCCGGTGGAACAATTTAAACCAAAAACAGAAATTCCCATATCGCTAACGGTTGTATAGGCTGACTGTACGTTTGTCCCAAGCAACATCTTACCATATTTGTCCAAGGTGACATTAGATATTATAGGTACTTTCTTCCCAGTTTTTTCCATTGCATTAAATGATCCGGTAATAGCAAGCTTAACTTCTAATATATCCTGACTCGTTTCTATAAGCAGAACATCGACACCACCTAATATTAGGCCTTGGGCCTGCAAATCAAACGCGTCTGTAATTTTATTCAAGCTGATATTACCTAAATCAGGATCGCTTGAACTTGGTAGGTATCCTGTAGGGCCCATAGATCCGACTACATACTTTTTTCCATTTGCAAACTTCTCAACTACTCTGTTTGCAAGTTCTGCTGCTGACTTGTTTATTGATACTGTTTCTTCACCAAATCCATATTCTTGCAGCTTTATTTGGTTACTACCAAAGGTATTCGTTTCGATGCAGTCTGATCCAGCCTCCAAATAACTCCTATGAATATTTTCAATCCATTCCGGTCTAGATAAAACAAGTCCATCGTTAAATCCATCTTTGTTGTTTGGAAAATCTTCTGGTTTTGGTTTAAGTTTCTGTATTTCTGTTCCCATAGCGCCATCAAAAAGTACTATGCGTTCTTCAATTTCTTCAAGTAAGAACCTTGCCATATTAGATCGATTTACTTAAGATAATCATTTTTATCTACATATATTGTTTGAGAAAATGAATTTGAATTTATTCATCTCCTTTTCACTC
>JBKPGB010000147.1:0-3230 GCA_046729135.1 Thermoproteota archaeon | reverse complement strand
CGGCCTCTAGAACCTGCAATACCAACGCCTCTCTTTGGATCAAATTGATATCCATCACCAACAAACTTTAGTTTTTTTTCTGGATATCTCAAAGTAAATCTCTTGATAAGGAGATGCTTTGATCCTGATTCAATAGCTTTTATGAAACCACCTGCTGAGGTCATCAACAATTATTATATCCCAAGCCATATTTTAAGTTAAGAAATAAGCAGACTATGCTCAATAATCACTAACGTCAGATTTTATTCAACCGTATTCTTACACTGGGACTATCCTGTAGATGCTCCCATTGATTCCTAAAATGTAAAGATAGCCATCTGGCCCAACTTGTATGTCTGTTATTACTCCAAACCCTTGTCCAAAAACTACGCTTTGAACTTCGTCAGGAGTATCGGCAACTCTGTCATCTAACGGTGGTTTCAAAAGTAATTGTTTTCTGTCTGTATCAAGTTTGAAATTATATATGTTGCCGGTCTTTACATCACCAACAAATATTGTGTTTTCATATTGTGAGCCAAGTCTGGATGAATTCAAGAATTTGAGAGCAGTTGGAGCAACAGTTTGTTTCCATACAAATTCAGGATCGCTATATTCGCCTTTTCCCGCATAATTGTATAAATCCACTTGAGGATCAAATCTAGACAAGGCCATACCCATGGCTTTTCTCCAACCACTATTGAAGCCAGGAAAGACATAATTAATTTCATCCTTATCAATTCCACCATTTTCACTATCCCATAGGTTACCAGTAACAGGATCAAAGTCAAATCCAAAGCTATTGCGAATCCCATATGCGTAATATAGCGTGTTAGGAACTGAATTCCCGAAGGTTCCATTATCCACGGATTTACCATCTTGTGTAACTCTTAGTATCCCACTTGTTCCATCTGGTGAATTACCTCTCATAATATTCTGAATGTTACCCATTCTGCCACCTACATCCCCTACAATAAGATATACATTATTATCAGGACCTATCACTACTTTTCCTCCATTATGGTTGTTTTCATGTGCCAGTATTGGCGATGTTGCAGGCAAGTTCAGAAGCAAGAGTGGATTTACAAGTCTGTCATCAACAAGTTCATACCTGTATAATCTGTTACCGATGACAACCCCTGAACTATTAGCCTCACTATAATATAGAAAGACAAAGGTCTTTCCTTCTTGACTCTTTGATATTGCTATCCCCAACATTCCCAATTCTACTTCTGTTGCCACCTTCGCCTGAAATAATGGCTTTTCCTGAAGATTTCCATTTAAGATTCTCTGGACTTTACCTGTGTTTTTCTCTAGAACAAGAATATCATTTGGTCCAAGAAATGCCATACTAGTTGTTGGGCCCTTGAGTCCATCCCTAAATATTAGTTCAACTTTCAAAGAAGGGTCAATTAATACCTGTCCACTACTCTCAGGTCTCGCCCTTACGTAAAATGCATGAGAAATATTGTTGTCGTTAAAATTTGTAATAAGAGCAAAAGTAGGAAAGATTAACATAATTAAAGACCCAAAAAGAATAATATTTTTTTTAATCATCAGTAGAAAAAGTTTTAGTCAATCTTTTATCTGTTTTGACGAAAGTAGTAGTGGGTTCCAATTAGTATTTATTGCTCACAGACTCTCCTAAACCTTGGGCCAATTAGCCAATTCAATTTTTATTAGTTTTATATAGAAGCAGATAAAATGATAAGTTTTTAACGCAAAAAGACAATAAGAAATTAGATGGATCAAACAAATAGAAAGATAGATAATATGTGTAATCGTATTTATTCTCAATTTTATGACAACTAATCTTATTTCCCTATCGTCATTGGATGATAAATATGTAAAAGAAAAAAGCAATATGAATTCAGAACCGGAGTGGTTGATGGAAATAAGAAATAATGCATTTTCTAACTATTCGTCTCTACCACATGAAGTTTCGCCACTATACAAAAAATATTCTGATGCCAATCTCCTCTATCCAGATCGGGTTTATCTTTCACAAGAGACCAAGTCTTACATGCCAGAAGATTATATTAACGAAAGAATAAGAGAGCTAAAAAAGGAAACGAGTATCTTAAAAATAGGCTCGTCAATTGTTCATTCTAATGTTTCAGATAAACTATTAAAACAAGGAATAGTTATCTCAGACCTTAAGAGTGCAATAAGGGATTACGGAGATATTATTAGGGAGAGAATGAATTCAAATCAACTTAACTATTCTGAAGATAAGTTTCTTGCTCTAGAATTGTCTTGTTTTGACTCTGGTATTTTTGTATATATACCGAGAAATGTTATCATTGATGATTCAATAAGAATAATTGACGTTCTCGCACCGGATGGGACATCATCCATAACAAGAAATATTGTAATTGCTGATTCAAATTCAAAAGCCAGTATAGTTCAAGAAATATATAGTAACAAGCAATTTGGTGACAACATTCAACAATCACTGTTTGAGTTATTAGAATGCTATGTTGGATCGAATTCAGGGTTGGAAGTCGTAACATTGCAAGCAATGAATGAAAAAAACTCAGTTAATTTTTCAAATAGAAAAGCGTTCATTGAAAAGGATGCAAAAATGTCGTGGTATATGGGACTTTTCGGAGGGCAGCTTTCAAGATATAAAATTGACAATATTATGAAAGGTGAAGGTGCAACTGCTGAAGATGTGGAAATAATTTTTGGTATTAATAATCAATCATTTGATGTAACATCGAATCTGATCCACTATGGGCCCAACACAAGAGGGAGAGTGTTATCAAAATCAGTAATGAAAGATAAATCGAAATCTCTTTTTAAGGGAATGATAAAAATTGATAAAACTGGAAAATCTGCAGAATCGTTCCTCGCAGGACATGCTATATTGTTGGATAAGGGTGCAAAATCAGATACAATACCCGGTCTTGAAATTGAGACTAATGAAGTTAGGGCCACTCATGCTGCATCTGTTGCGCAAATTGATGAAAATCAAATTTTCTATCTCATGTCCAGAGGACTTAGTAACGAAGAGGCAAAAAGAGAAATCGTAAGTGGGTTCTTAGAACCTTTATCTCGTAAAATGGGTCCCACAATTAGAGCTTGGATCAATTATCTAATAGAAAATAAGTGGCTTGGAAAACCATTACTGCTCAAAACTGATGAAGCAATGGAGTATCTTCTTGAAGTTGAGAAATCTAGATACCGTGAGACAGAAGATATATTCGAGAAACATTATAAGTATAGATAGAATTACTTTACTAAATGTGATT
>JBKPGB010000146.1:0-1677 GCA_046729135.1 Thermoproteota archaeon | reverse complement strand
TGACCGAAGAGAACATTTTCGTAAAAAATGACACTTCAGCGATATTGGATGGTCTAGCGACCATTGTAAAGAGGTCAACTGGGAAAATTAGCATAAAAGTAAATGATAAAACCGCGTTGGCCGTTGATTTTAAGAGGAGTACGTTACTACTTAATATCATAGATCCTACTATCTCGGCATTGTGGAACAAGAGAGTAACTAGCTTGGATTATTTGAAAAGCTTAAAGCCGCAAAAAAAGTGGGTACATTACTTAATAATAAAGGGTAGAGCATTTCTATTCTGCGAAAAGGAAAAAAAGCTCTCAGTATTGGTAGGGAAGTAATTCCTAAAATTAGCAGTTTACTAACTGGTAGTGATGATATTCAGATTGATAACATTTGGCAAGTAGCGAAACTTGATAGAGATATTAAGAAAGCAAATTAGAATAAAAATTAAAATCTGAACCTGTCGTTAAAAATTTAGTAGTAATTGGCTGGTGCCTGATGTCACAACAAGGTGGGTACCAGCCAATCGGAAGTGGTCACCTACTATCAGAATAGATGACAACTGTTAATCACCAAAATTCTATTTAAACATTGATTTATTATGTCAATTTGAGAAGGCTTTTGATGATATATCCATATAATTGCCGTTAAAATATGGAATGATATCTCTTCTTGTGTTCATTTACATTGGAAACCAAATAGAGCTTATAAAAATAACGCCTCAGATAAAGGTGCTACCATAAAAATTGGGTTTTTTGAAATCTCATTTTGTAAATGCTCATAGCCAGTGATAAATAGTATAAGAGATGAAGGGAACTTAATTAAAATCTCAATCGCTACATAAATTCCGTTATTATTAGTTGGTAACCTGTAAACGATTAAATATATCTCATATACTACTCTTAATTTCGTTAATTATATCCTCACCATTCAGAAACGTCTTAGCCACCTCATGTCCTTTCCTCGAAAGGAAATCTTTGTAAAGAATTAAAATATCTTCTTCCTCTTCAACAATTATTTTTTTATTTTTTTCTTGTTTATTTTTTGGATGCTTATCATATTGGAAAACTTAACTGCACAATGTGAGATATGGCCGGTATCGAACCAAATACTACAATCAATTGAATAAGAACACATAGTTTAAAAGCTTATTAATATCAGAATTAGCAATTAGAAGTCTCTTTATTTCGTGAATACCTCTTTTGGTCCACCTTTGTTGTAAGTTTCGATTGGTATAGATAATATAGGTCGAACTCCAATACTATTGTATACTCGAATTGGAAGCTGAAATTCACTTATGATGAAAGATCTGGTAAATCCCACTAATTTCAATGTCCTAGTTGGAAAACTTGGGGACGTTCTTACAAGAGCATTAGATCTTCCTCTAGGTTATGCAATAAATTGGGGAAGAATCTGGTCACTTTGGCCAGTCCATCTGGAAACTGCATGTTGTAGTGTGGAGTTTGGAGCAGCCTCTGGTCCCAGATATGATGTTGAAAGATTTGGAATAATTGAGGCTTTTGGTTCATTAAGACAGTGCGATTTGATTGTTGTTCAAGGTACCGTAACCAGAAAGATGGCTCCTAGGCTTAGGATGGTTTATGATCAGATGCCAGATCCAAAATATGTCATTGCAATGGGTGCCTGTGCAATTACAGGAGGACTGTATATCGATTCTTATAATGTACTTCC
>JBKPGB010000145.1:0-6990 GCA_046729135.1 Thermoproteota archaeon | reverse complement strand
CAGGGAGCGTCTAACTTATAAATTAAGTGCAATATTATAACTATATATGGTCGATCTAGTTTACGGTCGTGGAATAACCGATATTATTCGAGAGATACCTCTGTATGTCAGCATTTTCAAGAAATTTGTTGGTATCAAGTTTTTTCATACAAAGCCATCACTATACGGGTCAGCCGATATAATCAATGTTTGTAACCTTCACTGTTCTCATTGCTACTGGTGGTTAAATAGGAAGGACGATAATCAAGATTTAAGCGTAGAGGACTGGAGGCAAACAATCAGAAAAACATTCAAGAAACAAAATCTTTTTGTTGTCACACTAGTTGGCGGAGAGCCAACAATGAGACCAGATATAATAGAGGTATTTTGTCAAGAGATGCCTAGGAGGGTATGTGTGGTCACGAATGGCTATTTCCCATTGAAGAGGTTCGAAAAGCTTTACTTTTATTGGATATCATTAGATGGAACTGAAAAGGCCCACGATACTATTAGGGGAGAAGGTTCCTACGCCAAGACCAAAAGTAACATTCTAGAGTATATTAAAGGTCCTCCTAGGAACGGAAAGCCTGCTTGGAAAGATATTTGGATAACAATGACTATCAACACGGTCAATTACTCTACCGCTATTGATTTGGCAGAAGAATGGGTTGGAAAAGTCAACAAAATTGGATTTCAGTTTCACACACCATTTATGAAAGGAGATCCTTTATGGCTAGAATTTGGAAAATTACGTAATGAGATGGTTGATAAACTAATAGACCTTAGGAGAAAATATTCAGATTTTGTGATTAACAGTGAGAAACAACTATCTTTGATGAAGGGAAATTGGGGAGGCAAAGGTACAACTCCCATTCAATGTCCGTCATGGGCCATACTTTCTTTGGACCATATGGGAAGAGTTAAGCAACCTTGTTGCATTGGTAGTGCTGATACCAAGTCACTTAAGCCCATCTGCGAAGATTGCGGTCTTGGATGCTATTCTGTATTAGTTGCAAATGGCATTTCAGGCGCATAGACATTGCACATCTCTGGCTATGTATTTATTGGCATAACTTCACACACTAATAAAGTAGGTTATCGTTACTAATGATCAGATAGAAGATTAACATAGAAATAAAAATTGGGATTGAGTACACGGTCGTGTGATTGATATACACGAACAGGATTCACTAATCAGTCGGAAATTTAGGTAGAATTTTAAATTTGAATTTGAAGATGGATTCACTTATAAATGTTGGGAGTAGTTTAATTCATCCAACAATCAAAACATACTTTAAAATCTAGTTGATAAACCTCAATTTTATTATTATTGCATATTTGACATAATTTTCCATTTATGTTACCTGTAATATCAGATGTATAATAATATCTCATTTCTTTCAAAGTCAGAATTCATAATTATCAAGATTCTCGTTCTGTTGTAGATGTAAATTGTTAAGTCATAAGGCTTTACCTTCATACAACATATCTCAACATAATTGCTTAATTAGATCTCTTATTAACCATTTCGAATGCCAATAGTATTTGGGTCGAAGAGTCACCAGTTGTTAGAACCTAACAGTGGGCTCTTACAAGAGATTGTATATCGGTGGTGATAATCTAACTTCTAAAGCACTCAATATGTTATCTATACAACTATTTGTAATAAGCGAGGGGATCGTTATCTTTGTTTCTGTAGGCAGTAAACAATTTATGGATTCTAAAATTGCAATTCGCTTTCCTATATCACTCTCGTCACGACACTTATCAGCTAAGCCAATTAAATATCTAGTATTTGGTATCATTGTAATCATTGTATTGTGGATGTCACAGGCTTAAGAATGTTTAGATACGTTCCATCCTTATACAAATTATTTCCATAATTGATTACTTGTAAAAATAATTGTTTACTATAGCATCGTCATCTGGCTTCATCATTATGTCAATTATAAACACAAAGGATGATATAGTATGATGTGTATTAATTTATTGTATTTAATTAAAATTTCGGGTGTATAAATTTGAAGATATTGATGATTTCAACGGAGTACCCTCCTATGCAAGGTGGCGTTGGACGCTACTGCAAGAAGTTAGTTGATTCGTTGAGAAGTGAAGGTGCCCAGGTATTTGTAGTATGCAATGAAGATGGGAACGGAGATTATAATGGCATTTCACCAAATAATCCAGATAATTCTAAAGTCCTCTTAAAAATAGTTAAACAGGTTGAGCCAGATGTAGTCCATGTGCAGTATGAGCCTGGCCTGTATGGAATACATTTAGATCCAATAAATCCCAAAAAGACACATACAAATATAGAATTCTTTTACGCTAAGTGCACAGTTCCAATAGTTACTACTTTCCATTCGGCTTACACTTTTACTCAGTGGATGAGATTGGTAGTTCCTTTAAATAATAGAAGATCAGGGCGCTTGGGAACTTTCCTTAGAATGGCATACGACTATTGGACCCATTTACTAAATTATGGTTCGTTTAATTCACTAAATAAGCGAAAAATAGGCTTCAATAAAGCAGGAGTGGTCTTTTCTAAATATCTAGCCAATATTATCCCAGGGAGTAATCTGATATATCATGGTGCAGAACCAAGCATTTCACCTCCTCTAGACAGAAAGGAAGTAAGAAAGTTGTTTTTACTCCCTGAACATAGCAGGATTGCCTTAGCCGTAGGCTTTATGACCGCAACTAAGGGATGGGATGTAATTGGAAAGATGAAGGTACCCAAGGACTGGAAAGTTGTAATAAACACCTCACGAAACCATTACGGTAGGGAAAAACTAAATGATAAATTTGAAAATGAAGGTGTGATCAACTTGAAAAGGGGATTTCTTAGTGACACAGAGATGTCATTGCTCTTCTATTGTGCAGATGCTCTGATCCTTCCTTACAAAGTAACTTCTGGTTCAGGTGTTATGTACGATGGATTGGCTCATGGACTTCCCTTCATTTCAAGCAAGTTAGAATTTTTCAAAGAGTTCTCTGATATGAAGCTGGGTATTATGGTAGACCGTAATCCAGTTGAGTTCTCAAAAGCTCTTCTAAAACTCAAAGTCGATTATAAGCGATACAAAGATGCGGTGGTAAACTTCAGAAAGCATCTCCTCTGGAGCGAACTTGCCAAAAAGCATATCTTGATTTATAACTCGATTATTGACCGACCTAGTACTCCTCTCCTAAGAAAAATTATTAGTTAGTTTTAGTCGATTCTTTGAAGAACATATATAGCATAGTAGAACTTGCTAAATAGGATTTCAGAACCTAATGCTTCAATCAGACAGGGTGAAGCTTAATCCAATTTTATTTCCTGATTAATCTAATTGGTAGGATCAAAGGCGGAGGACCTTTAACATACTCTAGAATGTTACTTTTGGTCTTGGCGTAGGAACCTTCTCCCCTAATAGTATCGTGGGCCTTTTCAGTTCCATCTAATGATACCTAATACAAGTAAAGCTTTAAGACCTTTTCAATGGGAAGTTGCCATTTGTCGCGACACATTTCAGTTTCACACACCATTTATGAAAGGAGGCCCTTTATGGCTAGGATTTGGAAATTTGCGAAATGAGGTGGATGATAAAGTAATTGATCTTAGAAAATATTCATAGTTTGTGATTAACAATGAGAAACAACTATCTTTCATGAAAGGATATGCAGGAGACTATGAAATTGTGAACATTAGTTAGAATTTCGAATTTGAATGTGACATTAATTAATTTTGGGAGTAGTTTGATTCATCCAACAATCAAAACATACTTCAAAATCTAGCTGATAAACCTCAATTTTATTTTTATTACATATTTGACATAATTTTTCCATTTAAGGAATCCGCAATACATGCCTATAATAATTTATCATTTTAATCACATGAGGTGTTTATAAATATCAAGATTCGGTTTTGTGACTAATATGTTGAAATAAATGCTATTAATAACACATTTGATACTAAATTTAATACTATTTCTTTTGTAAATATCAATTTGTACATGCTTCTTACTATATTTAATTATTGCCCAGAACCAAGAATTAGTATTATCATTAGAAATGGAATTAAGACACTCTTATGGCGAAGGTTTTTATGGAATGGTCTGATAACAATTATCGATTATTATGAGAAGAGGAGTAGAAATGATGCCTAAGTCAACTGCTACCAAGAACGGTCAAGAGCGTATCACTACAAACAGAGAAAATATTAGACATTTGGAATATTTTAACAATGGTCAGTGGCGGCACAGTGACAAATGTAGCCAGTTTACAAACAAGGAGTGTAGGTTCAAGAGCCCTAACAGTTCTTTTTGATGAGTATCATTGTTCAGGCAATCTTCACGCTGGACCAACTGTGATAAAAAATAATCAGACGTCTAATTAGGTAATTTGATTCTTGTTAGTTTTCGCCTGATGATAAAAGAGCAAAGAACATAGTATAATCGTGATGATTTACATTATAGAACAACATCAGAGAACATCCACCCTACCAATCGTTAATTAGAATTACAAAAGATAAGTTAACATTTTAGAAATATATTCATAGCAGAACAATGCATTCTTATAAGTGTCAAGTATAAATGAAATCGTGGGCGAAACCGAACTGGTTGTTAACATTTATCCAGATATGGAAACTGACTTTAGGGAAAGATACAGCAATTACCTAAGAAGCATGAAACAAAGAATCTACGACACTTATCTAGGATACAACGAATTGGAGGATGAAAGAAAATTTGTTAACCAGCAAGCTATGAAGACTCCAGGCCGTAGAGGTGAAATTATTAAGAGTGAAGAGATAGATAAAGAATTTTCTAGGAGGTATAGCGAGCACCAAAAAAGTACGGAATTATTGTGAATCAATGTGAATCAATTGGCATACGCCTCAATTCAACATGTAGGTAATGAAAAAATTATTTTTGTTTATTTTGTGTAAACGATCTGCAAAAATTGATTTATAAAATTAAAATATTAAAAGAGTACATAAAAAAGGCTCATGTGCTTTCTCAATTAGGTCTTCACACCAACCATTAATAACGTTATCATCACCCTCTGATAATATATGATATTTTTCATAAGTGCAATCAGAATAAAGTATTACTAGAAATTAGACTCTTCAAAACATTTATCGCAATATTTTTCAATTAATGTTATCCCACCCATGTCATAACTTGCTATCTTTGTAGGCATCCCTTGACACATGGCACACTCACCACCCATTATCTCTTTGACAAATTCTCTTTTGATGGATTGTGATAAGTCTGGATCATTTAATTTTTTCTTTAGAAATTGTAATTTATCATCTGGAATAACAATTGGGGTTACTTTTGGTTTTGGTTTTTCCATTTTAACTATACTCCAATCCGACCAAATTGCTTCCATCTCCGCATTACATCTTGAGGTATAATTATGACCAATGAATGTAAAATGATCATTTCTACTGTGCCCGCAGGTACACATAACATTACAATTATAATTTACAACGGTTACTATTAAAACAGGTCCGGTTGAGATTTTTCTAGGGCAATAGGTTTACTAAAGTCAAAGTTGTGCAATCCAGATCTTATTGATCTATCTATGCATGGAATATTATTCTCCGTAAAACTTGACCATAAAATCTCACATGTTCGACATTTAAATTCTCCTGGCGGGCCTGCTGCTTTTATTATTCTTCGCATACTGAAGTTATAGCACACATAGATATAATTACCCTTGCTTTTCTTACTGAGTTTAAAATGATTGGTAATATTACGCTTTACTTGACAGAACTGGATGCATCGGTACCCACGACGCTATCGGTTTTAAAAATGGATTCTGAACATAACCATGGACAGCTAAGCTTTAAAGTTTTCTTTAATTAAGGAATTTGAGTCACAACATGTTTATCAATAATAATAATTCGAACGGTTTCATCGGCATTAGTGCCCTTCATGTAGTGCGGTTCTACCAACTTGTATTTTAGTTTTATTTAATTTAATTTTATTTCTTCATTTGTTCACAGATTTTTCTAACAAGCGACCGATGACATAAGCGTTCGTCATCCTCAAAACATAACAATGTGATATTTTTATTCAAACTTTCTCCTGCTAACTGTCTGCATAACTCCATGCTTTTTTCATTATTTCTTATTTCATCGCGAAATCTTTGGGAAAATACGTCCCAAGTTATTTTCCCGTTCTTATACTGTTTGTGAAGAGCTCTTGAAGGTGATAAATCTATAAGCCATTTATCCCAATGGTGCTTTTGTTCTTCTTTCTTAATGTATCTAGGAACGTATCTAGTAATTAGTATTCTTGTGCCATCTTCTGGACCTTTTAATGATCTAATGGATTTTTTAGTTTTAATCATATATCTATTATCCAGAATGCTAAGGCAAACTTATTATCCATTGCTCATGGGGCCTTTTCAAACTCTGATTTTCTTAAACGGTTTTGCTTTGTCCGACCTCGATGAGATGGCCATCAGGGTCACGAATGTAGGCACGAATCTCGAATTGATGGTCTTTTGGTTCAGTCAAGAATTCTGCTCCTCTCTTTCGCCACTCATTGTAGCAGGAGTGAATATCGGCCACACGAATATTCATGAAGCTGCTGACTTCATTTGGATCATGGGGTGTTCGTAAAGTGACAGTTGGTTTATCGTCTGTTGGGCCTCCACCTACGTTCAAAATAACCCAACTGTTTGCAATCTCAATAATCGTTGGTTCGCCTTCGCGAACGATTTTCCCTCCAAAAATACGATGATAAAAATCTGCGGATTGTTTAACATCAGCAACTGTAAGAAAGTGCGTCAGGACAAATCCTTCTTTGGGAGGAATTTGATAATCACCTTTTTTGGTTGTTGTCATTTCCCGTTACTTGACAACCTAGTATTAATAAGTCGTAACGTATCTAACGTATCAATTCTTGCCCGAATCCCGCATCCGCACCAAGGAACGATTAATTTAGAACTCTGAACCCGTCGTATTGCGTATTGTTAACAATTCGGATCCAAACGAGAAGCTATGACTGATATTTAGTC
>JBKPGB010000144.1:0-1654 GCA_046729135.1 Thermoproteota archaeon | reverse complement strand
TAAATTACCTTAACTCAGTAAAGGGATTCTATAAGATCAATGACGTTATGTTAAATTCTCATAAAATTAACAAGTTCATGCCCGAACAAATAAAGGTGAAAAAGGATAGGGCTTATACTCACGAAGAAATCTCAAAGGTGTTAGATGTAGCAGATGAAAGGATGAAAGTTGTTATCTTGCTTTTGGCTAGTAGTGGAATACGGTTGGGTGCAATCCCTGCCATCGGGTTACGTAATTTGGAAGACAACAAATTGACAGTTTATGAGAATACTAGGGAAGAGTATATTACATTTATTACCCCAGAATGCAAAAAAGCATTAGATTTTTACTTGGATACGCGTTCTCGATACGGTGAAAAATTAACGGACAGTTCCTATCTGATTAGAGAACAGTTTGATATACGCGATCAAATTGCAATAAGAAGTCCCAAACAGGTTACACATAAATTAATACAATGGAAATTAATGTCATTAGCAGAAAAATGTGGGATTAGAAAGAGAGGTAGTGATAAATCATCACGACAGGACATTATGATTGCACATGGATTTCGAAAGTTTTTCACCACACAACTGGTCAATTCGAAAATAAATCCTGAGATCAGAGAAATGTTACTAGGACATAAAATAGGTCTGACTTCCTGTTACTATAAGCCTTCAATAGATGAAATGTATTCTGAATATGAAAAGGGAATCGACAATCTAACTATAAATCCGGCAAATAGGCTACAAAGAAAAATAGAAACTCTTACAATAGAAAAATCAAGACTTGACAGAATAGAAGAAAAGATGCTAAAGATGGAACAAATGTATCAAAAATAGAATAAATTGACTTTCTTAATTTACTTACTAAAGAAGGAACCAGAAATAAAGGACTTTGTAGAAACATCCGATAATCCGTTTCATCAGTGTAGAAATGTATTGGGTCTTGACAACAAAAACCGCAAGAAAGAAAACAAATTCGAAAAACTACGAAAAGAAATAGAGAAAGAAAGAGATATAGATATTAAACAAGAACTGAAAAAAGGGAATATTGTTACGATAATTGATAGTTCATTAGATTATTAGGAAGTTGTTTACCCTGCCTCAATAGGGCAATCAAAAATATTTGCATATTTTTTAATTCCTATCTTTTGGCGAAGGTTACAATGTATATAGTTAACAAACTATAAAATAGTTAAAAACCGGTGGACTTATAGGAAAAGTAGTAATGGACAGGCCCACTAGGAATGAAATATTGATTTACCAGTTGTCGTGCGGTCCTATTTTATCTGGTTAATTTTTCTTCGTAAAGAAGTATTATTCCGAACTTGCTTGAAGCAATACCAATTGCGTTAATATTGGGATTCGAAATAAATTGATTAATCTTGTCCAAATCGTTTTGACTCTTTGCAGATTTAAAATATTCTACCTTCTGTTTTGCGGTCATACAATCATCACGTGACCAACAAATTATAAAAGAGTTGAAGCCTGATGGGAGCAGACATGAAAGATTCTGTGAATGCAGAAAATAGCCTCCCATCAGTTCTAGTGAGTAGTTTCGTAGATATTTTTCTTTAATCTGGAATAAATAATTTTCTTACTTTTTGTATTTCCTACTGGCAACGACCATTATGACTTAGGAGGAGGACATGTCTGCTTTCCATTTACCGAATAAC
>JBKPGB010000143.1:0-4845 GCA_046729135.1 Thermoproteota archaeon | reverse complement strand
GCAGAAGATTATAAGACAATTAATCTCATCAACGCGAGTGAACTGTATAGCAAGGGATTTAATATTACTATTCCAGCAGACTCTAATTTAGCAGTGGATTATCCTGGAACTCATTTGGGTGCCGCACATGGATGGTACATTTTTCTAAAGCCATTACCTGTAGGTGAGCATACTGTTCGTTACGTCAATGACGTGAGGGAAACTACGCTAGGCGCAGGAAATACGAATAATGCCGATATCACCTATTCGTTGAACGTTAAATAGCAAATAAGAAACGATACTTAGGATGAAGAAATATCAGATTTCTTAACTTAAAAAATAGTTCCTATAATCGTAAAGGTTGGACCCGAATTGTTAACAATACGAGTCCCGACGGGCCGGCTCTGATAACAATACGCATCCCTACGCCTGCGAACTATTGGTATAGATTTCGATTTTTATTTTATCTGGGTCTAAAATAAAAAATGACTCCTTTTTAATTTTGTTACCATCATCTATTAAAACTTCTATTTTCATATGTCGCATTTGTTGTAATAATCCTTCAAAATTTTGTTCGGATACCAGATGTCTTTACAAAAGTTGAAGGAAAGTGGCTTTTTGACGAGTGAAAGCTGATAGTTGATTGAACAGACACCCGACCTCTAAATTTGTAATTCTTTCTTATTTTTTATCATTTAATTGGTTAGCTGTCCTTACAAAATGATTTAAGTTTTGCATTAGATCCTGCCAAGATTTATCACCCATTTCTAGTCTGACCTCACGTTGAACATCGTTCCAGAGAGGAATCGCTTTAGCCACGGCACTACGTCCTTTGTGAGTAGCCGTTACAATTCTGGTTCGCTGGTCGTTTCCTGATGTGATCTTGATATATCCTTGTTTCACTAAAACAGATAGATTTCTTGTAAGGGTAGTTCTATCCATTCCCTGTTTCTCAGCGAGTTCTGTAATTCTTATCGATTCAGTATTGCATATGACATCAAGTACTCCAAATTGGGTTGACAGTAAACCACTTGATTTGAATGCATTGTCATACAGTAAAGTTATTGCTCTAGCAGCTTTCCTTAATTCACCACAAGTACACGTCTCCCCAAGCATACCTTCCTTAAGTATCACGTTAATATTTTGTTTCTTCAATTCCAGACTACGTTGATATACACGTAATATAAATAAAAATGTTTGTGACTATTGTTAATTCAACAAAGTTTTAATTAAATTACGTGTAGATACACTTATAAGAGTGTATATACACCTATAATGTTATGACCGAGAATTTAGGTACGAAAAAAGTGGCATTAGTGACAGGTAGTTCCTCTGGTATAGGTTATGAAACAGCATTGCTTCTCGCAAGAAATGGATTTGATACATTTGCAACTATGCGAAACATGAATAAATCTAAAGAAATAACAGAAGTTTCTAAAAGAGAAAACCTTCCAATTAGAGTGGTACAGCTGGATGTCAATGACGATAAATCAGTCACCGATGCAATAAACAATATCTTAAAGGAAAAGAAATCAATTGAAGTTGTAGTTAATAATGCAGGATATGGATTAATTGGAAGTGTTGAAGACAGTTCATTAGATGAGATAAAAGCACAATTTGAGACTAATTTTTTTGGGGCTATCAGAGTCATGCAGAGGGTAATACCCATAATGAGGAAACAAAGAAGTGGGACGATAGTTAACGTAAGCTCAATTGCCGGACGCATTGGTTTTCCAATGGGATCAGCCTATGTTAGCAGCAAATTCGCACTTGAGGGTCTGAGTGAATCAATCTCATATGAGTTGAAACAATTCGGAATCAAAATCATATTAATTGAACCAGGCGTAATTAAAACAAACTTTGCCCTTGTAACGCCAAAGAAAGCAGTAAATACGAATTCATCATATTCACATTTAATGAACAAGTTGGAAGAAAATCTATTTTCGACAATCGCAAATGGAACATCTCCAAAAGAAGTAGCGACAGTAATATTACGATCAATAACGGAAGCAAGTCCAGAGCACAGGTACTTAGTTGGTAATGACGCGGTAGAATTGATTAACGCGAGAAAGAACAATACAGACGAAGAATTTGAAAAGATAATTGTGGGCAATCTTTTAAAATAAGAACATGAACAAAACTATAAAATTCCACATGTTTCCAAGTCGATGGTGGAAGGGTACAAATTTAGAAGTACAGTATAGAGTCATACCAATAGTTTAGTTACTCCTAGATAGTAACTATAAATTTTTAAAAATATTTTTACTATAATATTCGATAAATTTAGTATTTATCAGCAATATATCTACCATAGTTTTAGTAAATGTGTCTAGACACACTTATAAGAGTGTATATACACCTAATAATAATATGCCCGAAGTAGGACGGAATGAAGTAACAATTAGTCGTCATGCATGGTTCACACTAACAATACTTAGTAGTACGTTATTAGTAGTATTTTTCTCAGAGACTATGCTATTGCCGGCCATACCAGAAATAATGAAAGATTTTGGTATATCGTATGGAACTGCAGCGTGGATATTCAGCGCATATTTGATTGTAGCTGCTGTTATGACTCCGATTGCGGGCAAAATGTCGGATATCTACGGTAAAAAAATAATTCTGATAGCATTACTGAGTATGTATCTAATCGGAATAGTTGCTGGAGCATTTGCAAACAACATATCCTTTCTATTAGCCAGCAGAATAATTCAGGGCTTGGGATTAGCAGCAGTTCCCGCGGCATTCAGTCTCCTAAGAGACACATTTCCACCGGCAAAGCTTGCAATTGCGGTTGGAGTGTTTGGATCGGCATATTCAGCGGGCTCGGTAGTAGGATTGTTAGCAGGGGCAACTATTATCCAACTACTGGGATGGCATTCAACATTCTTTTCAATAGTACCATTTGTGGTTCTCGAAATAATTCTGATCTCCAAATTTGTAAAGGAAAATAAAGACGAATCAAGATTCCATGGTAGGAAACAAGAAGGTACTGACAAAAAACAAGTATCCTCTCCCATAGATTTGAGGGGAGCCCTAATGCTTTCTCTCACAATAATTTCGTTTCTAATGGCCTTAACGCTAATAGAAACAGGAATAAACTCTACAAATTTGCCTCAAATTGAGGCCGCGTTTACAATTTCTGTAGCCTCCCTGGTCACCTTTGTAATAGTAGAAAGAAGAGTAGCGTCTCCCTTGGTAGATTTGAGATTGCTAAAAGATAAAATTCTCCTACCTTCATACATTATAATGGTAGCGACCGGAATTACTATGTTCATGATATATCCTGCCATAGTTCAACTTGTCAGAAGTCCAGTACCCATGGGTTTTGGAGGTAGTCCGGTAGATGTCGCAAATGTGCAACTGCCGTTCATGGTTATGTTTCTTGTCTTTGCGGCCATTACTCCAATGATTATAAATCGGATAGGAAAACTGAATCCTATTATCTTAGGTACGGTAATAAGCCTTGCAGGGTCGATTGGACTACTTATGTTTCATTCAACAGAAATAGCTGTATCCACTAACCTGGCTATTATTGCATCAGGTCTTTCTATGTCAGTTACTTCTGTGTGGAATATCGTCGTCTCATCATCTCCAAAATTATTCATTGGAATTTCTGTAGGTGTAGGCGCTCTGCTGTTATTCCTTGGAATGGCAATTGGTCCTGCTCTAACTGGAGTGTATTTAGAGGGTAAACAGACAATTGATGGTATTCCAGGAGCCTATCCTTCGCCGGAATCATACAATCTAGTATATCTTACCTCAGCAGCATTATCAGCTATTTCACTTATCTTTGTGTTCTTACTCAAGAAAACGACAAGGAAAATGCAACTTGAATCAGCAACAACAAAGTAGCCAACTACTGACATTCGGGGCCTTGAAAAGAGAAGAGATATTATTATCGAATTAACAAAATGGTAATGAGAAAGCCCAGATAATAAGTCATAATTGCCCAGGTATCGTACCGCCCATCAGAAATGGAATTTGTCTTTTAAGGAAGACCAAAAAGGCAAAACAAAAGCAAAGAGAAAAGAAATAATTAATCCAACCGTTATAACTTTTATTGACTATTAATTATACACGAAAATTTTAAAATGATAATAATCTTAGAAAAGCGGAAGATTTCAGAAGACGTGAGACACAAGTTACTTAGAAAACGGCTGTCATTAATTGGAATGTCGGATAAAGATATAATATTCAGAAGTTAAAATCTCGTCTCCTTTAAAATGGACTTGCTATAAGTGCTAAACCGATCTAAATTTCATATTCGTCCCTTAACCTTGAAAAAGGTTCTGGATCTATGGAGTCATTCTAAACCTACTTTTTTTTAGTTTGGGTTTACTGCAGCATAAGATGACTCCTAACATGGTAATCCTTTATCAAATTTAATGGACTTGTGTATGACTGCTATTCCAGGAAACTAGTTAGAGTCAACGAAAAGAAAAGCCTTAACCGAAGTTATGAAACGCCAAAAGGTGGTCTCCTTCCTTGGCTATGTTCCACCGACTTGTGGTAGCTCAACATTTCAGGAGTCTCAAAATTCCTAGCACATATCTCACATCTTAGTTTCTTTGGCTTTACTTCTGCAGTTGACATTTCCATATTAATATGGTAAACATACCAGATAAGGTTTTTTGATAAATCAAAAAAGCAAAAAACAATAAACAACATGTCGTGGAAAGAGAATATCAATCAAAAATCTAAATACCAAGTTGGTAGAACCCTAGTACATGAAGGGTTCAAATCCCGACGGGCCCGCCATATTTTGAGCACAAATTTCATTGTTTGAAGTATTAATTGCATACTTCATGTGATAATTAGTCGTAACGTTGTTACAATTAGAGATATTGCGCACAAGATTTGTAA
>JBKPGB010000142.1:0-7442 GCA_046729135.1 Thermoproteota archaeon | reverse complement strand
CGTTTCCTCCACAATTCCCACTTTGGTTGGCTTGATTTTCTTCTCCACGAATTTGGAAGTAATCAAAGCGATAACTGTCCATATTATTCCTATTGCTGAGAACTGAAGTATAGCGGAGATCACCCTACCTAGAGGTGTGACTGGATAAAATTCACCGTAGGCAACAGTCGTCATTGTTTCGAGAGCCAACCATACGGCATCATTCAAATTTTTTACGTTTGCGTGGCGGTCTCCAGACTGTACCTCTGAAATATAAAACCCAAAACCTCCAAATATTATAGTTACTACAGCTAGGGAAGCAAGTAATACAATCTCACTACCTTTCATCATTAGTGCCAGATTATACAACCTGATGAGCCTGAATAGTGCAATAAACCTTGTTGTCCGAATCGTCTGTTGAATTACGGGGGACATGTCAGCGTATCCAAAGACTATAAGAGGTATCAGGGCAGGAAATTCGTACCAATGAGCAATAACGTACTTCAATCTGTTGTCTGATTCCTTTATCCTATAATAGAAATCTACTGCTAATATTGCAGTGACAAACAGATCAAAAATGTAAAGAGTCCATAGCTGATTTTCAGAAAGTGGGTATAAGTACGTAGCAAATACTATTATTATAGACGCTATGGTAAGAACAGCCTCTGCCATGTTGACTATTTTACTCTTTTGAAGATTGAGGAACTTCACAGCTACTCGAATAGTTGGTAGGCAATATTAAGGATATGGCTTTTATCAGGCTAAATCTAAGCAGAAACATCAGCTATCTTACGACTGAAGTTGTTGAGTACATTTCTGTTCCAATTTTCCTACACAAGGTGAGGCGAGAGAGCCGAACTTGTGAAAAACGACCGACACTCAATTGGGATTGCTACAACGTCTTCGAGTCGTGGTTGCATTGTACCCAAAAAATGAAAAAAGGGCAAAGTCAAGAACTATATTATCAGGTTTTGTTATTATCTTGGAAACCTACTAGGCATTTTTGATATGCCAATATGAGAGCAGTAATTCTGTACATATTGAATCTTGCAGAATACATTTTATGATTCACCCGCGCTGTATAATCAACCAAAGTACCATACTTGAGTATCGTACTCCTTAGATTGACAGGTCCTTCATTATATTATTCGAACTCTATGATATTAGTACTTTTGTGGGTTTAACACAGTTAACTTAAAAAGTATGATTAGCCATTATGTATTATGAATAAAATTATTCATTTAATCATTGCAGCAGGATTGGTCATATTGGTAGGAACGATTGTTGAGTACAATATAGAATCGAAGGTACCTAATACACAAATAAAAACATATCTTGACTCGTTATGGTGGTGTGTTTCCACAGTCACTACTGTAGGATATGGTGATATAGTACCCATTAGTAACTTAGGACGAATCGTAGCAATCTTTTACATGTTCTTTGGCATTTCAATGGTATCACTAATGTTCTTTGTTATTACTAACACTTTCTACAAACGAAGATATGGCGATAAAGTAGAAATAGAAAAGAGAGAACAGCAACTAAATCAACTCAAAAATGAATTAATGAGTAGACTTTCAGAGATCGAAGGGAAACAGGCAAAATGTTTAGATCTTATTAATCAAATGAAATAACCTAGATTCTATGCGAACAAAAGAAATAATTTTCTAGTAATACAATACCTTGGGACGTACATGCGTCGCTAACGCAACTTATGATCCAAACTCAAGTCAAATTCATAATAAAAAAAATAAAATAAAAATTTAAGATAAATTTGGTTAGTCTCTTACTTTTTACCGGTGAGGTTATCGAGGTTATCCTTAGACGGTAAGTTCAGTCTTGTGCCTGTTGCACCAGCTGCGATCATCTCAAATCCTGCTATCAAAAGTCCTATTGCTATAATAAATCCTGCAAATGCTGCACCAAAGATAGGTGAGACGAGCGTGATGATTCCAATGATTATTAACAATGCACCTACTCCAATAAGGAAAGCTCTTTTCCAACCAGATTCCTTTCCTGAAAACCCCTCAACTATGCTTGCAGACCCACCAAAGAGAAGTGCAATGCCAATGAAGATTGTTATGATCCATGCAGTTCCTACTGGATATGCGATCGCAAGACCGGCAAATATTATGATCAATATACCAAGGCCTATGCTTGCTCCTCTTCCCTTGATATGGAAGAAAATGCCAGCAATAATCTTCTCAATTCCTAGAATGAATAAGATTATGGCAAGTATAAATACTACAGACACAAACGTAGCTGCCGGATATGCAAGTGCATAAATTGATAATATGACGATAAGTATACCAAGCCCAATTTCTATGAATCTAAACCATCCTGCTGATTTTTCCATTTATAATTTCATTCTTTTATACGGAAACCAGTATATATAGTCTTTCAATGTTAATACAATAGTAGCTTATTTTGAAATATTGATTTAGATTCTCTTATTTGAATAAGTTACATATCGTTATCATTCAGTATTCCTATGCCAGTCAACAGGAGCAGCACTTCTATCATTCTTCAAGTTGCATTCCCCCAATTTCGAACCTATCTTCAGATAGTAATAAGACATTTGTATTTGTTTATAGTCTTCAGAAACTAATTCAATTAGTATTGGTAACTTGGTGATGGTAACTGGAAGATACCTCGTACTGTTACTCGGCCTAAATACTAGTAGTGAGCTAGGGAATGGCAAGTAATTCTTGTGCAGATGGGCTTGCTGACCTCATAACCTTGATTGTCACTCCCATATCTCGGCATTCTAATATTGGAAGTATTCCTCCACATTATTAGACTTCTATCAAAGGCAGAAATACCGAAGTAAAATCTATGTGTGCTCCACATCCCCAATGTATAAACGGCTTTAACTTCAACTTCAAAGCTCAGCTAAATTTTTTCTTATATCTATCAGTAAATGAGTCATCAATCAGCTGTTTTAGTGAATAATCAAAACTGGTCAAAACTGATTAGTACCATTTTGAACAGATTAAACCGAAATATTAATAAGAAACAAAAAATTTTGTTCGCTTGTGTCTAGGATCCTTGTAAATCTTCTCGCTATTAGTCTCACAATCTCAATGTTATTAATGCTTGAGGAACAAGAGGCGAAGGCACAATTCCTGCAAGTAGATTTGGGTGTCCTTGAGGATATTATTGCTAATATAGATGACAAATTGAATTATCTTTTCAATTCAAACCCTCTTGACAGGTTCTCAGACGCTGGGTGTCTTACTAGCTCATTGACAGGTGGTACTTCAGGTGTAATGAGAAAAGGACATTTGATAATTGGAACCGATTGTGACGATAACATAAAGGGTGACAGTAACAATGAAATCATATACACACTTAAAGGAAATGATCGAGTATGGGCGGGAATGGGTAACGATATAATTTATGGTGGATTGGGTTCCAACAGATTATATGGTGAACGCAACGATGATATCATTATCCCTGGAGATGGTTCAAATTTAATTGACGGCGGGCCTGGGGATGATGTACTTTTCGGGGCACTTGGAAATAACTTGCTTGTAGGAGGCCAGGATAACGATCAACTTATTGCAGGAGCTGGCACGACTATAATGGATGGTGGTACTGGAAGCAATGAATTTGATTGCAGCGGGAATAGCATAGTTTTAGATTATAATCCAGATAACGGAGATACAGTGGCAGGAAATTGCAAAATAATGAATAACGAAGGAATTGACTTTTCAAGAGATATTAATATTTCATAAAGACTTGTTTTCATCCTATAAATCTATTTCAAATGAATCGACCATTTTCCGAACGGTTGGCAAGTAATTGGAGAACAAAGCTTCTTGCGCTGTAAAGGTAATTATATATACTTTATTGCCAAAGATTGTGTAGATTTGCATTTTTTTGAAAAATTCATCTCCCCCTGTAATAGCAGAGTAAACCAACATATACGCCGAATGGTTTCCTTTGAGAGTAAACGGTTTTGAATCCAGTACAAAATCACTCGTATTTTGAATTCTTTTTATGCGTCCATTAATTATTTTATCTAGGGACATATTCTTAGAATCGAATGCAAAAATATCTAAGTATGGTATAAAGTGACCTGACACACCTGAAATATTGCCAAGCTGGGAGGCAGTTTTTGATGGCGAATAGAATCCTACAACAGTATTGTTGTTTGCATTATTGTAGGGATAACTCCTTACAGACCAGGTGTCCGGATACCGGATTTTTATCCCAAAAATATTGTTCTGATAAGTCTGGAAACCCTTGGTGGTCCCATTATCGATTGTCTTGGATGTCTCGTTACTTGGTACCGTTGATTCATTAGAAGGTATAGGAGCTATGGGTTTTTCCAAAGGACCAGTGATTGTCTTGGATGTCTCGTTACTTGGTACCGTTGATTCATTAGAAGGTATAGGAGGTATAGGAGCTATGGGTTTTTCCAAAGGACCAGTGATTGTCTTGGATGTCTCGTTACTTGGTACCTTTGATTCATTAGAAGGTATAGGAGCTATGGGTTTTTCCAAAGGACCAGTAGTGATTGTCTTGGACTCGTTACTTGGTGCTTGCGTAATTAATTGTTTATTTATCAAATTTATATTGGCTTTTGCTATATCCGATCTCCCACTTAGTATTGCACCTACAGTTTCACGTATAAGTAACATAGAGTCCTGAATTGAGGTAGAATTATCATTAGTTTGCGCTATCAACCGCTGAACCATTAATAGATTCTCTACGGTTTTGTTGGAGTTACCGTTCTCTAACGTATGGCTGGCTTCAGAAAGAAGTCCTTTTATCATAGCTTGGGATGATTCCAAGGAAGATTGTTGTTGTGCTACAGCTACCTGCTGTAACGAAGTAGGGGAGACGTATATTAAAAAAAGGGAGCATGAGACTAACTGGATCGAACAAAATGTAAGCAAAAAAGAATAGTTCGTAAAAAAGTGTGATGAAGTTAACTTGTGTTCGTCCATTTTTACAATAAATTGTTCTTAGCCGGATTTATTTAGTTTCGTAAGTACTGCAAGCCTGTCAAAATTAAGTACAGATTAAATTAACTTTAATAAATTAGGCTCAATCTGCCTGCATGAAAACCATTTGAAATCAACATCTCCACGATACCATTTGTAAACCATACGAGGTCCTCCCCAGGCTCCAACCTCATAATCTTTGCCTTCACATATGGCCTTTGGTCCCCACTTATAGGATCTAGTATCAATAACCTCGTTTACCTTGATCCAAGTTTTTCCATCACCATTGAAATTCAGCCATTGTTCCAACTTGACTTTTGGATTATTGATATCATGAGATAAAATGAAGTGAACATACTTGATACCAAACCATCCATGACCAGCTAAAATGATATGAGGAATTATCGTTTTAACTCCAGCAGGATCCTGATAATACTTTTTTAGACTTTGCTTTGTGTGCTTTACTTTCGAAGGCTCGTGTAAACTATTGCAGTTTGTTTCACAATCGTAGCTGAATTCCTCACAACAGAGATGGTCGCTTTCATCGTGATGATTACATGGACCTCTTAGGTAAATGCCATCATGTTCTGTAGGCTTGTGAACATTAAAGAAACCTGTCAACTCAACGTTATCAAGGTCACTATTATCATGTGTGTAGCCACGAGCAATAGAATCCTTAAAACTCATCTTGCAAGCACCTATGGCGTCTTTATAATCAGGATCTACATTCAAGTTAAACTTGACTCTCTCGTTGTCGTCGGTTGTCCACGAACCGTCATTATTTCTAACTAGTCTGTGATACGTAGAACCGCCCCCTATTTCAAAATGTGAATCAAATGGGTGTTCGTGATTCATGTACCAAACAAAACCTTCTGGTTTAGTAGGATATAAAAAAACCACTCCATCAGGTCCAACCATGTTAACTCGCTTAGTTATACCAGGTTTACTAGTTGCAGGAACTTCAGCTCCCAATGCCTTTCCAAATGGTACTAATGGCAGTAACATAAACGTTGTCCCAGCAGTTCCGACTAATTTTAAGAAATCAAGGCGTGATATAAATTGACCTTTTAGCATTTCCCTTAATAATTAGTCTCTTAAATATAAAAACGTATGAGATGCAAGCAAAAGCCCTGACTTGATATCTCAACTGGATAATATTTAGCTGGTATTTGAAATTTTTGTCCGTATATATTCCCTTAAATCGCTAGCTTCTTCTCTGTATGCTCTGATTTTATGAATCTGCCCGTCAGAGCATCTCACCTCAACTGTCACTATGTTAATCTCTGCATCTGAACCAAGAACACTTGGGTACACTTTTTCGATCTTACAACCACGGTCTAGTAGGCCTTGTAGCTTCAATATAGATTCTCCCAATGTATGTTGTTGGTATTATTCTCTATTATTTATAAAATTGAACAAGGACATTAAGAAATGCAGAGATGCATCACGAACTCGCAGTCAAGTTTATGCTTTTTAAAGTGGGTTGTAGAATCAATTAGATAATCATCTCTAATAAAGGATAATGGGCAATCTTATTGAGAAAAATTTGATAATTGAACTGAGTGTCGAGAGAAAATCAATAATACTTTGGTGATGATATAGATCAAATGCAGGGATCAGAAAGTCAGACAATAAGGAAACCAGGATATCCAATTAATCATCTCATTCTTAATAGATGGTCGCCTAGGTCTATGACTGGAGAAGAGCTTGGTGAGAATGTCGCTTTTTGAAGCTGCTAGATGGGCTCCCTCATCTTTTAACAATCAGCCGTGGAGATTTATTTACGCCAAAAGAAATACAGTACACTGGGATAGATTGTTTAATTTATTGGTTGAAGCAAATAAGCTTTGGACAAAAAATGCTGCGTTACTAGTAGTAGTAATATCTAGAAAAAACTTTGAATATAACGAACAGCCAGCAAGGACACATCAATTTGATGCTGGGTCGGCCTGGGAGAATCTAGCATTGGAAGCCTCCTCTAGAGGGATTGTTGCACATGGCATGCAAGGTTTTGATTATGAAAAGGCAAGAATAGATTTAGGAATTCCTGATGATTTTGAAGTAATGTCAATGATTGCAATTGGGAAAAGAGGACCAAAAGAAAATCTTCCACCTGAGCTTCAAGATAAGGAAAAACTCAACGACCGGAAGCCGTTAAAGGATATTATTATGGAAGGAATTTATCATAGGTAAATTAATTAAATTTGATTGTTTTCCAGTCTTTTCTTACCCTTTTCGGTAATTTGAATATTTGAATCACTTCCCTCATTATTTGCTACAAACCCATCGCCAAGTAAAATTTTAACAATGCGATCTATTTCAGATTTATCCAATAGACCTATTTCTTTCCCAATTTCGTACTTATTGAAATAACTAATCTCTCCTTTATCTGCAGTTTTTTCGAAAAGTTTCAAGAGAAACCTATCAAATGCTTCATTAGACATTTTTACTCATTAATGGAGTTTAAAGGTTGTTGAATTCAGAACTTTGTTTATCACTAAATGTTTTAGT
>JBKPGB010000141.1:0-3058 GCA_046729135.1 Thermoproteota archaeon | reverse complement strand
GGACCATTCTCTCAACTTTCTAGAAACTACTACTTCAGGTGCACCTCCCCCCACAACCACGTAAGGATATTCTACAGTATCTTTGACAACCATTAATGCGTCATGGATAGACCTTTCTGCTTCATCTACAACTCTCTGGGAGCCACCACGTATCAGTACGGTAATTGATTTTGGGTTCTTACAGCCTTCTATGAATACCCATTTGTCAGTTTCTACGTTTCGTTCTTCAATCAAATCTGCATATCCAATATCACCTTTAGATAGCTCATCTGTGTTAGTAACTAGGTTTGCACCTGTGGCCTTTGCAAGTTTTGCCATGTCACTTTCTTTAATTCTCCTAACTGCAATTATTCCCTCTTTAGCCAGATAATGCTGAGCTATGTCGTCTATTCCTTTCTGACAGAGTACAACATTTGCTCCTGAAGCTACGACACTGTCAACCATGGATTTAACCATCCTCTCCTCTTCGTTCAGAAACTTTTGCATTTGGTCTGGTGACGTGACATTGAGTTTGGCGTCAAACTCTGTCTTCTCTATTTCTAATGCAGAGTTTAACAAAGCGATTTTAGCAGCCTGTATTCTTTTGGGCATCCCTGAATGTACTATCTCCTTATCAATTACTATACCCTCTATCAGCTGACTGTCCTGAAGCGAACCTCCAGCTTTCTTCTCTACTTTAATATCATCTAAATCAATTTTAAATTTATTGTCTCCCAATTCTTCAGAGACCCTCAGAGCTCCATCAACTACAAGTTTAGATAATAGTTCAGAATTTGTAGTGACCAACTTAGAGGCAATGGTAGTCTTGGCGATTTTATTCAGAAATGCATTATCCTTTGGGTCGATTTCGATGGATATCTCTTTGAGAAACTCAATAGATTTCTTTGAAGCTTCTCTAAATCCTTCTACAACTATTGTGGGATGGACATCCTTGTCGAGCAGGTCTTCAGCATTTTCGATTAGAGAGCCAGCGAACACAACTACAGATTTGGTTCCATCTCCTGCCTCATTATCTACAGACTTGGCAACCTCTACTAGCATTTTTGCTATTGGGTGTTCAATATCTAATTCCTTTAAGATAGTGGTGCCATCATTCGTGATTGTTACATCCCCTGTAGGGCTGACGAGCATCTTGTCCATACCCCTTGGGCCTAAGCTTGAACGAATAACCTGCGCGATTAATTTTGCAGCTGCAATACTATTTTTTCTTGCGTCTTTTCCTTTTGTTTCAGTAGCACCTTCTTTTAGTACAAGTATAGGTACTCGGTCTTGTTGAGGTACAGACATATTCTCTACCTTAATTAATTATGAGTGATTTTGGGATATTAATTTTGCCAATCTAGTCTTAAACTATTACAAAGGTACTTCGAAATAGACGACTCTTTTCCCAATATTGTAAGTAGCGACCGTGCTACTGGCTTGGTATACCAAATATATTTTTGCTTCTTAAAATTAAGGATGGTCTCATGCTTCATTGAACTTAATGTAGCGTCGAAATTAAATGCTGTAATAAGATTCGATAAGTCTCAAATATTAAGCTGGTTAAGTTACATTAGATATGGGCCTAGGAGAGAAGCTCTTTGAAGAGGCTGGCAACATAACATCATTTAAAGTGACAAAGGTTCATCCTATTGAAGGAGCAACCACAGAGGTTACTTTCAGGTCAGAGATTAGAGGCATAGGTAGATTCCCAAGTGGCAAAAATATTGGTTCAGGTACAATGACTAAATATCCTCATGGCATAATTGATGCATCTTGGCAAGGTACTCTGACGACCAAAAATGGTGAAGAGTTCATTTGGTGGGGCCATGAAAAAAGTAGGGTTCTAGAGGATGGCAAAATTAGGGGATTGAACATTGTAACGGGATTTACGAATTCCCAAAATTTATCTTGGATGAATAGTCTAGTTATAGTTGTGGAGTTAGCTGCATCTGTGCATTCTGATGAATTCTATGCAACTGCGTACGAATGGAGTGATATAAGTGCATAGTCATTTTTAATTGTCTTTAAATGGGTTCTGTTTACTCCTAAACTACTGCCTTTTTACTCTACACGTATCGCAAAAACTTTTTCCCTTGACGTCTGTATCGCTCAATGAGTTACTAAAATGCATTACACATCGCCTATTGGGACAATGAGCAAAACCAAAGATATGTCCCAATTCATGTACGCACTCCTTTGCCATTCTCTCGTAGAATAGCTTATCATTTGGCTTTTGACCGTAGAACTCTTCTTTAATTCTGGGTAAATATACAATTCCAAGTCCTCCATTTGGAAACGCTTCACCCAATACATAATTCAACCCATTTGAATACGCATCTACGTCGAAGATAACAAGTACTTTTGTATCCCTAGTTGGTTTAAATTTCTCAAGGAACCAGTCTAGTAATTTGGGAGAGTACCATTGATTTCTATATCTGTCGAATGCCAAGCGAAACTGAGCTTCTGTTTCTGTTTTGATGGATGAGGCAACATTCACTTTAACATCTTTAAATTCTACTGATATATCTTTTGCTAGATGAATAAGAGTTCTGTCACCTAGGTTTGCTGCTACTGGTTGTAATATTATTTCCATGCCTTAGGTTCGGAAATAATTTCATCGTAAATTTGCTCATACCAAATAGTTGACATGGACCATCATTAGTTAGACGTATAATCTAATAAGCTCTTTTGTTTAGGTTTTCGGTAACCAGTTTGTTCATCTAGGAATTCTAATTCAGTAATATCCTCAATTTCCTTTTGCGTGCCCCATTCTGTGGATGGAAGACCATTCATCACTCTAAACATATTAGCAGTTGCAGCTCCAAATCCTGCGTAGTGATTTCTGGCAGCTAAGATGCCATAGTTACTGTCGTTTAAACCCACGATTTTTAAGAAACAAGATGTGCTCTATAACATTAGAGTTGTCATGGTCTCGTTTTATTTTTCCTAACTTTTTTTCTGATAGTCGTCGGAGCAATTTTTAATTGAGCTATGGTTTTGTTAATTTTCTCTAATTGTTTTTCCATTGCCTTGACTTGACTTACCAATTGTTTCATGGCCATATTCTGTTTATTAC
>JBKPGB010000140.1:0-4106 GCA_046729135.1 Thermoproteota archaeon | reverse complement strand
GCAAGAGACAAACCAGCCATCATCATGAATATGAATGTCTTTTTCATTTTACTCCTAAGTCCTCCCATATCTGTCATGAATCTTGAACCGACGGCATGCAATACAGCCCCCGCCCCCATAAATAATGATGCTTTAAACATTGCATGACTCATGAGATGAAAGAGACCGGCTGTGTAACCATCTACAAAAGATGTAGAAAGTCCGGCAATTCCCAACCCCATCATCATTAAACCTATCTGAGATCCAGTAGAATAAGCCAAGACCTTTTTTATTTCTGGATTGACCATTGCCTGTGTTGCTAGTAGGAATGCAGTTATTCCTCCGATCCATGCAACGACTTCAAAAAATTGAGATGAATTTAAAGCCGATACTGCAAAGAATAGAGGGCCGATTCTTGCCACAAGGAAAACTCCTGCTTTTACCATTGTCGCAGCGTGAATAAGAGCAGAAACAGGTGTAGGGCCGGTCATTGCCTCAAGTAGCCACTCATTTAGGGGAAATTGTGCAGACTTGCCTATTGCTCCACCAAAAATTAGCACTGCTGCAGGAACAAGTAGATTATTATTTGCCATCTCTGTGGCCCAGCTTTGATCCTGTATTAGCTCAGTAAAGCCAAATGTACCGGCATATCCAAAAATCAAGAACATTCCGGCTAGCATCATGATGTCACCTGCTTTTGTCATTAGAAATGCTTTTAGTCCTGCATTTGACGGTGATGCCCACATTTGTATTCCCCCGGCATAATGTCCGGGTGTTCCAACAAAGTCCCTTTTCCTATCATGATACCAGAAACCTATAAGTGCAAAAGAAGCAAGTCCAACGCCTTCCCAACCAAAGAATAACATCAACAAATTATCAGAAAAAACTATCAATTGCATGGAACCAATAAAAAAAAGCATAAAGAACCAATATCTTGTGAGATCTTTGTCTCCATGCATGTACCCTACCGAGTATACGAAAATAAGAAATGATATCCATGCAACGATATTAGTCATAAAAATAGATAACGAATCTGCCAATATTCCTGCATGGATGTTTAGAATAGGTATCCAGTTTATCTGACTATGAACTTGCCCTCCTTCTATTCCTAGTGGTATTAACGTTGCTGCAAATATAGCACTAGCAAGAGCAAAGCCGACAGCTGCATAATTGCGCAGACGGTTGCCAGCTTTTGCGATCGCCGGAATAAGTGCAGCTCCGACAAAAGGAAGAACCCATACCATCCAAGCATTGATTCCCAATCCTTCAAATCCGATGATTCCTTGAAGCTCGGTCAATTTAATTCCTCTCCCCTATTTAGAAATGTGCCGATAACATTCCAACTCCAACTACCCCCAACTAAAATATTTACGATATTCCCATTTACATTGACACCAGTATTGATATTCATAATCATGAACCTCCTCCAACAACCGCTAATAGTTTGTTTTGATCATTCTGAGATTCTAAGCTAACAGGTTTTACGTTACTAAATTGAACTACAGTACTATCGTTTGAAAACATATCCTGAATATAGTCAGCAACCGGATTCAGTAGTGGATTTGGATAGACTCCTAAAATAAGAGTAATTGCAGCAAGCGCTGCCATGGTAACAATAACATACCTATTTGGGTCCTTAATTTTTGTGTATTGTTCCGGAATTTTTCCAAAAAATATTCTTTTGTACATCCACAATATATATGCTGCAGTTAGCACTGTAGCAAGTATCCCAAGTCCAAATGCCACTATTCTGAGAGTATCCGAATTAGCTACACCTGATTGCAAAACTCCACTAAACAATATCCACTCAGCCATAAAACCGCTAGTCGGGGGAATGCCCATAATTGTGAGGGCACCAATCATGGCAATTACTGCTGTATAAGGCATCCTTCCCGCAAGACCACCGAGCTTTGACATGCTTCTTGTTCCTGTTTGTAGTATAATGGCTCCAGCCATCATGAAGAGTATGGCTTTTCCCAATCCATGACTTACATACATAAGGGTGGCACCCGTTATCCCAAGAGTGCTGTCAGACCCGATGCCAAATAGAATGTAACCCATTTGACTTATGCTTGAATAAGCCAACACTCTTTTGATATCATCTTGCATCATAGCCATGGCACCACCATAGATCATGGTTGCTAAGCCCCAAAGATTGATGTAAATACTATATTGAGAATAACTACCAACAAGCAATTCTAGCCAAAGTCTTATTAATGCATATGCGCCAATTCCGATCATGGCCGGGGACAACAAGGCTGAAACAGGAGTAGGAGCCTCAGAATGAGCATAAGGGAGCCATATATGCAGAAGAAAGGCTGCCAATTTTACGCCCAGTCCTATTACCAGTGCAAACACAATAAGTACAAGCCACTGATCCGGAATCTTGCTAGCATTCTCTCTGACGGTATCATAATCAAAGCCACCAGCAAAGAATCCCATGGCAAGCAGACCTAATAGCATAATTACTGCACCTGCGTGAGTCCAGAAAAAGAACATTAAAGCAATTCTTTTTCTCTCACCATATCCATAAAATGCTACAAGAAAGAATGACGGAACAAGCATTAGTTCAAAAAATACATAAAATTCTATTAGATTTGTGGCAAGAACAGTTCCTAGCATTCCCATTGAGAAAGTCAGATAAAGTGCAAAATAAAGTCCCATTTGATGATTGATATACTGTTCCTCATTTACTCCTGATACAGTAAGAGTCTTCATTTCATTAACGCCGGTATTTGATTTATACAAGCCTGATTCGGAATTGTTCTCTCCTTTATCAAAGTTCTCTTTAAAGGATTCTTTAATCTTATGTAACATGTATGGTTTTGAATAAAGAGTTAGTACAGCACATAAGATATTTATTATTATTGCAAATGGTAAACTCAATCCATCAATTCTTAATCCGAAATTTCCAAATTGACTCCATGTATATGATTCTATATATGCGGTTCTTCCACCTTGTAGACTAAAAGAAGCCATGAATAGTAACATTGTAGAAATGGCCAGTATACCAAAGGAGAGCCACGTTGCTGAATTGGCTCCTCTTTTCTTCGCTATAACATAAACAACAGGAGAAAGAAGCAATGGAAGAAATGTTGCTATTAGTAAGTAATATGACTCTGACATTTATTTTCTCACTTGTTATATTGTTTATCCCTTTAAGCTCCTGAATTCTTCTACATCTATTTGCTTATACAATCTATAAGCAATAATTATAATTCCCAATGCAACAGCCACTTCAGCAGCGGCGATTGCAATAGAGAATAGTGCAAAGACTTGACCCTCTACATTATGTATATATCTTGAAAATGCTATAAGATTTAGATTCGCAGCATTTGCAATAATTTCGATTGAAAATATCAAGCGTACTGCGTTTCGCTTGACCACAAGACCATATATACCAATCGAAACCAGTATGACTGAAACAAATACAAAATCAATTAGCTGATTCATTTTCTTTTAATAAACCCTCTCTTCTTGCTAGTGCCAACGCGCCAATCACAGCACCTGCCAATGTTAATCCCAATACTATAAGGGCAGGCGAATAATATGTAAGCATGGATTTACCAATTTCTGCAATATCTACCGGTTTTGAATCTGGTTTACCAAACATAGGATTGTTTATACCAGATATAAGGAAAATTGCGCCAATTCCACCCATTATCAGAAGCATCAATATAATTCCTCCTACCTTTCTACCCTTATCGTCTTTTATTGTAAATAGATCTTGAGTCCTAACGAGCATAACTGTAAATATAACCAGTACGGCTACTGCACCAACGTATACTGTAATCTGGAACATTGCCACAAAGGGAGAATCTAGCAGTAGGAAAAAGCCTGCAATTCCCAACAATGAAATCGCAAGAGCTATAGCACCATAAATAAGCTCTTTGGTCTCCAGCGCTAAAATAGACGTTCCTATTGTGAGAATCGCAATTCCCACGAAATACGCGTCAACCATGATCTGCACCCCTAGCGCCAATCTGCAATTCTACATCACCATCATACTTTGGCTTGATAGCAAGCTGTGCTGGAGTATAGATTAGATGCTCCTTTGTAAATGATGATAATTCGTAGTCATTTGTCATATACAGTGCATAAAAAGGACATGCATCAACGCACAGACC
>JBKPGB010000139.1:0-29407 GCA_046729135.1 Thermoproteota archaeon | reverse complement strand
GTAGCTAACCTAACTGCTAATGTTCCTGAAGCTAACCTAACTGCTAATGTTCCTGAAGCTAACCTAACTGCTAATGTTCCTGAAGCTAACCTAACTGCTAATGTTCCTGAAGCTAACCTAACTGCTAATGTTCCTGAGACCAATGCCACTCAAGGTGAGAGTACGGGGAAAATAGCCCTAAACTTAACTGTTGCAAAGGATCCCATTACCCGTGGTGATAGCCAAATAGTAACAGCACTTGCCTCAGATTCGGCTACTGGTAAAGCACTCGACCATGTTTTTATCAGACTTACAGTTAAAGACCCTATAGGCATTGTTGTAAAGAATTATACTGCAACAGAAGGTAATCTTACTCGCAGCTTTACAATCGGCGAAAATGCGGTTGGAAAATTCAGAATTTTAGCGACTGCATCACAAGCGGGTGTCGAAATTAGAAAGTCTTCGACATTTGAAGTCCAGTAGCTGAATTAGAAGCTTGTGGATTATTAGGATTGAATGACGGCATTACATTACGTCCACATCATGTGGCTGACTTTCGGTATATCCTGCAGGAGTAATCTTTACAAATTCTGCATTATGCTGCATTTCAGATATGTTTCTAGCGCCACAATAGCTTAGACCTGATCTGATCCCACCCACAAATTGCTTTATTAAATCAGTAACGCTTCCCTTATACGGTACCATTGCTTCAACACCTTCAGGTACGTAGTCATTAGGATCTTCTCCATCAATTACTTGTGATCCCTCTTCTCTATACTTTCTACCAAGAGACGCATAAAACGATGCCATGCCACGATACATCTTGAATTTTTTTCCATGTCTCACTATTGTTTTGCCCGGACTTTCATCAGTTCCTCCAAAAAGACTGCCAATCATTACTGTGGATGCACCTGCCGCTAAAGCTTTAATAGCATCACCTGATGCCCTTATCCCACCGTCAGAGATCACAGGCACATCAAAGTCCTTTGCAGCTTTAACACCATCAATAACTGCAGTTAGTTGTGGAACCCCAGAACCAGTGATCATCCTAGTTATGCATATTGAACCAGATCCGACACCAATCTTTACCGCATCAACCCCGGCTTTAACGAGGTCTCTTACTCCATCTCCAGTAGCAACATTTCCTGCAATTAGTTCGCAATTTGGAAACGCTTTTTTTATCATATGGATAGCATTAATTGCATTGTCGCTATGGCCATGCGCAATATCTACTACAATGATGTCAGTTCCTGCGTTGAGCAATTCCTCAGTTCTGTCTAAATAATCACCCTTTACTCCGACGGCCGCGCCAACCAATAACCTACCTTTCTTATCCTTCGAAGCCAATGGATATCGTTCCATTTTCATTATATCCTTACTAGTAATAAGTCCGACGACATTATTTGATTCATCAATTACAGGTAGTTTTTCAATTCGATTTTTATGTAGAATTTCTTTTGCCTCTTCGATAGAAGTTCCTTGTTTTGCTGTAACAAGATCCTTTGTCATAAGATCCCTGACTTTGGTATCTGAATTATATTGAAACATGATATCTCTGTTGGTAATTATTCCTACCAATTTTTTTGGATTATCATCCATTACCAACAAGCCAGATACGCCAAGCTCCTGCATTACCTTAGATGCTTCATTTGAAGTTTTAGAAGGTGAAATGGTATAAGGCTGCTCAATAATCACGGACTCCGATCTTTTTACCCTTAATATTTCATCGACCTGATCTGCTATTGTCATAAATCTATGTATGATGCCTATTCCTCCTTCTTTTGCTATGGCAATTGCCATATTAGATTCAGTCACCGTGTCCATGTTTGCGCTGATTAGCGGAATATTTAACAACATATTTCTAGATAATTTTGTTTTCAAGTCGGTTTGAGATCTAGAAATTATAGGAGACCGTTTCGGAATAAGGAGAACATCATCAAAAGTTAAGCCTTCTTTTACTTCCAATATTTCCTTGATTTTTATAGTTACGTTGGGATTATAAGCGTTTTCTTCTGATAGGTGTCCTTCAGCTGCTTCGCAGATGTTTTCTGCCAGATTCAAGTGGACAAACGTTTCGACAAACGTTCGAGTAGTTCTAGCGCAACTTTTGTTTCTTTAACATCATGAGTCCTAATAATGTCAGTTCCATTTAGCACACATATAACCTGAGTAATAATTGACGGTATAAGGCGCTCTGACTCTGGCAAACTAAATAAATGACCAATAAATGATTTTCTTGAAACTGAGATACAAATTGGCTTTGAGAGAGTTGACAGATTTTTTAGATTTGCTATGATTCCTATGTCTCTTTCGTACCAATTTTGATGAGATATCTTAGTAAAAAACGGATTATTTCCCGCAGTCCGAAAAAAACCGATTAGAGGATCAATAATGAGTTTATCTTCATTTATGCCACTTTGGGTTGCTAAGAGTATACTTTCCTGTAAAATGTCGAGTGTTTCAGATATATCTCCTGACTGATAGGCAGTGGATATATTTCCATAAGCTCCGATTATCACAGGCAAGCCTGATGAAAAAATTATAGTCTTCATTTTATCATCATATTTGAGCCCTGTAACATCATTGATTAGATCAACGCCCATCTCAATTGAAGCATTAGCTGCATCTGCTCGTGGTGTATCTACCGAAAGGGGAATATTGCATACTTTTTTTATAGCACTGATTGCGTTTCGTAACCTTTCGACCTCTTTATCAACTGAAATTAGAGTATTAAGATAAGGCGCGGTAGACATTCCTCCAATATCAATTATATCTGCACCTTCCTCTTCCATTTGTATTGCCCTTTCAGAAATAATTTTCTTATCTACTGAAACGGATTCTTTATAAAAGGACTCTGGACTGGAGTTAATAATTCCCATTATCCTTGGTTTTCCGTTTCCGATTTCAAGATTTCTTACCTTAACTTTCACCAATCCTATTACCCCTTAAAAGCGTTATTCATAAAATAGTTAAACAATATTAAACAAACTATAAACTTATTTATACAAACAAATTTTTCGATCAATAGTTTTAATATAGGTTAATTTGCCAATTATTACGACGAACATTGAATATTTCCTATTTAGACGATTTGGAGAAACATTATGACAAGAACACTTGACAAAACTCACACTGTCCTTTCATATGTTGAAGGCAGTCTTAAAAACGCAATTGTTATGAATGATGATGTCAAGGAAAATGGTTTCATCTTTTCACTTATTAATCCTCCTGTTCCATTAGGTGGAAACATTGTATCTCTTGATATTTATGTTGACGAGCTACCAATATCAAAAAAATCAATTCAGATTGCTACATCTGATACAATAGTTAATGCATCAGCATTATCTGAAACAAGACCAATTCAGTTCAAACCATTTCAAAGTGCCAGGTTTTTGGTCATAGGTATGGAGCTGGATAATCAAAAGAAACACAAGATAACTATTATGAGTAAACTTGAAGGTTTTGAACAGATAATTATTCCATTTACATTAGTGGATTATACTAGCAACAAGAAAGAAAAAGTAATCATTTCATCAAATTTGCCGGAAGAATCAGATACCCAAGTCTACGGTGAGACTATGTTTATGAATTTTGCATCGCCGTTAGTGCTTTCAGGCAGGAAGGCCTACATAGTTTGTTCCTCTAATGGAGCACTTTCGGCAAATTGGACCTGGATGGGTGCAAGATATGATAACGGAGGATTATATGTACCGCCCGCTAGGGCATTTGGAAGAATTATTGTTGAGATTTCCGTAGACGAGGGAGTTAGAAAAAGACTTCCAAACTTTGTCATTTCATCGAGGCATGAAAATGGAAGCCTATCTACTCATCACGAAGTAGCAGGTATTCGTGTTAAAAGAACATTATTTGTACCAATTGAAAATAAAGGCTTTGTCCAGATACTTAATTTTGACCCTGAAAAAATTAATGAACTTTTTCCTTTAAATACAAAAAAGCAAACAACTAAAAAAATCAGGGTACATTTTCTAATTGATGGTAATATTACAAGTTATGGTTTAGCTGCAATCTCCCAGAGTAACTTTTCAAAATATTATAAATCAGAGAACTGTTTGCAGATTAGAACAATCGCAAAAAAAGGAGTTGCACACTATTTTGGAACTATAGGTATTTCTCCAAAGAATTTGAAACCCTCCAAGATACTAACAGATTCTTTTGATAATGATTTGGAATTATCTTATGATGTAGAGCTCGAAGAAGGTCTGACGAAGGAAATAGCATTAATAGGTGCTGGTGATTTCACAAGTGCTCAGGAGTGTCTAAATGAATACAAAAACATGAGAGACAATTACCAAAAACTATATGAAGAAACAAAAAATCATCATAATAATATTTCAACATCTACGTTTACAATACATCATGCATCTTCTAGTTCAATTTCAAATTCAATAATTGTCAAGTTGGCAAAGGCGCTGAAAAAGGCAAAGACTGCTCTTGAATACCTGAAGGCCAATTATGATAATCTTGGTGAGGGTATCTGTGCAGGACTTCCTAGGTTTCCCAATTATTGGGCACGTGATACGGGATGGTCATTAAGAGGATATTTGTCTATGGGTCAATATGATTTTTCTCTGCGGGTTATAGAAAATTTTTTGAAACGTCAGGCAAAACTTACCCACAATGGTGCAATGAAAGGAGAATTACCCATGGTAATCAGTGGGAGAACATTTCTTCACAATACAACATATGGTTCTGCAGATTCGACCTTTTTGTTTCCGTGGGCAATTCGTGAGTACGTACAGGGTACAGGAAATACCCAATATCTCTCAAAAAGATGGGGATCTATAGTTGATCTTGTTAATTCGGGTTTTCTTAAAGATATTGACAATGATGAATTTATTGAACACGGTTTTTCAGGCACCGCAGAAAAATTGCCAATTCAGGATTCCACTTGGATGGATCATATCGATAGAAGAAAGAGCGCCAATGATGTGCAAGCATTATTTTATGAAAGCCTGCTAATAGGAAGTGAGTTAGCAAAGATAGTTGATGATAAAGAGCATGAAAAGACCTGGCTTTCATCTGCTGAAAAACTGAGAAACAAGATTGATACTGAATACTGGGACCAAAAGCTAGGGTTTTACTATGATACTATTCGTAAGGATTTGACTAAAGATAGCAGTATTCGTCCAAATTCATTAGTAATTTTGCTTACCGAAGTAGTAAAGGATGGACATAAGGCAAGATTAGTTTTAGAAAGACTGGAAAAGGATGACATGACTACCTCATGGGGTATGAGGTCTTTGAGCAGTTTGGATCCCAAGTATCATCCTTCACTATATCACGATGGTGCCGTATGGCCACTTGTTACAGGTTGGGCAGCTATCAGTGAAATAAAAAACCAAAGGACTCAGCAAGCGCTCGAATATCTTTCAGCAATGGCTGATCGTATTATTTCTGAAAATGGGATGTACGCGGAAACGTACCGTGGTGACAGACCAGAGCCATTTAATTCGTGTATACTCCAAGCGTGGTCGGTTGGATTATATGTTTATGCATTGCGTGAATTAATGCTGGGAATTAAACCAAACATGATTAAAAATAATATCTGTCTGGAACCCAAACTACCTGACTCGATCAGATCGGACCTTCACAACCTGAATTTTGATCATTTTATTAGTACCAATGAAGGTCTTAACAAAATTAGCATCTCGGTTAGACCTGATAGAGACAGAATTACTATAGTACCAGAACGAGATGATGTAAAATTACCCGAATTCTCTAGTACCACTTACTCTATAGACATTCAGAGAAACAAATAAGTCTACTAGTTATATTCAACAGAATCAGAATATATCTTAAAATTAGACTAATTCAATTCTTTGATGAGTAGTTAATTGATTCACATAGACGAGGAAAAGATCTTTTCCACAATTAATGAAAAGAAACCACACTCAGTTGCTCTAGATGGACCAGATGGCATCCTAAAGAAAATTCAAAATTGTGCAAACAAGTTAACAGAGAAATACAACATACCTGTGTACGTTATTGGAGACACATCTTGGGGTTCATGTGATCTAAATATTCATGCTGCAGAAATGTTAGGTGTAGACATCTTGTTCAACATCGGACACACTATATCCATGGAGAACTTTGGAAATAAAGTAATTATGATAGATGCTTTTGATGATATAGATTTTAGTAAAATTGCAAAAAGATGTGCGATTGAGTTAAAAAAGAAGAATTTTACAAAAATTTCCCTTGTCACCAGCAGTCAATATATACATTCTATTCAAAAAGTAAAGGAGATTTTTGAGCATCATGGATATGAAGTCGTTATTGGAAGGGGAAAGGGCCATCTCAACGATGGCCAAGTTTTTGGTTGCGAGTTCTACCCAGTTTATGATACCAAGGATCAGGTAGATGCATACCTGTTTTTGGGACAGAGTATTTTTCATTCTGCCAGTGTTGCAATCGTTACGCAGAAACCCACATTCATGTTGGATCCTTACTTTAATGAATATTCAGAAATCAGTGATATAGCAAGAAAACTAGAAAAAAAGGCAATATTAGCGGTATATAAAGCTCAGGATGCGAAAACAATCGGAATAATTATTGGATTAAAGGAAGGACAGTTTGCCAATATTAAGGCACTAGAACTCAAAAGGCTGCTGGAACTGGCGGGCAAAAAGATCATGCTAATAGCTATGACTGAGATAACAGATGAGCGTTTATTGTCATTTGAAGATATAGATGCCTTTATTCAAGTAGCTTGTCCGCGAATAGGTACAGATAATCATTTTCACAAACCAGTATTATCAGTTCCCCAAGCAATTTCACTCATCAAATTACTTAAAGGCGAACCGCACCAGGAATTTTTACAGATAAAACACTGGTTGTAATGATTTGCTTATAGGTATAACGAATAAGTGCGGTAGTAGCCTACCGGTACCACCATAGGAGTAAAGCCCAATCTCAAGCCCTGCAAGATCAATCACGTAGACGTGCTAGCATGGATACGCTGCCTTAGGATTGCACCCTCCCGGACCTCATCCATTTCGACAATTCACAATCAAGCACATGCCTTCGCATATATCGTTGTTCATACCCATCCGACACGGCGTGGTATCATATCAGCAAAGCAAGCAGGAACTTCACATCTAAAGATTTACCCAGTAGTTACTGATCCCAGCATAAAGCCGATTTCCGGTTTGGGGTACGGCTAACACCCCAATCCTCCCTACTACCGCAAAAATATTACACAATTTAGATATATTTGTGTATCCTGTTGGAAAAAATAAAATCTTACTTGTTTGCAATCCATAGTTATTCCAATAATTGATTACATTTTAGTTTTCAATTATAATGGCACTTAATAATCTATTCTTAAAGTCATTTAATAGTGCTCAATAACCTGTCTATAATGTAATTGATTGGTGCATCTGAACCAATTGACTACCGAACAATGAATTCAAGTTAGACGGTACGAAAAGTTGTTAAAATTTTATTTAAAACTTCTAATACAAACGACTAGTTAAATTCCTAAATCCAGATAATATGATGCATTATAGCTGGAAATTACTCTTAAATTAACTGTAGGAAAGAGTAGTAAGGAAAAATGTGATATTATTCTTCATTTTCATCAATACCAGCTTAACTTATTCCAATCACAACAAGGATTGGTACTACTGATAGTAACAAAAAGGACTTTTAATTTACACCGAAATTTTACTTGCAGAATGCTACATCTATTCTGTTACATCATTATTTACTTTAATTAACCTCCTTTCATCGGTGTGAAGTAGACGGAAGAGGTGACATCACTGAGCCAAGTCAAAGTTTGTTTCTTTTAGTATTCAGTTGAAATGAGATAACAGACTGTTCTAAACACGAAACAAGATCTAATTTTTTTTAAATAAGAGATTCAGGGTACGACATACTGAACATACATCACCCGACGAGTCTCTGTCGCAAACTAAACACCGTCTATGTTCGCGATCAATGACATTATTTGTAGACTTTACCTTCTTGGCAATCTTCAAAATTGAATTGTACGCGTTATATTTTATCCCCGGATGAATTTTCTCAAGATTGTTCAAGTGGCTTCTAAAAGCACTTCTTATGCTTTCATCTTTATAAGGGCATTCTTCTGCTTGAAATGGAATATTCAGATGAATGGCATACAATACAAGTTCCTTCTCGTAAATCTCCATTAACGGTTTGATTTTCTTTAATCCGCTAACTCCATATTCTATTGGTTCTGGATAAGTCCAGCCGATTCTTTCAACATCACCAGCAAATAAATTGATAAGAAAGGTTTGGATATAGTCATCCAAATTATGTCCAGTCGCAATTACATTTGCTCCGCATGATTCCGCAAGCTGATCAATTGCCCTTCTTCTAAAAGTTCCACATATAGAACATGATGAAATTTTCTCTGAGGGCCTTACTTCCATGGCGTTGTCCATTGATAAACCAAAAAGTTCGCTGAAACTTACCACTCTGTTTTCGACGCCTATGCTGGAACAAAAGCCTTTTACAATGTTTAGAGATTCGTCACGATACCCCTTAATTCCTTCATCCACAGTGATGGCTACGAGTTCAGGGTTTACACCGCTAAGTATGTTTTTTAGTATATTCAAGAGCGCAAGACTATCTTTACCTCCAGATACTGCAACTGCCACCCTATCACCATGTTTTATCATGGAAAATTTTGATAATGTTCTTTTTGCCTTATATTCTACTGATTCAATAAAACATTTTTTACACAATAATTCTCCAGAGTAATTCCTTAAGTAAATGGCATTTCTTTTCTTGCACTTGTTACACTGTTTGTACATCTGATTAAACAATGTCTGGAACATTCATCATTAATACTTTTTACCGTCTTGAGCATAAACTAGTAAAACGTAAGTAATTGCTGGGTAGAATTTTTCTAAAAGCATTTAAGTATATAACTATAAATTAATTTTTGACTTGACTGCCAGCCATGACGTTATTGATGAAATTAATCTCAAAATCATAAATATTTTGAATAATGACTCCAGTTTACCGTTTGTTGAAATAGCAAAACAAATCGGAATATCGGATGCCACGGTTCACATAAGAGTGAGACGTCTACTTGCCGCAGGAATAATTAAAAAATTTACCATAGCATTGGACAATAATAAGCTTGGTTATGATCATCTTGCTTTTATGGGAATAAACATAGAACCTGGAACTGCCGATGAAGTAACAAACAGTCTTTCAAGCATAGAAGAGGTCCTAGAAATCCATGAAATGCATGGAAGATTTGACCTTCTCTTGAAAATAAGAGCAAAGGACTTGGAAGAAATGCGTGATATAGTTGTAAACAAAATTAGAAAATTGCCCAGGATTATTGAGACTGAACTGATGACCGCCTTAAAGACCAGAAAGGAAGATCATATGGTACCAATGATGGACCCTGAATTGTAACCAGGGCCATTTCCTAAATTTTCTATCTACATTCTCTGTTTGTCTTTCTTTGAAGATGTCCACCAGTCAAGATAATCATTATGATATTTTTTCCTGTCATTACCCTCATCCCTAAAGGTTTTATCTCTTAATTCATCCATTTTTTCTCTAGATGCAAAAAGACCGCAGCTTTTGCATATGAAATTCTTGGTAGCAGTATCCAACTTTAATTCTCCACCACACTCAGGGCAAAAATTAGACAATCTATCAATTATTAGGGAAGCCTTATAAAAAACATTACGTGATTTTCTTATTTCGCTATGTTTGCTTCACATTTGAACAAGATATGAAATTTGCTAATCAATTGATAAAATAAAGTCAGCCAATTCCTTCACCATAGCTCCCATGCGATAAGTACTTGGGATAACATCCACATTTATTTGGAATTTCTCTAACATTTTTGAAGTAGAAGGTCCTACGGACACAACAAGTAGATTATGGTTTAGCCTATCTTTTAGTGAATCAATCTTATTGTTTGTTTTTGCGAATTCAAAGAACTCCTTAACTGCGGGTGGGCTTGTAAAGGTGATTGCATCTATAATACCTGTCATTATATCTTCTATAAGTTTTCTAATTTTCTCTTCAGTAGGAGCCACATAATCATATCCCATTTCCTTTAAAATGATTCCGTTTTTTTGTTCAAGACTTATAGAATATGAATATGACGAAAATTCAAACACTTTTGAACCTAAAGATTCAAGCTTTCGTTTAAACGAATCAGAGTAATCACCGTGCCACAGTATTCCAATATTTTTGTTTTTAACATCAAATTTTCTTAGCAGGTCGAAAACTCCATCAATCGTATTCATATCGGGAACAATGCTGTTTGCAACACCAAATTTTCTCAATTGCACCGCTGGTTTGTTACTTCTTGCTATAACTACAGTATCACGTAACTTTCCAATTACATTGTCTAACTCGTGCAGTTTATCAACTTTTTGAAAAAGATTGAATACTCCAACGCCAGTCATAAAAACAAAAAAATGCATTTTCTTACGACTGACTGTCTCTATAAATTTATTATAGTCAGAAATTAGTGGATTGTAATTTCTAATACCTATAGTCGGAGCTATGTAAGGAACACCTCCGAATTTTCGTACTATGCTCGCAAGTTCAGAGGCTCTTCGACTTGATGTAATGGCCACGGTAATTCCATGTAATGACATGTAACAATCATGGGAACGAGAATAATTAAAACTTCAGATACGAGGGATTTAATTCAATTTAGACTAGGTCACTTCTAAAAGTTTAGTCACAAAATTTTTTATGATATTTTCTAGAAGTATATATCACGCGATTTGGTTGATGCAAGGATCAGGTTTTGGTTTCTCCAGGCATGTTTTGTCCTCTACTTTAACCTCCCATCAGACTTTAAATTGTTAAGTAAGAATCTTTGAAAACACTGATATCTTTTACTTGTGATGAGAGATCAATACGGATCTGGAAATGGAGGATTGTATTGGTATAGTGTTCTCTTTGTTTGAACACTATAAATGATGACAGCATGCATCATCTCCAAGTACACCCCCTTTATCCACGTCCGCTGCGAAACTACCATCGCGAGTAAAACATCTTAAAAATTGGCTACTTTACGAACAACTATTCCAAGGAGCATTAAAGGACAGTGGAAAGTAAAAGATGGAAATAAGTTAGATTGGAAACGGAATGTTATAGATGCTAAAGATGGTCTTAATAATTACAAAAATTGCATAATAGAATTATAATTGTGGAAATTTTTACCTTATTCGTTTGTTATTTATTGTCTATAGGACATGATTATTAATGCAGCTGATGGGTTCGTTGGTTTTTTCTTGCTCAGCTGGCAACGTAGAGATCGTCCTCCCATCAGTTGGCAAGAAAGTATGCATCCTGGTGGGCGACCATTTACCAATCTACGATTCATTGTAATAAGCCCACCAGTTTTTAATACTCAAATGAAGATTCTATTATTTTAACAATATTTCCGCTTCTTAACTCTAATTACATATATTCACCTTTTACCTGCTCTTTTCCCGATTAAATTCTACATTTGTCTTTCATACATTGGGATCCCATCAATACCAGAATTTTTCTTTTCTATCGAACTTTTGCATTGAACACTATCGATTTTATAAGATTGTAGTATCCTCATTTATATTCACCCCCGCGTTGTCATATTTGGTATATTAATAAGCATAAATGACTGATTATCTCAATTAAAACTCAGTTTCAATGAGCTACCTCAAAGAATTAGTCAATAAACTTTGAAAAATTATGATTAAACCCAATTAAAACAATAATTTTGCATCTACATTCTAAAACTTTTGAGGTGCATGGACTTTTCTCTTCATATCCATTATTCGGATCCGTTCGCCCGTCAAATGCCATGCACCTTTTGAAAGAAATTAATTGAATTAAATTAAACCTTTTTGATTTGTAGGATTCCCGTAATTCCATCTACTATTGCTTCATTGTAATTTTGAATTTCCGGAATATCTTGATCTCCACATAGTTCAAGTAGAGGTATATTTGCAATTGCACATCCTGATGCAGTCGTAATATCGGTCCTTGATGTACATATTATACCTGACGGAGATACACCATTGGATTTCAACGCAAAAATCGAATATGCGCCTACGCTACTGCCAACCGCGTATGGAAAAACTAAAACATGATCCTTTACAAATTCTCCATACAATTCGTGACTCTTATCAGTTATCATTCCAGTCAAATGATCCACGGAAGATAGGAAGTTGATAGGTTGCTTAGTTACCAGAATGCTTCCACTTGCATTCCCTCCTACAATTACTTTACATCTTAGAGAATAGCTCATGGTAAGCGTCTTACCTTGTATACTTCCTTATTATGGATCTCAAATCAGTCAAACATACTGATACACCGGAGGATTTGTTGAGATAGTGGGCTGCCTTTACACTGTTTGTTATGACACCGTCGTATTCTTCACGTGTTAACAGAGGTGATAAACACGTACATGCATCACAGATTAGACTTCCTCCCGCATTCTCAAGTCTCTGAGCAATCCCAGAATTAGAAGCCTTATCGTATAGAGATCGTGGACAAAAGATCATACATTTTTTCGAAAATTTCTTGCCGTCTACCATGTTTGATAATAACTCTAATTCATGCATCCCAAGTTGTGGACTCCCTAGTGCTATTACATCTCCGGATTCAGTAGTATTGAGCTCATCCATTACCGACTTTTCTTCCTCTTTTCCAAATGAAATATTGTCACCGTTTATTTCCTTATTAGAGTACATTCCGCATACGCCCGAAGTTCCCAATGCAGCGGCTAATGACTTAGTCTTATAGATGTCTATGTTGCTAATTTCAGGACCGAATGAAACACAGCTTTCTTTTATGGATTTGCCAGAAAAATATCCCAATATTCCGTAATCTAGTTCCGTACTGAGCTCTGTTTCTATCTCAATTTTGATTTTAGGATCCCTTATGCTTCTAATTCTAAGATCCGAGTATGGGGTCTTGCCAGTTACCGCACTTGCTAGGGCGCTGAGGGAACTTTCTTTGTTGGTATGTAAACCAAATACTGAATTTGCCATTACTGCTGCGTTACTTTCTGCAAAACTAACATTATGTCCCCTATCTGGTAACTGAAATAATTCATAAGGAATACATGAGAATGAAGGAACAGAGCCCATTTTCTCGTAAGCTTTGACTATTTCCATCTGTTGTCTTTTGAAATTGTTAGATAGGTTATTCTGTTTGTGAGTGTCATATCCCATCGGATTTATTGTAGTAGGAACTAAAAAGCGCATTTCTTCACTATTTTTTGTAAGAAATTTGACTCCTGCGTCTCCTATTGTATTGTAATTTACACCCGAAAGATGGACCCAGTCTACAGGAATTAATCTTTCTGCATTGGTTGCTTTACCTATTGATAACAATATCTTATATGCTATTGAAACAGCTTGACCGTGCTTTTCATCTAGCGCATCCTCTTCCTCTCTAGTTAAGTGCACAAACATTATGATGCCACTGGACTATAATAATCATGAGTGCAATCCCTATTACTGAAGCTATTGTATAGAATAAATAGAGATTGTTATAACCATATTGACATGGAATGTGCGGTATATGATACATATGTAACAAAAAGAGATGGAAAGACTATGCACTTTGACGTCATAGTGGACTCTTCAACTCCACATGAAAAAGCCTTAGAATATGGAAAGGAATACCTAAAGGACGCCGGTCAAGAAGGTCAAAAAATATCTCAAGAGGAATGTCAATTTTGTCATGTGCAAGAAGCACCAAAGACAGTTGAAGATAGTATACAACAAAACGGCTACTTTATACAAAAGATGGAAGGATGTCCATAGAAAATAAAACTCTTTCGCTTCTATTTTTTTTTCTTTCAATTAGTCTGGCCAAATTGGTGTATCACTAGATTAGTCATTACCATTTAAGTTTTGCAAGATACAATTATTAATTAATTAATTAATTATAAATTAATTCTTATTCGGATTATTTTTTAATTTCATTCTTTGTCATAGAGAAAGCACGATACATTATGATTTTGTTCTTTACTTTCCAATTGTGGTTCTTTTTTACATATTTCCATACTATATGGACATCTATTGAAAAATTTACAACCACTTTCTGCAGGTGCTGAATCAAAATTTTTTATTCTAATTACCTTTTCTTTGTCTATATTCTCAAATTTAGGTTCAGAAATGGCATCCAACAAAGCCTGCGTATAAGGATGAAGTGGATTAGACAGTACCCTGTCTATTGATCCACTTTCAACAATCTTGCCAGCATACATGACAGAGATTTCGTCTCCAATGTCTCTTGATGTTGTCAAATCATGTGTAATGTAGAAAACCGTAATTTTACGATTAACGCTTAATTGCTTTACTATTTGGAGTATCTGTCCTCGAATTGAAACATCAAGCATTGAAACAGGCTCATCTGCTATAATTAATTTTGGTTCAATAACTAGTGATCTGGCAATAGCAACTCGCTGTCTTTCCCCACCAGATAACATATGAGGATACTTTTCTGCAAATACTGCGGATGGTTTAAGGTTCACATCATCCAAAACGGCAAGGATCTTTTTAATTCGTTCTTCATTTGAGTAGTCTTTATAAAAAATATCAATTGGTTCTTTTATGATATCAGAGACTTTCATTAGTGGATCAAGTGAACTATACGGATCTTGATGAATCATTTGTGCCTGTTTGCGAAAATTTCGAAGTTCTTTGCCTGTCTTTCTGGTAATATCACTGCCATCGAAAATAATTGAACCTGAATCTGGATCGATAGCCCGCAAGATTATTCTAGCCAAAGTAGTTTTGCCAGAACCTGATTCGCCTACCAAAATGGAAACGCGTCCTTCTGGAATGAGTAGACTGACACCATCTAATGCTTTTTTATAAGATTTTTTTCCACGAGTCATAAAAGAAAATACGTTTGTCTTAAGCGGGAAGTATTTTCTGACATCCTGTACTTCTAAAATGTTCCTCAAAAACCATGAATATTGACGACAAGATGTAATTTAAACGATTTGTATCTCCAATAGTATATTATATCTAATTAATTATTTAGAATTATTCGCAATTTCAATAAAGTTACCATGACCAATACATGATTGGTCCACTATTCCATCCTCCATAACTATCTTGCCTCTCACGATAGTAATAATTGGCCATCCTCTCAGTCTCCAACCATCATAAATAGTATAGTCAGAATGCGAATTTAAAATATCAGGACTTACGATTTGTTCTTTTTGTAAATCCACAATTGTTAAATCGGCATCAGACCCTTCCATTATTGTCCCTTTTTTTGGAAACAGTCCAAAAATTCTTGAAGCATTCGCACTACAAATTTCAGATATCCTAATAAGATCGACTCTTCTCTTATTTACACCTTCACTTAACATTACTGGAAGCATTGTTGCTAATCCTGGAAATCCTGAGAGAGCATTCCAAAAATTCCCGTTTGCCTTTTTTCTCTCAAAATCATTAGCAACATGGTCTGTCCCTATAGTATCAATTAATCCCAATCTTATGGCATCCCATAACTTTACAAGATTTCTTTTTGATCTCAGAGGTGGGACCACTTTCCCCTTGATATTATCATAATCAGTACTATGTGTTAAATAATGAGGACATGTTTCAATCCAAATTTTTAGGTTTTTATATAATCTTTTATTTCGGTAAATTTCATATAACGCCTCTGCTGATCCTATGTGAACAAAATACAGATTTGGCTCAAAATTCGATGCAATTTTCATTATCTTTCTTATTGAATAGATTTCTGATGATTCTGGTCTCAATGATGACCATAACTTGAGGAGGTTTGAACTGATATGCTCATTCAACTTGCGCATCTCTTGTATGTTTTTGGAACATTGTGCATGATCCTCTGCATGTACTAGTATTATAGAACTTAACGCTGAACCTTTCCTAATTATCTCAGCGAGTAGTTTATCGGTCATATCTACTTCAATTTCTTTTAACGATATATCACCGGGATTGAGATCGACCAGAATTTTTTTAAGATCAGATCCCAAATTCATATAAATTTTAAAAGAATTAATTCCTATCCTTTTCAGGTAACTCATATCGTTAACTTGACTAGGTTCAAGAATAGAAGCATGTACTGCATAATCGGTTATATGAGTATCCTTGCTTACAAGGAGATGGTTGACAATTTTTCTATAGGTACCGTCAAGTCTAATCATTCTCATTATTGTTGTTACTCCGCCTGTCACAGCGGAAGCCGATTCGGTTATTGCAGCACTGTTTATGGGTGTATAAACTCCGTAATGAACATGGGGGTCAATAATACCTGGGAGAATGTATTTGTTCTCTGCATTAATTATTTTATTTGCACTAACATTTTTAATTGTTTTCTTTAATGCTTTTATCTTTCCGTTTTCAACAAGAATATTGGTATTAACAATACCATTGAAGGGAATAATCGCATTTCCATTTTTGATAAGAATGTCGCAAGCATTATTCAAAATATCATGAATATGTCAATTAATATTAATTTAATCCTTTGTAACTCGTAATATGATTTTAAAGTTCATCTAATATAGTCCAATCCTTAAAGTGATCACGAATGGGTTCTATCGCTTTATTCAAATAAATGGAAACGGTGTCTTTCAAATCTTTAGGGTGTATCTTTTTCTGATTGTAGTCATGTTCAAGATTCATATAATTATCATAAACTATATTTCCACCATATTTGCTAGGTCTATCAATCTGAAATTGTGGGAATCTGTGGAAAATGACATACTTTATGATCTCTAATATAGGATTATTTTCAGATACGCCAATAGGACAATAAGCTCTAGATATTTTATTTTTAATCATACTATCATCATCGTGAATCGATATGCCACTCATTTGATTAGTTTTGCTCATTTTACTTGAAATCCTGTAATCATCCTGGTCAGTACCATCCAGAACAAATTTTGATGGTTCACTGAGGCCAGGGAGTAAATGATGATGTACGGAAACTGGTACTTTCCATCCCAATTTTGGGAAAATTTCTCGTACGAGCATGTGAATTTTTCTTTGATCCATTCCTGCGTGAACAATGTCCAAATCTAATGCCTTAATATCTGCTGACTGCATTGAAGGATACATCAGTTGCGAAAAATCAAGTTTCTCTTTTTCAGATCTACCCATAATAGTCAGAGCCCTTAGCGTTCGGGATAGTGTCATATGTTTACAAAAGATCATAAAATTTTTCCAATATTCGTCATAATTATCATACAGCGTTGATCCTAAAATGATTTTTACCCCTGGACAAAAAATTTTGAAAGCCTCGCTATAGTATTTGGAAACCTCAATTATTTTTTCCCAATTATTGTCTAACTTATTATTTATGTACGTGTGCCAATCGGCAAGAAATACGTTACAATCAACACCTGCCTCAATGAAATCATTTATTTTGTAACCAGTCAGAATTAGGCTACCCAAATGAAGTTTTCCAGAAATTTCTAGACCAATGTAGTGGCGAGGTTTTGAATTAGTTTCAAAAATTTGCCTTAGTTCATTTAATTCAACAACCTCTTGGGTAGGTTCTTTCAAAACACGTGCAATCCTGCTTTCGACATCCATGAGCTAGTTAAAAATATAGATCGGAATTATTATTTGTACCTCTGTAATTACAGTCTGAAATTGTAATTTTAATTCCTTAATATTAATATGTGATAGAGAAGTATGATGTAAGGTGAAAATTAAAGATCTTTTTGGCGGCGAAATAGTTGGTACGGGTTCTGATTTTATAGTAGTTCTTAAAGGCAAAAACAGGCTTTTGTTACAATTCACCTCTCACAATATAATAAAACTAAAAAAAGAGGCAACACCATATGGCTCATCAATATAGGAATATTTTATCCATTTTCACAACAATCTGACTATTTTTGATAAAAAGTTAAATTTAGTAACGTACAAACTTGCACCAATTGACATCAAAAGTTACAACTGAAGTCTTAGAGAAAGGAACAAAACAAGTAAAAACTATTTTACAAATAGCTCAAAAACAAAAAACAAAAATCCGTTATGATAAAAAAGCAGAATCAGAATTTTTTGTCGATAATTCTGCTCTTGCAGGTTTTACTGGTGAACGGATTCTCTATATGTCAGTGAGAGAATTGATTGAAAATTCATTGGATTCCTGTGAAATAAATCACATATTGCCAGTTGTTAATTTAAGACTAAAACTACTAGACGGGCTGAATGATCTGTGGATTATATCCTGTAAGGATAATGGAATTGGAATACCATCGGAGAAAGTTCCTGTCGCTGTTTGCTCATTCTTAACATCTGGAAAATATGTTGAAAAGCAACAAAGGGGTCTATTTGGAGTTGGTTTGAAGATGATAGCCGCATTTTCAACTAAAGATACTGATCATCCTTTGAGGGTTTGGTCCAAATCAGAAGAAGAATCAGAATGCTATTTTGATCTCAGAACGGATATTGGAACAAATAAACCAATTACTCTTTTTAAAAAGAATGTCAAGAATGATGAATCACAAATAGAAGGTGAATCTGGTTTTAAAGTTGAAGCCGTACTGCGTGCAAAATTATCTCCTGTAACAAAAAATAAAATCTATGACTATATCAGTCAAACAAGCATCGTAAATCCATATGCGATCATTACATTTGAAACAGATGAAGGAAAGGTAACGTTTAGAAGAAGAACAGAGATCATGCCAAATCCTTCAAGGGAAGTATTACCACATCCTTCTGATATGGATCTTAAAACTCTAAAGAAAGCTATTTTAAATTTCATGAATCAAAAGACGACTCTGCAGGGAATACTTTCTAATTCATTTCAAAAAATGTCTAATGACAAGGCTAGAGAAATTATTACAAGGGCTGGATTGCCCATAAAACCGGCAGACAAATATGACGAACACGAATTGATTAAGGTCGTAAATGTTTGCAAACATACGAAATTTCAGTCTCCAAATACAGACCATTTGAGCCCAATAGGGGAAAAAATTCTTACTGTTGGAATGACATCTGAATATTCAATTATTCTAAATAAGGAAACAGCCAACTCTGGAAGTCAAACTCAGTTATCTGCCAAAATATTAAAACCAGCATTAACGGCTTATTCTTCAAGAATTTGCGTTGTGAATAATAGACCAACAATTGTAGAATGTGGAATTGCTTACGGAGGGGATATTCCCTCATTCAAACTCTTTAGATTTGCCAATAAAATTCCCCTTCTATATGATGAGGGTTCTGATGTTGCACGAGAAGTAATTTCTGAAGTGGGAATAAATAAAATGGGAATTTCAAAAAAGGAAGTTAAGGAACAATTTTCTCATGTAGAAACAAAATCTGACAGGACCGTAGAATATCTTCCAATCCACATTTTCTTTCATATTTGTTCAACAAAGATACCGTATAAAACTGCAGGAAAAGAGAGCATCGCTTCAGAAGGCGATCTGAAAAAATATATGAAATCATGCTTATCAGATCTTTATAGAAAAGTAAGTGCCCAAATTAGAAGAGAATTAAAGTTAAAGGAGGACGAAAATAAACTAAGGCTCTACAAACATTATATTCCATTCATAATAAATGCGATATCAGAATCAATAAAAATTGATTCAAAAAAGCTATCCACAGCATTTCAAAATTTGGCAGAAAGATACGTTAGTGGGGAATTAATAAATATTACTAAACAAATCATAGCAGATTCGAACCAAAAAAGAAACCAAATGACCGATAAAAAGAACACTGTTAACAACGATAACGGGAATGAAAATAAACTAAACAAATTTGATATACGAACTAGTGTCTCAAAACATGGTAACAAAACAAAGCAAGATAAAATTAACATTCACCGCAAAATTACTAAAAAATAAGATGTAGATTTTCATGGCTCCAAAAGATAGACGACATCAAGAAATAATAAATAAAATCAGGAAAATAATGAAAAATGTTGGTGATGATATTCTTATTGAAGGTATTATGCCAAGTCTTGAAATTCCAAAAGTTGGGTATGATAACACTGTCTGGTCCGATGAGAGGAGAATGCTTACCATAGGTAACAAGACAGTTCAGATTGGCCCTAATAGTTCAAAAAAAATACCAACATTTGCACAATATTTAGTCATGGCAAATGCTATAAGAAAATTGTTAGACGAAGAAATGGAAAGTACAATAAGAGGTATGTACTATGCGACCCTAAGCACTGTCGGTGATGAAAAGAATCAACAAAAATTCTGGAGTGGCCAGGATGATTCTGATGATGCAATAAAAGCAATTGAGCTCTTGACAAATGTTCCACGAGAGGAATTTTCTGTTACTTCCAAACCTAAGGGAATGATTTCGGGACCCATAACTCTTAGCGTTGGAGGAGATTTGATTGATTGTAATCTTGGAAGCAGGGCAACATCCCAACTAATTCCTACAAATATTCGAGATCTTGAAATTGTGAAGGTAAAAGCAGATTTTGTTATGGTCGTTGAGAAAGATACTGTACTCAACAATATAAGAAAATCCGGTTTTATACAAAAATACAATGCGATACTGCTAACAGGATCAGGGGAACCAGATAGGGCTACAAGAATGATGGTTAAAATGTTAAACGAAAAGTGGAAAAAGCCAGTAGTTATTTTTGCTGATGCTGATCCATGGGGGTTGGGTATTGCATTACGATATAAAATCGGAAGCGAATCTTTAAGTTACGATAGTGACAGATTGGTAACACCAAACTCAAAGGTCCTGGGAATGATGTTTTCCGATATTTACGAATATAATATACCAAAGGTCGCTAGACTTGCTGCTACTCAAGAAGATCTAAACAGGGCAAACGATATGAAGAAAAAACCATGGCTCCAGGATAAACGATGGAAGAGAGAATTGAATTTGTTTCTAGAGCACAAAGAAAAATGTGAATTGGACGCTTTTTTCAAGTACGGATTCAAGTATTTAGCTGATACTTATTTACCAAATAAATTGAGAGAAGCAGGCGTCATCTAGACTGATATATCAACTGATAATTATCATCAGTACATCTATCAGAATCCTATCAAGTTAGTGGATCATTAGCCCTTACATTTTGCAAACTATATTTAGTTGATGGTCCCAAATAGAGACTAGTCTCATTATTACTATTTTTGGACTGGATTATGCTAAGGTATGCTACGTAAATAAATCCAATTGTTTGTAATGCGATTAGAGGAACAAATATGGGATTCCCAGTTAACAAAGATATGGCTATTGTAACGCACCCATAAACACCAAAAAAGATCTCCAATAAAGTAGTTTTAGTAAACGGTAGAACGTATTTGTTATTTTTCCAATCTTGATTTTTTTCCATTATTCCAAACTTTGGTGTTCTTAAGAATTCATTCCTTCTTCCAAATAAGGCGTCAAATATAGCCACAGAATTATTAATGGAAATTCCAGTTGCATAAAAGATCATGAACAAGTATTGAAGTGCTTTTGTTCTCCAATTCTCACGCCAAATTTTTCTAATCATTATCATATATGTTACTGGTCCTAATAGAAGATATACTACGATCCCAATTGCTGGTGCCCAAGCAGTATCATATATCTGATAACTCGTCAGCAGCAGAATAGGAAATATGAGGAATTGTATTAGAAATAGGGGATTAATAATGTGTTTGGTTAATTGAATGAATATCTGAATTTTAGTATCTATCGGAAGTTTTCTATGAGATAATAGAATAATCAAAAGTTTCTTTGCTACTTGTACGGAACCTTTTGCCCATCTGAATTGTTGACGCTTTGCAGCATTCATTTGAACAGGTAGTTCAGCATTTACAACTAGATTCTCGTCAAACATACACTTCCAACCTTTCATCTGTGCACGAAAGCTCAAGTCTAAATCTTCGACGAGCGTGCTGGTATGCCAACCACCTGCATCTTTTATACATATCGTCCTCCAGATGCCAGCTGTTCCATTAAAATTCATAAAAAGGTGTGTAAGGCTCTTCGCTTTTTGTTCTATAAAAAAATGAAAGTCCAAGGATACCGCTTGAGCTTTTGTCAATATTGAATACATTTCGTTAATGTGACCCCACCTTCCCTGGACCAATCCAATCTTTGAATCGTCAAAATAGCTTAGGGCCTTACTTAAAAAATCACTTGCAGGAATAAAATCTGCATCGAATATGGCAATGAATTCGCCCTTGGCAAATTTCAATCCTTCTTTGAGAGCTCCAGCTTTGTAGCCAGATCTGTTTATCCTGCGAAAAACGGTTATACTGAATCCTACTTTATTATATTTATCAACTAAAGTTTCAATAATATCTGAAGTTTCATCATCTGAATCATCAAGGACTTGTATTTCCATCCGTTCTTTTGGAAATTCCATGCTGCAGATTGCATTAATTAGACGAGCAGCGACGTATTTTTCATTGTAAATTGGTAACTGAATTGTTACTAATGGGCAAGTTTTAACATTATACCTCATTTTCTTTTTAGTTTTGTGATTTTCTGAATTCCTTATAGACATGTAACTCAGATAATTAAAATTCAAAGTGTAAACTGTCATTATCCAAGCTATTGCCATCAAAATGCAGTACAAAAATCCGCTAAATTCTAATATTATCTTCTATCACTACCCATTCTAAAAATGTACATGTAAATATTTATAGGTTCACTGTAAGTCTAAGAATCCTACTGATTTTTTTGGAATATCTTTACGCACTGTGGAGGACAAACATTTTCACAGGCCATACAGAAAATGCAGTCTTTTTCTCTAATCATGAATGGTTTTTTTTCTGAAGCAGGATGCCCTGGTGTATCTAGCCATTCAAATACATTTACGGGACAAGCTTCAATGCAGGCACCGTCAGCAATGCAAATATCGAAATCTACTGTAACCTCTGTTCCCCAAATTCCAACCTGTCCTGGAGGATCAATTGGACCCCATACCTTTATTCCTTGATAGGTTCCCGTTACCTGGCGTTTTGATTTAAAATCAGGGTCTATTGGACCTTCTATCTTGGAATATGAATTTCCTGTCCCGACTAGAGAGATGGTCGTATTTCCACCTGTCATTGCTGGAGGAGCCTGTGTAGGCGTTGTAACCGATGGCGGACTTGATTGGACTTGAGGTTGAGGCACATTCTTGTCTGGAGTTTTCACATCTTGGGTGAGAGAAGCATCTCGAGATATTGGTTTGATTTTGAGTGGGGTCATTTCATCTAATTTTTTTAATGCATCATCAGGTGATAATTTTTGTGACTTTTTATAATGATCTATAAGTTTATCACCAATTTTAGTATTCCATATTATTGTATCGATAATTATTTTTGCTTTAGTATCCGTTTCTTGTCTATAATTTTTAATCCAATAGTGATCACCAAAGTATTCCAAGGGCCTGATTTGATAAATAATATCTAAAACGTCTCCTGTGACAATTTCAACTGTTATTTCTAAGTTTGCTTCAACCGCTTGCTTAGTTATTGCATCAATACCGTGTTCTGTCCATTTGTCTGTAACATAGATCCGATCTGCGTACGAATCGACCTTAAATCCAGAACTCTTTAGACTATTTATTATAGCATTAATATCTGGATGCGCTGTTATTTCAACCGGTATTCTGAAAATTCCTAATCTAGACCCATGTAAGGGATAGACCCCTCTTTTTGCCACCTCTGAAAGCATAACCCAAACGCGATCTTTCAACAGAGCGGACATAACTCAACTAATTTCGACATGTGCTAAAAGTATTTCGATCAATGTCTGATTGATAATTGTGCTAATCTCAATTTATTTCATCTAATCAAGGACCTTGTCATTAGTTAAGAATAATCCATATACTTGATTCCTGCTGAGCCTATCATGTGAAATTCAAACGGCTTGTTCACTCAATCAACGGATGAAAAGTACCTTTAGTATTGTCATAAAAGAAATCGTAAAAATTGTAACCCAGATTACTAGAGAATCCTTCCAAGTATGAATAACCAATTTTAATTAAGAACTGCCTTCGCAAACGAATTAAGCTTGATTAAGGAAATGCCAGTTATTCAGGGTCTAGACGCTTTAAGGTTAAGTTTGAAACGTTATAAAATAAAATAAATTAATTAGCCTGCGTATCTATCTTCTATTTAAATAAAGAAAAAAAAGTATTGGTGGTAGTCACACATCGTTACCTGTTATGTGCTATTGCTGTCTTTACTCTGGGGGTAATTCGCTGAATGGATTTCCATCAACGGATGCATCGCTCTTCGCATTTTGAGCGAGGTTTTGGCAAGTTAGATCGTTGTCGTTATCATTTTGTCTATTGTCGTCACCGTGCTCATTTGAAATCACTATCTTACAGTGATTTTCCTGATCTATCTTCTGGTCTTTGTCGCTCTCGTTGGCGAATGCTGTTTGTCCTAGTGACATACCTGTTGCTGTTAGTCCTGTCAACATTCCTGCAGACAGTACTACAAACATTAACACGTATTTTGTGTTCAACATTTGTTGTAGTAAAGTGATACTAAATAATGTATGAGTAGATTGAGGAAGAACAAGTACTAAAAAAAGAACATATTCTTGTCCACTACATTAAATCTGAGTTTATGAATAGAACATTATTCATGTTAAGCATATGGAATTTAATACGGGCTCATGCTAGGATTCATGATAAAAAATAAACGTGTTACCATTTACCAAGTCTCTTTTGACATCACCATCCTTTATGTCTTAACATACATTATTGACACGAGGCAAAAATATTATTGGTATCGATAAACTAAATTAGTTAACTTAAACATAACAACAGTAGGATTTCCTTATTCATTAAAGGGTCATAATATTAAATAAAAAATTGGTATGAATGACCATAATAAATATAGTTTGCAATAATATTACCAAATACGGACAAAATATAGTATAAACTGTAAATCAATATTAAGAGATGTATATTATGCTTTATTTGGACAGCAAGATAAAGAAACATCAAAAAGATTGTTTCAACCCGTAGGGAAATGAAAATGATTTCGATTTTCTTATTCATGTTCTTGTTCATAGAAACGTAATCTAGTCTTCTAGTGTAATCGTATGTGCATATAATGTATATTTCGGATCCTTGCAGCTAAAAATTGCAACATGAAAATACTAATTAGACAATTAATTAAAAGCACTTAAATTATGAAGCAAAAAAATATTCTGGTTATAGGGCCGATAGTTTAGCCTGGTAGAATACCTGCCTTGCATGTAAATGAAATTCTATCACAATTACAGAGGAAACGTAGGTGGTCGTGGGTTCAAATCCCACTCGGTCCATTTTTGTTATTTCTGACTAGAATGTTTGTCTTTCAATGTATATTTTTAACTTTTTCAAATCTTAGTTATAGAATAATTTCACAAAAATAAATTTCGCAACAAGATCCTCATCTTTTTTTACTAATTGTTGTAACGCATCCCTAATATATCATGTTTAAAAAGTCAGATTAATGAAAAATGAATATATGACAATTATTTTAATATTAGCACTTGCAATAACGCTGGTGTCGAATGCAATGTTTAACGGAATGCCACCAGCTAAGGCGGAGGTCGGAACGCCGCCAGCTAAGACGGCGGACGGAATGGCACCAGCTAAGACGGAGGACAGCAAAAATGGGCAAGATAATAAAGGACAAGTAAATACTGAAAGGCAGCAAATTAACAAGTGTGTAAAGAATACCCCTTACAAGGATCAGGATTGTAATAATGTTTTTGTTTATGGTGTTGTATGTATGCCAGGATCGACATGCAAGTTAGAAAGGTTTGATATACCATTTGACTTAGTCACGCCCCACTAGAATGGCCTGATACTCCTCTCACTAACAGCCGAGTAACTGAAATAAAATAGATTTTTGAAATTTAATTGATACATTACGGTTTGACCTGTTTTGTGAAAATTTTTTAAAAATAAACTGTGTTATGTGTTTGATATCTTACAATTACAATTTTACTCATTATGCGGATTTTAGGTCGATATTTCAATCCATCCCAATCCCTTCTTAAACTATATAATAAGAATTTGGATAGCAAAAGTTATTTTTGGCTTTATTGTAGACAAAATATTGTCTTTTTTTGGCACTGGGAATAGTGGAAATATTGATAAAAAGAAGTATGAAAGTTTAACATTGAGTATCCGACAAACTGTACTAGAACGCTCACATCATAGATGTCAAAAATGTTCTGTTAAATTTAGAGGAAGTAATGGTCCCTTTTTTGAACACATTAACGGGTCATTGAAAGACAACAGACCTTCAAATCTTAGATCTTTATGTGATAAATGTTTTGAACATGTCAAAAAGAAAGAGAGTAGAAAGGGATTTTTGGGCAGTATGCGTAACAATCTTGGTCAGATGTTTGGGAATTAAAAAAGTAATAACTTATGTAGATTCCAGAAATAAATTTCTGTGTTCTTCACAGCAAAAATTTTCTATTTTCATAACACCCATGTTTGAGTTTCCGTCTACGTGGGGCCAACTTTCTCCATGAAAAGATTTACCACAATATGCACAGGTCTGTTCCAATTAAAAATAATTAATACTAGGTTCTTATAAACCACTCAATGGTCCACATGAAGCTATCATTTTTAATAGATATATTCATACAAAATTGAATTAAATTTATTATCGAAAACATATATTTGAAAGTAAGAGGATTATTAAATTAGTTGATAGATCATGAACAATTGGGCAGGGAAATTGTTTCAGCTGTAGATGAAAAAAATATTATTCCTTACGAAAAATGGATCGTCTCTTTCTCGGATTCCAGAAAAAATAATATTAAAATATCTTATCGAGAATTCTTCGCTCAAGGTTTCTATGAAGCTTATGATATAGTTATGACTTTTGCCGAAAAACAAAACGTAGATGTAAGATGGTTTAAAGAAAAACGAAATTGTGGAGGTAGTATTTCAAACTATAAAATTACAAAACTTGAATCCTTTTGTACTTATTGTAATAGAAAATTTAATCATGCCGACCCTATTCCATGCAATCACGCCAATTGCTACTCAAAATTTTGTTCAAGAGAATGTTTGGACGATCACCGCATGTTACTACATAGAAGTAAGACCTAAAAAACTATTGTTATGTTAAATTGATTGAGAATCAGATTTCGCTAAAATTAGCGTAATTAATTTTATTCTCAATTGGTCTCCCTTAAATTGATCTAGAAAGTGAGAGCTATAATGATAGGGACTATCATCAAACATTTCTTTTATTATAAAGCCAATAGTGACGAACTTGGAACTTAACCAATTCTTCCATGATCTAAATTCAATTTCAGATACTGGTTCTAGCAAATCATTTATTATTTCTGTGACAATAGTTAGAGTTCCTTTTCCTTTTAATTTCTTGTAGATTTTTTCATACAATAAGATCCATTGACTTTCCATGCTTTTGTCTATGTATCTTGGTGATGGGAGTACAAAAATAAACCCGTCTATATAATTATCTGGAAAATATGGAAGAGCGTTTTCAAAAGAATCATTAATCAAGTAAATATTTCTCCCTCTCAATTTATGATGGGCCTTTTGAATTTGTTTGGGATCGATCTCAATGCCTACATAGCATGTGTTTGGACTATTTCCGTATTCAAGAATCTTGGCTAATAATTGACCATCACCCGTTCCTAGTTCTATTAACACTTTATCAAAAGCAGATATTATTGAAACGATACTGCTTTGGGAGCACAATATATAATTCTTTATTGTTGCGGTCTTAATAATTCAGATTCAAGTAACTGTTGTACGAGTTGAACTACTTCTTGTTCGACCTGTTGCCTCGGTAATCCCAATTTGGATGAAAAATGATCGGCTAACTGAGTAATAGTTTTTGTTCCATCACAACTATTCCAAAAATCAACAATTGCCTGATTGACCATAAATCTCTGTTCTTTTTCATTCTCAAGAATTAACGAACCATCCTCCTGAGTAATCAACCTGCCCTTTAACAACGGTTGGTACTTTTCATAATCAACTTGAAACCTCAATTTTGGTCTTCCAAATCCTAGTTTCTCCCTCACCGAAGGTTCTATTCTTTCTATATTCCAGGGTGGATCCCAAACAATTGAGACATTAATGTTGCCTACGCCATCAATTTTTCCTATATATCTCTTAACATCACTAACCAGCGTATCATGAAGTGGACAACCCCTTGTCGTCATTGTCATTTCAACATCCACATCGTTTGATTCATTTATGTTTACACCATAAATTAATCCTAAATCCACTATATTGACGGGGATCTCCGGATCCATGCATTTTTTTAATACGGAATATACCTGTTCTTGACTAATGCTTTTTGGCATCCAATATTAAAAACATGCTTAGAGATTAAATACTTTATCCATATCTTAGAAATTTTTGGCAATACTTTCTTCGTATGGTGGTCGTAAAATGCCCTTTTCGGTAATAATTGCTGTTATCAATTCTGGAGGCGTTACATCGAACGCCGGATTAAAAACTTTGATGCGTTTTGGAGCTAATAACTTGTTCCCCATTTTTATTAATTCATTTTTATTTCTTTCTTCAATCACCACTTCATTCACATTACTTGTTAAATCAAACGTGGAATTAGGAGCTGCGACATAAAAAGGAATATCGTGCCTCTTTGCAAGTGCAGCAACCTGGTAGGTACCAATTTTATTGTAAACATGTCCGGTTTTCAATATTCTATCTGCCCCAACTATCACACGATCGATAATCCCCTTAGACATAAGATGTCCTACGGCAGTATCGGGGATTAAACTAAATTCAATTCCATAGTGATCTAGCTCAAACGCAGTCAATCGAGAGCCTTGCATCACGGGTCTTGTTTCAGTTGCAATAACGCGTATCTTCTTGCCCATATCGTTAGCTGCTCTAAGTACACCTAGTGCTGTACCGTATGTAACTGTTGCCAGCGAACCTGCATTACAATGGGTTAGTATTACCTCATCGCTCCGTATCATCTCGGCTCCATTCTTTCCTAATTTCTTATTTGTTGTAATGTCGTCTGTTGCCATTTTTAGACAGGAAAGAATAATTGATTTTTTGATTTCTTCAACATTATTCTTTGAAGCTGCTACATTCATTATTTGGTCAAGTGCCCAAACCAAATTAACGGCAGTGGGTCTGGTTGCTTTCAATCTGTCGTAGGCAATTTCAAGGTCTCTGAGTAAAGCTTTAGGAGTTTTTGCCTTGCTTGAAATTGCAGCCAATGACATTCCAAATGCGGCTGCAACACCAATAGCAGGAGCTCCTCTAACAATCAATCGTTCTATAGCCCTAGCAACGTCCTCATATTTCTTGTATCTAACATATACTAGTTTACCTGGCAACTTTGTTTGATCAATCATTACGACTTGATTATTTTTCCATTCTACAGTCAGCAGATCGTTTGATCGATTCCTTAATTTCCCATTATTTTTGTGGTTCTTGCCACGAAGCATTAATGATTTGATGGTTAATAATGTCTATAATAATTTACCTAGTTAAGGTGATTTTTACCAGACCGATAATCATGGCCCCACACACGGAT
>JBKPGB010000138.1:0-4007 GCA_046729135.1 Thermoproteota archaeon | reverse complement strand
GTATAGGTAATCTGTAGATAATCTGTCTTTTGTTCAAGTTCAGAGAGATAACTTTGTGGTGTCCATGCTTAATCTTTAGATTCCACAGCGTGTCTATAATACATGCATGAAAAGCTTGCCTTTACGTATGGGACCAGAGGGTTCTGATTGAATATTATGTGTTTTTGTGTTTAATTTTGGTAACAAAGAAATATTTATTAGGTATATGCGTTCTTTGATTTTAAGTTTATCTACCTATCTATTAAGTTTTATATGTTATAAAATGTATCTACTAATATGTTGCACACAAAAACTTTGGTTGCTTTAGGCATAGTTGCAGCATTATTCTTCTTGACCGGAGTTCAAGTGTTCTCATATGCACAGAATTCAAATGAGTCAGCATCTCAGAATAGAGAGCAGGCAAAACAACAGGAAGGTCAAGAAGAACAAGCTAAGACAGGAGCAGAAGAACAAGCGCTAGCAGGAACACCAGAAGTGAGTAACATGACAAATGCAACAATGGCTAATGCAACAAGCGCTGGAAATATGACTGGAAATATGACTGGCTGAGATACTCGATACTAGAAGGGACTCGGACGCTGCCAATCCAAAAGAGATATTATAATTCGATCACTTGCAATGTAATAACTATAGTTTGTTTTGATTAAAATAGACCTGTATGGTGGAATGGCTAACATTGTCCCAGCAGTTCTTACTAGAATTATTTCGTAGGTAACTTAGGTAAGGCAGGTTCTTATATTTAGTAGCAGAACTCTGAGTACTCATTTCGAGACAAATAAATATAGGCCGGTGGGATTGTTGGGCTTGAATTCAATCCCACTGGTATTTTACTAAAATTAGTTTGAATTTTTCACAAGGATTCTTGATTGGATATTGTATCCAGGTTTGCATTAATGAAAAACAGACAAGTTTTCAGCAATCCCCGTAAACGAGAATGAAAAACTCGTGGGCCCACATAAAACTTATTTAAAATATAAAATCCATAATTGTGCAATGGAGAGTATGAAATGCGACCACTGTAAGAAAAATATCCATCTCAAAATCAATTTTTAGGTATTTTCGTATGTGATGATTGCTATCATAAACTAGTTTCTAAAGTATACTATCCAAATGCTTTGGAAGCATAAATAACTATGTCGAATAACGAATAGAAAAGTTTAATGCGTTACATGTGTGATGATTGTTGGACTAGCAAAATAAAATGAATACTAACCTGAAGAAATTCAATTTTTCATAACGGTTTACCAATAAATGGAACGACTATGAATTAAGGAAATAAAGATATTTTTATGAAAAAGTTTAGAGTTTGAATAAAAAATAAGCCCATTAAGATTATCTAAATTTCTTCACTGATTACCCTAGTGATTTTTGAGGTAAATTATTTTATATTTTGAGAAATTTTTTGGAATGCATTATGTAATCGTTAATAGTTATTTTTTACTGTAGTATTTCAGAATGAGTTTTTCCAAAGATTCGGACGATTCAATTGTGTCGAGATTTAATAAAAGATTAAAGATAATAATAATAGGGGTTGTGATTGCCTCAATCATATTCGGAATCTTTTACTTTGTTGGACATTATAATACACTTGAAGATACTACAAACCTTCTGCCACCGAATTGCTATTCATTGAATGGAAAGCAAATATGTCCGAACCCCTAAAATTACTAAATTCTTCACATGGCTCCCTCACCTCTATGGGATTTAGGTTTTAAATCAAATAACTGCCATAATGTAATCATGGGTCGTACAATTCCTACGTATCGAATCGCATCACAAATAGAAAAATATGGAAATGGAAATGGTTTAGAAAAGCGTTAGATAAGCAAGACAGAAGAAAATTTGATGAAATGCTATCTATTCCACGACTGTATAAGGCTGCGGGAACGATGGCTTGTAGACCTATCTTAATTCATGTGATCCTTATTTCGATTATATTTGAACATTATTAGCAATTAAGAAAAATTGTAAAGGAACATCTCTGTTCTAGTAGTAAGTAAACTTAGATAATCAATTTTTTTATATTATGTTAATGACAACAAAGCACTATCACACAATGTATCTGGGGCCGGTGGGATTCTGTCTGCCTGCACTTTCAGTCCCACCGGTTTTTAGTAAAATTATTTATATTTTGTTGGTCATATCACATCGACGCAAGTGAAGTCAATACTCATTTGGCCGGTGGGCCTGTACCCATTAGTCTTGTCGCTAATCCCACCGGCATTAAACAAAATTATTTTATATTTTATTGTACATTTATCCACTAAGAGATGCCTCATTGTCCACAAATACTATATTTTGTGAATAAGAGAATAATGATATTTGACCAAATAGTTTAGAGTTTGCGTAGAAAAGTACTTTCACGCTTCAAGGATTCTTTTCACATTCTACGCAAGCCCTTTTATAGTTTGTAGCACACCTAGTTCTAACGTCTGACACTAACAACTGGTGGGAAATTGGTTGTTTCTTGTTCAATCTTCAATCAAAACTCATCCCACCAGTTGTTTATATTTATTTCCTTGTTGATATAATCATTATAAAAATATTTTGTAATCTTAGAGGGTAACATTAAGAATATCTTAATTTGTTCACCGAATCAAGATCGTTCCATCTTAGGAGTGTGAGGTAAATTATTTATATTCTGTTGGTCATATTCCATCGGTGCAAGATAGGAAAATGACGGTCAAATGTATGCGATGTAGAAAGTTGTTACCTGAATCTAAGATGCATAAATTAATGAGATTTCATGAAATTACTCCAGGAGCAAATTTTAATTAAATGTGAACGATTCTAACTAATCAATCAATAATCAAGTGCATTTTCTATAATTTTATTTAATGGAAAATAATGCAGAATTTATTTCCTGAATAATATTAGGATTTTTCTAACAAAACTGATTTAGATAAATTATCTAGATTAAATGATAGATAATAAAATGATAAAGATTTATTATGTAATCGTTCCGGCAATGGTCTTAAGTTTATGTATAGTCCAAAATACCTATGCACAAACCATTAACACGGAAACAAATACAACAACATCATATTCGAATTGTTTTACTGGAACTATGGCTACTTTTTTTTTACAACTCATGTATAGTCCACCTCAAATAAAATTTAATATGTCAGATTTAATGAGTCACGAAGTGAAACAATACATTTCGAATGCATGTAATTTTTATCATGAGAAAAGCGGTGTATGGTTAAGTGGGATGGATAATGAACTTGATAAAAAAATAGTATCTAAATTTGGAGATGAATTTATGCAGAAAGTTAAAACGCCAGAATCCATAAAAGAGCGTGATGAAGGTTATATTCAACTTAATAATAAAACGGAATAAACATGACTAACAATAATCTGATTAATAATCAAAATAAAAAAATTAAAATTAATAGCCAAACATAAGGTCATGAATCAGTTTTGCAGGATTTCTGTATTGTTTCATTGTTCCGTTGATTAAAGCACTTGCTGCCATGTCTTTTAGTGGAATTTCCTTTATTTTGCTATCATTCTCATCTAAATAGATGTACATTGGAGGTTTTCTTTTGCCTTCACTTAGTTTTTTCAGTGTTTCACAGAGCATGTTGCTATTCATATCTATCACTTATCCATGATAACCTTTAACGTCTTTGGTAGGACGTGGGGCATTGCCTTGTGGTCCTCCTTCTTTACGTCCTAGTCTCTCTAATTCTTCCATTGATGAATTAATGAATTGATCATATGTGTATTTATCGCACCTAAAGGATGGACCTAGACGTGAATTTGTGAAATGTCCGTAGAGTAATATTTCATCTATAATAGTACCGTTACTATTGCTTATGATATCTTCAATAATCACTTTTCTGTTTTTATCGGTTAGTTCAATATAATATTCATCAGTTGAGCCATTAAGTTCTTTTCTAGGGATATGTTCTCCAGTTTCATAATTCATTTCCATAATAGTTCTGATTATAGGTTTTTTAAATTGCCCGTGAAGATGTGTTCTTACCCAAATATCATTACCTAGC
>JBKPGB010000137.1:0-9962 GCA_046729135.1 Thermoproteota archaeon | reverse complement strand
CTTCCTGCTGCAAAAGATGGAATTCTCACGGGTATTGTCGTTGCCATATCAAGAATTGCAGGTGAAACTGCCCCTCTTATAATGACAATACTTGGCACAAGCCTCTTCTTTACCGGCATTACAGGTCCAGTAGATGCTCTGCCTCTAAGAATTTGGAGATTAGCTAGTCAACCATATGAATCAGCCCATTCATTTGGGTGGGGTTCAGCACTGGTTCTGATTTTGATGATCTTGGCCTTGAGTATGGGATTAAGACTTTTAGTTCAAAAAAGATCACTTAGGCCAGTTACCTGATCAATATGTCTATATTTACTATATAGATAATGCATAATTATTGTAATTCTCAATGATGATTACCAATTGGCCATAGAGGATGCCATCGAAGCTAAAGAAACTGTAGTCCAAGCCACCGAAAAGTACAAGGTGAGAATTGAAAATGTTAATGGATGGTATGGGAATAAACGAGCAATAAAGGATATCAACCTGAATGTGAAGGAGAAAACTGTAACAGCGTTTATTGGGCCATCAGGTTGTGGTAAGACTACGCTTCTCAGATGTCTAAATCGAATGCACGAAATGACTCCTGGTGCTCATGCGGATGGACGAATTATAGTTGATGGAATTGACATTTATGATAAATCAATTGATCCGGTTATAATTAGAAGACGTATAGGAATGGTGTTTCAGAAACCAAATCCTTTTCCTACGATGAGTATCTTTGATAATGTTGCAGCAGGCTTAAAGCTTAATGGCCTTACTAACAAACCCATAATTAGAGAAATTGTAGAAGAAAGTCTTAAAGAAGCAGCGTTATGGGATGAAGTAAAAAACCAGCTCGAACAACCAGGAATGAGCCTATCTGGAGGACAGCAACAGAGACTTTGTATTGCAAGAGCACTTGCGATGCAGCCAGAGGTGTTACTAATGGACGAACCAACATCATCACTAGATCCGATTGGTTCGTCTAAAATAGAAGAGCTTATCAGAACGTTAAAGGATAGCTTTACCATTATAATTGTAACTCATAATATGCAACAGGCCGGCAGAGTATCGGACTTCACAGCCTTTATGTACTTGGGCGACTTGATAGAATACGGATCAACAAATCAAATATTCATGAAACCTGAAAAGGAACTTACCGAGCGATACATTTCGGGAAAATTTGGTTAGCTCTAATTAGTTTGTCAAGTTGGCGCGATTACTAGATATTGGCATAGCTCGGATTACCAACCTCATTATAGACATGGGTCGTCTGTCCGAAGAGCTAGTTAATATCGCACTAGAGTCCTATGAAAAAGGAACAATGCTACGCTCGCAGATTTTTGAAGGTTCTGAAAAGCTTAGATTCTTGCAAATCGAAGTTACAGATTTTGCTACGGAATTAATAGCAAGGTACCAGCCCGTATCGAGGGACCTCAGGCTCATTCAATCATTTATGGATGCGGCATATGGTTTTTCAAGATTCGGAAGATACGCCTATGATATAGCCGAGGTGCTAGAGGCAATAGGTCCGCTACAAAACTGCGACAAGTCCCAAGTTATATCAATGGAAAAGACTGTTAAGGAAATGATACAATTAAGCCTAAGCTCATTAGAGAAGCTTGACAAGAATGCCTCACAGAAATTGTACATGATGGACGATAGTGTAGATTCGATGTTTCGAAACTACCTGAAGAAAGCCTTGACTCAGACTAAAAAAAGGGGTTTTGAACCAAGGTGCTATGCTTCAACTCTGTTGATACTCCGCTATTTGGAGAGAATTTCAGATCATGCGTGTTACATAGGGGATAGCGTACACTATGTGGTCACAGGAGACCCTAGCCCAAGGCGTTAACTATATAGAATATATGTATCTATAGGATAACTACAGATCACTAATCGTAAAATCCATATTCTACTGTTATCTAAATATCTATATTGCAAACATTTGAAAATAACGAAGTAAGGAAAATCCAGTATACTGGCAGATCTACATACGTTTTGTCACTCCCAAAGCGGTGGGTAAATGAGTTAAAACTTAAGGCTGGGGATCCGGTCACAATTATGAGAGAAGCCAACAATTCACTTTCAATAGTACCAAATGTTGTAAGGGGCCCAAGTACTTACGAAGCTACTTCACTTGTTACAAGTGACAAGAGCGGCCCTACGCTAAAGCGCACGGTAGTCTCCATGTATCTAAGAGGATTCAACATTATGCATTTAAAATCAAAAACAGGAAGAATTCATCCCTCACAGCGTGATTCGATCAGAGAAGTTGTGCGCAGAAATTTAATTGGGACTGAAATTATCGCTGACTCCTCAGATATGGTAACAATTCAAGTATTATTGAGCTTGCCAGAGTTGTCTATTAACACTGCTGTAAGAAGAATGTTTTTAATTGGGTCATCTATGCACAGGGACGCAATTTCTACACTAGCAGGAGACAGCCAGGATTTGTACCAGACAGTAATAAAATCAGATGATGAGGTAGATAGGTTCAGTCTTTATGTTCTTCGCAATCTGGTAATAGCCTCTCAGAACGAAAGCACCTTAAAGGCGATAGGTTTGAAAAGCCCTGCTGATTGTCTCAGTTATAGTGCAGCAGTAAGGAGTCTAGAGAGAATTGCAGACCACGCTTCGGAGATTGCTCTTAAGAGTTCACAGATAGGAACGGTACCTGAAGAATTGCGCAAGAGAATAATAAAGATGAGTGACTTGTCTCTTCAGCTATTAAACGATTCCATAGAAGCGTTTCTTAGAAAGGATTACTACTTGGCTGATAGCATAGTAGATAAATCTGAGAACATCAGAACAATTGAAGATGATATTATCACATTTATTGATAAAGAGAAGAATCCAAAGAATTATAACAATATCTATGTAAAGCTGATCCTTGAACACATAAGAAGAACTGCAGAATATTCCTTTGACATTGCAGAAGCAGCAATGAATCAGATAGTGGGAGAAGTCATAGAAATCAGATAAAGAATTCAATTGAGATCGACGAGTAAAGAATTAAAGAAATAAAGTGTAACTTTACATAATTATAATTGATAAATTGAAAAATTTCCTAATTTTTGCAAGCAATGTGTTCTATAAAAGTATAAAACTCACTTCTTAATTTATAATTCTTAAATATTCTTCTTTAAAACTTCCAAGTAGGGGTTCTCAATATATATTAGGTAAAACTGCTTTGACTTTTAAGGAAGCTATGTCACAAGTTCTTAAAGTTGAAACTCATTGTCATAATGTTTTTTCAAATTTCAAAAATTACCCTTCAAGACTACCATATGATTGCGGTGTCACAATTGAAGAACAACTAGAAAATGCGTATCTTCAGAAAATCGACGTGATGTTTGTTACAAATCATAACACACTTGATGGTTATTCTCAGATTTTAGAATGTAAACAAAACCATGCAAAATATCAAAATATTAGTATTTATCCCGCTGAAGAAATAACTATCAACAACAAAGGACATGTGTTGGCTTATGGTATTGAAAATGAAATAAGACCAGGTATGACTTTGGACGAGACATTGGATGAAATAGGTAAGCAAAATGGTGTATCATGTGCTGCTCATCCGTTCGCAGTTTCAAATGGGATTAGAGAATATGCAAAAAAATGTGACATAATTGAATCATTTAACAGCAATAACGTTGATATCTTCTCAAATCTAATTTCCGAGAAGTTTGCCAAACAAAATAATTTGATATCAATAGCTGGTAGCGATTCTCATGTCAAATCTACTATTGGAAGAAGTATCAATACAGTAAAATCTGAAAATAACATTGATTCTCTTTTAGAGAATTTAATAAAGGGCAAGTTCAAAATAGGCAAATTAAATTACACAAGCAGGCAAGAAATGCGTGAACATGCGCACTATATCATATCGGCTTCGCGCCAATCTATATTAAATTCAATAAATAAAACAAATCCAAAATTTCATTCTATAGTTCAATGGGCAATAGATTCCTTCATTTCAAATCCGAATTCCAGATTGTGGCATTTGATGAGTTCACTTGCCTTGTACCTGTCAAAACGAGTCTCAAAAAAAGTGAACATTTACGGATACAATCCTCTGATTCTTGAACAAAGATCATGGTCAAATCTTATTTCATTGAGTCTGATTCCATAATTAAGAAAAATCAGTAATTCGTTTCTATCCCCGGTTTCACATAGTCTGTTTTTAATTTGTCATTAATTTTTATCAATATATCATAAAAACGGTATCACATAGGAAGGAGTAGATCTAAGAAGTGACCCAGTAAACTAGATTAATGATCCAAAATATTGATTTGTATCTTGAGTGACGTTAAAAAAATTATCACCTTTTGTTACGTATCTGGTGTTTTATTCTTAATTGTAGGCTGGGGTCCATTAGCGTTAACCTATGCGGAAACACTCGACAAGTTAGACCCACTAGCACGAGATTTGGCTGGAAATGGATTTCAACCTGACTATAAAATATTACATTCTGTTTCGCAACATTCAAACCAGAATAAGACCACTGATGTAGAGTTAGCCGGAATCGTAACAAAGGTAGTAGATGGTGATACTTTGGACATCAACGGAACTAGGATTAGGTTAGCTCTAGTCGATACTCCAGAAAGGAGCCAACCAGGATTTTACGAAGCAAAGAGATTTGTTGAGTCATTGTGTTTGGGAAAGAAAGGAGAGTTGGATGTAGACAACGGGCAAAGAAGGGGAGACAGGTATGGTAGAGAAATTGGTGTAGTTTACTGTGATGGCTTGAACGCAAACGAAAAACTCATGAATGCTAAATTGGCAAGAATACTCACTGAATTTTGTGATATTTCCGAATTTGCAAATGAAAATTGGACTGCATCTCAATGCAAGAACGACGTCAAGAATTAAAGTCAATAATAAAGTAAATAGATATCAGACCAATAATTCAGTTCATTTATTTGGAAGTATCAGTTGTTTAGAATTTGAAGCATTCTGTTTACTTATATCAATGTCCAAAGCCTTATTAGTCCACACTAAGGCTTCCTCATATTTACCCAATTCCCCTAGCGCTCCTCCTTTATTGTATAATGCATCGACAAAATTGGGATCAATTTTTATTGCTTTATCAAACCAAGTAATTGCTTCTTCATATCTTCCAAGATTATTAAATGCTAACCCTTTACCATTTAAAGCATCAATAGATCTAGGATCCATCATTAGGACTTGGTCATACGATTGGACTGCTTCTTCATATTTTGACTTGTTAAATAACATGTTACCTTTTTGAATTAGTTCAGAAACAAAAGTAGAGTTTATTGGTTGAGAAACAATTGCCTCAATATTTCTGGTGTCAGCTGTGCCAACAAATATGACAGTTAAAAGTACCGTTAATGTTAAACAACCGAGGATCCTGTCTTTTTTCAGAGTACAGGTTTTCACGATGGACCCATTATATTCCAATTATTCCACGTATTCCAAATTACATCATTAGAGATAAATTATTTTCTAAACAAAATCAATTTTCATATTATAACTGGCAACCGTAATCACCACTATGTCCAGACCATGTCATGCCTGGCTCATAGATAGTAGTTTCATTTAACAACTCGTATTTACTTACTGCAACTTTTCCAATACGTGCACTCTCATTTGTAATCCATAAAGTGATGTACTAAACGATAATACTGTCAATCATGGCATAGTTTGAGGTCTGAATTGTCTTACGAAATTACTTAAAATTAAAAATAATAATCAGTGCGAAATGTAAAATAAAAATCAAGAATTACAAAACCTGAATTATATGCACAATGTAAATTAATTTAGTTCATTATTTTTAGAAAAAAGGAGAGGAAGTTATTTTGCGTCGACTTCCTTATATTGCTGTAATAAGCGCAGCATATTCAGAGCTATTATAGTTTTTGCCGCTTCCTTCGGGTCCATACCTTTTATTACCACGATTGTGTTTTTATCTTCATCCCCAGCCATTTGAGCCAAAATTGGGTGCCTTTCTTTTATGTTTTTGCTCAAAGTATCAACATCTATTACTGCTGTCAAGTTGCCTTGTTTTTGAGTTGCATTAGCTGGTGCTTGAGTCGCATTACCTTGCGCATGTACCATATTCACAGGATTTACTAGTACCGCAGCAGCTACGAGCAATGTGGCTGTCATAAAGATGATTGGCGCTTTCGTGAATTTTTGGTTTACCATATTTAACGTTAGAATTTTATAGTTTAAATAGAAGTCAGAGGAAATGTGGAAATTTGATTCGTAATAACGTCTGCAGGTAACATGTGCGATAATTAGTATCAGTGACATGCTAATTATATTTGAAAAATGTTATAAAATATTATAGCAAGGAATATGGAGAAATTTTTATTGGTAATTATGTAGCTATTAGTTTAACTTTGCTCTATCCCAACATTCCGTTAATGACTTCCGGATTTATAGCAGTAAAGCCAAGAATTGTGACTGTTACAAGTATAGTAATAAGTGCTACGGCGCAAATTCGTTCTTATTTCATTTTGATCCCTTCTTTTTTGCTAAACTTTTTTGTCATCCACGAGGTCTGTAATAAAATACTCATTCTTTCACCTCCAAGATCATCATACCTTCTTTATTGCTGGCCGATTACTTTAGTCCTAGTAAAGTCCGATTTTTAGAAATACTAATCATTTGCTACTTTTAATATGGCAATATAAAGTCTGAATTTTAATCTCTAGACAATGCTATCATTTGCTTTTTTTTCTTACATTTGTTTAATGCTGGATGCTTCGGTACTCATAACCCTCTTCATTATATTTTCAGACGGCTCTTCCTTCACCTCATTAGCATCCAATGCATATTAAGAAGACTTTAAAATAAATTTGTAATTTGGCCTCGAAAGTAGACCTGAAAGAAATGATATTGTTTTAAGTCAATTTATGCCAATTAGACTCTTTTCACTCTACACAGGTATTTTTGGAGACAAGATAAATTCCTTTAATAGCATGTAGATTATTGCAATAATAGAATGAAATCGGCTCAAATAATTAAGATTAAAGAGAAACTTTCTATTGTTGATTTACCAGATCCAAAGCCCAGAGATACTCAGGTTTTGATTAGGATTGAAGCGTCGGGAGTTTGTCACAGTGACATCCATCTTTGGGAAGGAGGATATGAGGGAGGTGCTGGTACTTTTTTAAAGGTGGAAGATAGAGGAGTGAAATTTCCAATTACGCCAGGGCATGAGATATCTGGAAAAATTGAAGCAATTGGAGACTCTGTAAGTGGATTTAATGTAGGAGACACTGTGGTGGTATATCCGTGGATAGGAGAAGGTTCGTGTCCGGCTTGCAGAGTGGGTCAAGAAAATCTTTGTGATACTCCTAGAACGATAGGAATTTACAGAGATGGTGGATATTCGGAATTGGTCCTAGTACCAAATTTTAGATATCTTGTTAAAATTGATAGTCTGGATGTAAATTCTTCAGCCTCGCTGGCATGTTCTGGCTTAACAGCATATAATGCTGTCAAAAAGGCAACAGTAGCACCTGGAGAATCAATTGTAATAATTGGAGCCGGTGGCCTGGGGCTAATGTCCGTTCAGATTGCAAAGGCAATAACCAATTCGAGAATTGTAGTGGTAGATGTAGATGACAAAAGATTATCGGAAGCGAAAAAACTTGGTGCTCATGAAGTGGTAAATTCTTCCAAAGCAGATCCTGTTGAGGATATCAAAAATCTTACCAATTCGCTAGGAGCAGAAGCCGTGATAGACTTTGTAAACAATAATCGCACTGCACCTGCCTCGATTAATATGTTGAGAAAGAGGGGCAAACTCGTTATGGTTGGACTTTTTGGTGGCGCCCTAGAACTGAGTCTGCCAATAATACCGTTAAGGGGTTTTACCATTACAGGTGCATATACTGGAAGCTTCAATGATCTTGTCGATCTAATCAATTTATCCAAGACCGGTGCAATTAGATCCGTAGTTAGTAGAACATACAAGTTGGACGATGCAAATCAAGCCCTTGAAGACTTACGTTCAGGTAAAATACTCGGTAGAGCAGTCTTGAATCCAAACAACTGACTGTCTCAATAGGTGAAACATCTCAATTTTTCATAACCAATTAATATATCTTATGTACAATCCTATACTCTCTTTTTTCTAGTTAAATTTACTGTAAAGAGTAACACTATTTACAATAGATAAATATCGTAGATATTTTATAAAAAGTATTATGTTTAACTGACTCATAACGTATTATAAGTACAAATCTTAGTCTGGCATAAATAATATGTAATAAGATTATTTTCCGATGATTCATCGTCATAATTTAATATATTATAATTACTTGATGAATACCGACCTAGAATATTATCCTAGTTACAGATCCAGTATAAGGCAAATACAGGCAAGTGAATAAAAGTTGTCAAGTATTTTTACCAGGTCAATATTGGCCTTTTTTATAGTATTTAGCTTTATATTTTCACAATCAATTCATCCTTCTTTTGCTGTTGACGAAACAAGCTCAACTTGTGCTGAAACAAATATCACAGGTCTTTCTGCTAGTGCGAGCAACCAAATTTTTATTCCAAAAAACGTAATCGACAATAACTTCAATACGTTATGGTCAAATTATGGTAAAGGTTCATGGTTACAACTGGATTTAGGTACAAGTAAAAACATTTGTAGTGTAAATATTGCGTGGTACAAAGGTGATGTCAGACAAAATAATTTTGTTATCTCTACTTCTACAGATGGTAGTTCCTTCAAAAATGTGTTTGACACAAAGAGTATCGGTAACACTTTATCCTATGAAAAATATTCAATTCCCAATACTCTTGCACGATATGTAAAGATTACTGTAAATGGTAACACTCAAAATGATTATGCAAGTATTACTGAAGTTAGGATACAGTCAACGTCGTTGAGTGAGCCACAGCAGACGCAGTGCGCTACAACGAGTATTAATAGTGTAAAAGCATCGGCAAGCCAAACGGGCAATCCACCATCAAATGTACTAGATAATAATCTCAATACTAGATGGTCTAATAACGGAAAAGGTTCATGGATACAACTGGATTTGGGTACAAGTAAAAACATTTGTGGTGTAAATATTGCTTGGTACAAAGGCAACGAGAGACAAAATAATTTTGTTATCTATGTTTCTAAGGACGGGAGCACATATACAAAGGTCTTTGAAGGTAAGAGCAGCGGTACTACGCTAAACCTTGAAAAATATGCTCTTTCTAATACTGACGCAAGATATGTGAAGATTACTGTGAATGGTAACACTCAAAATGATTATGCAAGTATTACTGAAATTAAAGTGAGCATACAAAATACTAGTCCTCCAACTCCACCATCAACGGGAGGCGGTGGAGGAGGAACAGGAGATGGTAATAGTGCCGGGGACGGAGTCAAGACAATTTATCCGACTCTATCTGGCGGAGAAACGTGGTTCTTCAATCCTACAAATCCTGATGATGGTCAGTTTGATAGAAACGGCGCTGAAATTAGTAAAAATACTGATGGCAGCTGGCATCTTAAACCTGGGACTACAAGAATGCTTGCTTTCACAAAGAGTTCGGGATTTCCCTCTGATGAAGTTAGATCAAGTCTTCCAACGTACGATTATTCAAGGTTGGCCCAAATCGGACACTTTTACAAACCTACAGATTGGAAGAACGTTGAAATTACAATTTACGTGAAAGTTCTGTCAACCGCTGGTGGAGGAGACGAAATTTCCCTAGTTTCTAGGAGCGTTAGGCATAGTACAAACGTCCATGAAGGATGTGGTGGCTCATCGTATCACAATAATATTGATTTTACTAACGGAAAATTCAAATTCAAAAAAGAGATGTGGCATGTAAATTATGACATAAAACCATACTCTGGAATAACAATTGGCTCGACGATGAATAAATGGATCGGCTTTAAGGGCATTGTGTATAACCTGCCTGATGGTAGTGTTAAACTTGAATCTTATGTAGACAAAGATAATAACAATAATTGGCAAAAGGCAACAGAA
>JBKPGB010000136.1:0-11009 GCA_046729135.1 Thermoproteota archaeon | reverse complement strand
ATTCACAGTATGGTCTACTAGTAATGAGTTGAAATGGGATAAGATGAATAATCTCCTATACTGGTATCCTTCAAAGGATCAAGACTATAATCAGCTAGTAATAGGAAAAGGTAAACTTGGCAAACTAGCTACTGAACTCTTACCTGAACAATCAAAAGACTTAGCTGGCAAGACAATATTCACCAATACTTTCGGATAAACTAATTAAGAAAGAGTCAATTCGAATTTTCTTTGCCTATGAGATTTCTCAATTAAATAAGAGAGCTTATATAGGAATAATAGAAAGATAGGTAAGAACTATTTGACTACGGACTCCAATGTGTTGCTATAGATGTAGCATCAGGACTTGACAAAAGCAAAAAAGATCGATATACGAATCAATCCTATTACTATTTTCATGTTCGTACCAATTTGAATTTGACTATACTCTTAAATACAAAAAGATTTGTTAATTCTGATGTGTCTTCTGCATCACCACAAAGTCATCCTGTTGCAGAGCAAATATCGTTTAATGCCTGGAAAACTATTCTGATTTTAACTGGTACTATCATTTTGTTTGTCTATCTTAATACTGGGATGGGACCCGCAATTCCGAGTGTAGCAGAACATTTTGATATTTCTGAACCTTCTGCGGCTTGGGTGATGACTGCATACATGATATCTGGCGCTGTAATGACGGTGATAATGGGACGGTTATCTGACCTTGTTGGAGCCAAGAAAATGCTAATGGTGATGATGATATGCTTTTCAGTTGGGACTGTCTTGGCACCTTTTTCTCCTAACTATGCAACTCTAATTGGGCTCAGGGTACTTGAGGGAATAGCAGTAGCTAGTACGCCGATATCATTTAAATTAATTAGAGACGGTGTTCCAAAAGCCAAGTTCCCTATTGGTTTGAGTATATATCTTTCTGGATATTCTTTCGGCTTGGCGTTAGGAGCTATAATGGGACCAGTAGTAGTTGCTGATGCAGGGTGGCAGGGGAACTTTTATTTCTGTGCTCCTATTGCAGTAATTTTGACATTAGTTTGTTGGAGGTTCGTTCATTCAGATGAAAGTAAAAAGATTTATGAGCATGATCACGTTGACAAAGTAACTGGACGCGATGCCCCCAAGGCTAAGAAACCACGTATGGACTATATGGGTATTGGAACACTGACTGTGACAATTGTCAGTTTTCTTTTAGCAATAACATTTATTGGATCAATTGCCACCAATTTGACTCCATTTGCAGTGTCCCTTATTATTGGAATTATATTTCTTGTACTTTTCATGATAGTGGAAAAACGAGTAAAACCCCCATTGGTCAACTTGAAGTTAGAGTTTAACAAAGTCATTGTTACTGGTAACATCATAATGTTGATGTATGGTATTTTAGAATATATCGTTATTACAGGTACACCACAGTTAGGAGCTTCGCCTCCGCCATCTGGATTAGGATTAGACCCGCTCCATACTGGATTTTTACAGTTGTCTTTCGGCCTAGCATGCATGATCTTCGGACCGATAATCGGGATAACGGTGGCAAAAAGAAAGGGATATAATTTGAAGTTGTTGGTACCTGGTATAGCAGTTACTGCCATTTCATTTTTGATTCTTTTGTTTTTCCACTCTGCACCACCAGGCATTAATACTGGCCTCTTTATTTTTGGTATAGCTAGTGCGATGATACCAAACACGGTCATTGTCACCATCATTGGGCTTACACCTTTGCAATATACTGGAATCTCCTCCGCTTCTACTAATATGCTTAGAATTATAGGAGGTGCGATAGGTCCAGTGATAACAACTGTAATTATAACATCAGCTACAATTCCTATTACCGTTGATAATGTCGAGAAAAGCTACCCAGATCCCATTACTTGGAATATTCTTTTTGCTATGGGGGCTGTGATGGCAATTGCAAGCGCAATTCTAGCCATCAGAATGAAGCGCCTTGCAACTAAGATGAAGCCGATAACAGCCGAGGAATTAGCCTGAAAGAACGATATTCTTTTCCTGACAGAATTAATTCGCATATGAACTAGCCAGCTCAACTACAATAATCATACTCTTGCCTATACTAAAGAATCCTCATAGGTTTTGGATGGTGCACGAGTGTGAGGCATTAAAGTCCTCGAGCATCGTTTCTATCAGTCATTTCGTTTAGGCTACGTTTCTCTAGTTGGACTTAAATATTGGAATTTAGTGAGAAAGATGTTGCAGAAATTAGCAGAATCTCCCCCTTGGCTCCGGATGTTGCGCATTGTCTTAGGGTCAATTTGTGTGATACTTTCTTTATTCATAATTATTTACATTGGACCTGCTGTTTTCGCTATCATTGTAGTTACTTCTGTAATATTGCTTGCAATTGGAATCGAACGAGTAGCTATTGGAATAGTACATGAATTATCTAGGTCCTCACGCTTCGTTAATATTGGAATTGGATTGTTAATAATTGGATTTTCGATATTTCTAATGCAATTTCCAATATTTACCTTTGGACTGTTGATTTTCCTTGGTGCTATAGCATTATTCTTCAGTGGTGTTTCAAGGATAGTTCATGGTATCAGAAGTAATGCTTCACGTCGCTTCAGGGTACTGGGTATAGGCGTAGGAGCCATAAGCATCGCATTCTCTCTTATAGTAATGGTAAATCCTGTAAGTGTTGGATTTCCGTTGTTAGCTATTATAATGTCTATTGCATTTCTAATAATCGGAATCGAAATGATAATATCTGGAATAACTGGAAGATCTAGGGAGAGAATAATTAGCTGACTTAAATCTATCTCAAAATATAACTCTTTATATAACAATGCAATAACTCAGACATACTAATGCAGAATAGTTTTCCAATTTCCTTGAACAGACGGATTGATACTAATTTAAGAGAACATAGGAACATATCCCCGAATTTGTTTCAAATTTTTGTTAAGAGTAATGAATACCCTTCAAATCGGGCTGTTACAACTTCCCCAGGCCCTGGTTTTCGTGGTGCTTGGACCGATAGCTGGGATTCTGGCCGTCAGATATGGCAGCTCCAAATTCCTAGTCCCTGGCTCAATTATACTCTGTATAGGTATTCTTGCCCTCCTGGCGTTTCACTCGACTTCAGGTCAGGTAGCCAGCATGCTCGTCTTATTTGCTGTTGGTGGAGCTTTTGTAACTCTATCAGCAAACATCATTATCTCGTTCACGCCGCCCGGATCTACTGGTGTCGTATCTGCTACTTATTCAACTATGCGAATAATAGGAGGTGCAATCGGACCTATTATTGCAGGAATGTTCATGGCATTATTTACCTCAGAAGTACAAACTCCCGAAGGTGTGACATCTTCTGTACCAAATGCTATGGCATTTAATGCAACTTTTCTAGTTGGAGCTATTATTTCACTAAGCTTAGTGGCAATGATGTTTATTATGAAACGAAGGGCGTATAAAATGGGAATGCCGACGAACAAATAATTGGCAACCGCCACGAATGGTATGTTTTAGCATAATCCAAGTAATGTTCTAAGAAAAGGTAAATTAGTAATAGTTAAATGCTAAGACTATCCCAAAAACTTAGCCGTGTGCGATCCCTGTTTGAAGAACTTTAAAGAAAATTCTATAGCATTGATAAAATTAAAGGCTACAATACAAACAGAACAGCAGGTGGTTTTATTGAGTGGTGTTGACTCTCAAGCTCTCGAGCTTCTGAACTAGTTTGCTAAGGTTAGCACCAGCTTGTTGTTTAAGTTCTTCAGTCTTGTTTCCGTGACCTAAATCCTGAACCGCGTGCGAGAACTTTTCAGACAATGATTTGAATGCGTCTGAGTTTTTCAACTCCTGTAACTTTGATGAAACCCCATCTTGTGGGAGTGTAAGATTTACATTTGATTCTTTGAGCAGCTGATTAAATTTCTGAGCCAATTCGAATAACTTTCCTTCCGCTTGATCTTTTCCTTGGGTGTTGTTCCCAGATTGAGAATATGCGATCATGTTTGTTGACGGAAATACAAGCAGAGAGAGAGTTACAAAGACGCCTATTGCGGCTAATATAAGCTTACTTTGGTTAAAATACATTTACATCTGAAACATAACAGGGACAATTATAAATGTCTTATGTTTGGAGCCAATTAAAATCAGACAATTAAGTGAATGCAACTTTAGATTAATATTCGCTTTATTAGTTTTTTAGAATTCTAGCTTATCTGTATAAATTTATATAGTACACCACAGGGTATCCATATTATGAAATTAGCATTAGTTGCTATTACTGTTACCTTTAGTGTTATTGCTGGAGTCTTTCTGTTAAATAGTCAAGCGATGCAAGCAAATGCGCAAGGAAATATGACTGGCCCAATGCTTAGCCAATCTGGCGCGTTAATAGGTTATGGTGGACAGATTTTTGGGTTGGTAGATGTTTCAACAAATGATCACAAGACGAAGGTCAATGTTGCATCAGATTTCCTCCCTCCTTCTGGTAAAGTCTTTGAGGTTTGGATGGTGGATGGAAACTATGCTGCTTCTGGATATCCGTTGAGTCTAGGACAAATTTCTCCAGGTGGAACGCTGACATACAATGAAAATTTAGTTTATTCTCCCACCTATACGGATTTAGTAGTAACATTGGAACCACAAAATGATAAGGATCCTAAACCTGCTTGGTCTCAATCAGTAGCAGCATATTGGATGGCTCCCCCATTTGGACATTAGCTAGATCACCGAGAGTTACAGCTGGAGTTTTGGGATACTTACTGCGCTCGTCCAACTTGCAGAGTATTTTAACAGTCGGTATCATTTCTTCCCGAAGGACTGGATGAATTATTAAGAGGGAATGATAATATTCCTGTTTTACTATTTTACGGAATGATAATATTCCTGTTTTACTATTTTACGGATACAAGAAATGTTCTACAATTTATCCTTCCCATCTATACAAGCCACCTATAAGATATGATTCATTTTGCGATTATATTGTCGCTGAGTGAATCTACCATACTGTTTCAGGTAAAGAAATTTAAATGATGACGCTGCGTATAAGATGTGCAGAAGAGTAGATTACGAGGTCTCACAATAATTTGGATCGCAATTTTTGTTGGCGGAATAGTATTCATAGTTTTGGGAAGTTTTATTATTAGCATAGCTGCAAATATTTCCGGAACTGCCGCACAGGATTATTTCACTAACAAAACTTCTGGAATCAAATCTAAGATAACCAAGGGGATTACGGACGCCTTAAGCCCCCAAATCGAGAGATTAGCGCATCTGAGTAAGGGAATCATGACATCAATAGGTGCGTTCCTGTGTTTAGTGGGAGTAGGTATTTGCGTGCTTGGAATCAGTTTATTCAAAGTCAAATATTTCGCGTGGATACTAACTTTGATACTAATGTTCGTAGCAATAGTAATAGATGTTATTGGGTTGGGTTTTGTGGGTGGTGCCTTTCCTAGCTCTTCAAATGACAAAGGTATAATGCTAGCTGATCTTGCGTATGCATTGATAGGCATATTGATAGCTCATCTAGTTGCCAATGCCGTCATAATATACTATCTTAGTAGAAAAACTACAATTTCAATATTTAGGACTTCATAACGTTTAAAGTTCACAGAAACTTGGCGTTTAGTTCTGAGAGAACGACCGAAGGAACGAGATGGTACTTAATTTAACATAATTTAACAATTACCGCTTTGAATATCATTAATGATGATTAATACTTCGATTAAATCTACGTAGTTCATTACATAAATCAAAGCTTGATAATAATAACTATAATAACTGGCATAAAAAAAATTAAGGTTTAGCCGGCAGTCATATTGCCACCAGCAGTCATATTGCCACCAGCAGTCATATTGCCACCACCGCCTGCAGTGACATTGCCGACAATTTCACCTAATGGGAAAGAGGTTGTCATTACGCGGAAAATAATTTTTCCATCATTTATGGCTTTCACAAAATCTGCAATATCTTTGTCCTTTAGCGGTCCTATTAAGTCATCTTTCGTAAAAGTACCACTCGCATTTCCTGAACCTGAGGCAAGACCACTTTCAGAGGCTTGTTTTAGTGATACAACATCAGGAGCTCTACCACTTCCCATCTCTTGAGAAATAACTACGCCGCTTACTTTGCTTAATCCGTTGGCGCTAACATCATACTTTACCTTCTTTCCATTGTCTTGAAGTTCTAGTGTTGCTTTTCCTGTTGCATTTGAACCTTGTCTAGGTGTAAGATCTGCAGAAAATGTACCTGAAACCTGTGCGGTTATCCATTGAGTAATGGAAAATGCTGACACTAACAACAATGCCGATATCACTGAAGCTTGTACTACTCGAAAATTTCTTAATACCATTAGCAAAGAAAAGCCCTAGTACTATATAACATTTTTTGGTATGAGAGTGGATATTGTAAGGTTAGATTCCTTAAAATGTCGAAAACACAATTTGAGCTTTATAAGATTTTTATCATCGGGCTGTCTGAGAAATAACTTTATTGGTCTCAGTTTCACTAAACAAGAACTAGTAGTATTTCCTTCGAATAAGTTTTGAAACGGGGTAAAAGTAAATAGAGTCGCAGGTATATTTTTAGATTTGTTGGACGAAGAGGTAGATACATTCCTTGACCTGGGCTGGGTTGTGGATACCCAGTTTCATCCAATGTTTTGTATCCATTCTAAGGAAAGGCCTGACTATTCGGATATGGTACGTATTCCAACTAAGAAGATGGACAAACATACGGTAATAATTGCTCAATCCGGTTCTGGAAAGTCATTCTTCGTTGGCAGACTCATTGAAGAAATTATGATAAAATCAAAAGCAAGATGCCTAATTTTAGATCCTAATGGCGATTTCAGGCGGATTAATGAAATTGATGAAGAATTGTGGAGTTCTAGCCAAGCTCTGAGGCAAAAATACAATACTAAAACGGGCATGGGCAAACTCACACTTGAGACCAAAGATGAATTTACAAAAAATTGGAAACCTGTAATAGATGAATTTGTGATCAAGACAAATAGAGTACCAAAGGAACCCAATGATGAGGAGCTAAAAATATGGTGGCCAACAATATCACTTGAATTTCTCATAGAAAGTGATAATCCTAGGAGTACTGAAATGTTTCACTGTCATAACTGGGCGAGGGAACTGTTCAATCAATTTGCCCGACTTCCTGACGATACCAATGGGGAAGATATCATAAGTAAGGTCAAGAATAAATTCAAAACATTGCAAGAAATGCCCAATGAAGAAAGAGTGAAGTTGACAGAAGAGTTGAGAATGGGCAAAGATAAAATGGACGAAAGATTGAAAAATATCACGAATGACACGACTAGGACTAAAATGAGCAAAATAAGATACGCATTCAGTCCAATTCCTTTTTTAGATTCTCTCATTTCCTTGGGAGCTGGAAGCTTGGGGAACGAATCAATCGAAAAAGCCAAGTTTGTATTTGAGTCCTACAGTTGGGAAACAGTAAACTCCTATTTTGGCTTAATTGAACGGTACCAATCTCTTGGCATTCTCGCTAAGGGACCTAATTCGTTGAAGAATCAGAAACGTCTGGAAGTGGTAGATTTGCCTTCTATAAATAGTAATGAGCTTAGAGCATTAGTTCTTAATTCAATTCTAACTGAAGAATGGGAGAATGCAGTGAAAAATTGGGAAGAAGCCATGAAACATCCTAGCGATGAAGACCGAAGAGTTCCTACTTTTATAATACTAGATGAAGCACATAATTTTATACCATCAAGTCCACGTTCTCGGCATGAATCCCTGGTGAGAGAACAATTTCGTACGATAGCAGCCGAAGGAAGAAAGTTTGGTTTGTTTCTTATTTTGGTCAGTCAAAGAGCAGACAAACTTGATGAATTAGTCCTATCCGAATGTGGTAACAAGGCAATTTTGCGTCTTGATTCCCAATCAATGGTTGATAAGGTTATCAAAGCATTGGGTTTAGACTTTGACATCAAATCTGATGAACGAGAAAAAATAGTAAATTTCAGAGCCGGCAGAGGTATTCTTGCAGGTAATTGGGCATCGGGATATGATGTATTTTACTGTGCAGCTAGAAGAACTATAGAAGGAGGAAGAAATCTGGAATATGAATATTGGGCAAAGCCCTTTTAAAAAAGTCAAAAGGGCGCAAAGAATGTAAGTCAAATATAATATTAGCTAATTTTTCAGTGGAACTCATAATGGCATTGCTAGATGTCACTTTTGGTTTAATTACTTCAATCCAAATAGTTTCTTTAAGGCATCAAGAATTGGATTTCCTGTTGGTGCTATAGTTGGGGTAGTAACATTTGTTGTGGCATTTGTGGTTGGTGCTGTAGTTGGGGTAGTAACATTTGTTGTGGCATTTGTGGTTGGTGCTGTAGTTGGGGTAGTAACATTTGTTGTGGCATTTGTGGTTGGTGCTGTGGTTGGGATAGTAACATTTTTGATTGGCTGTTCAGTTTCTGACTTGAGGTCCTTTACGTACAAATAGTTACTTTTATCATCATATGCAAGGTCAGCCATCGTTAATACCTTATAACCATTATCATGTAAGTACTTCATCTGAGCGTTGAATAGTTTTATGTCGGTATTGTATCTATTTCCGCTGTCACCCACACGATGATAAATTATTATAGGAATTGCCTTTATCGTTCCGGCATTATTGTATTTTATTTGGCTATCGACAATTCTGATAAATTTATCCGCCATTGTATTGTCGCTGGCCGAATCTTCGATTCTTGCTGCGTCCTGGCTCCAGGCTCTGACTGTATATCTATTGGCATAAGTTAGACCATCTTTATCTGTATATGTTCTACAGTCAGTTTGAGTAGGTTGTATTTTCGGATTATCGCATCTTAGGAAAGCAAGTGCGTCACTAGCAGTTCTGCCTATCTCATAGTACTTGGCTACAATATTAATTACAGTCTTGTCATCAGTGCCACTATCAAATGGATATGCAAAGCTTTTTGCATTTATGCCATGGTCTTGAAGACATCTCTTTGACTGGCCTACTTCATATTCTACATTTTTCTTTGACAATTGTTCCAAGCGCACATGATTCATGCTATGAGAGCCTATATCATGCCCTTCTTTTTGCAATGTTTTTATCTCCTTCCAGTCCATGTATCCCTCTTTCTTTCCTATATAGTTGCATACCACATAGAATGTTGCCTTAAATCCATACTTGTCAAGGATTGGTAGAGCGTTTGTATACTGACTGAGCCGACCATCGTCAAAGTTTAAGATTACTACTTTATCATAATATCCATTTGTCCCAATAGATGTTGCAAGCAAGCTGTGTATAAAACCAATTCCTGCAAATGAGGAAATTGACAAAATTCCGATTACTGCTGCCAATAATGAAAATTTAATAATTACAATATTTCTGTTACCTACCAAGGACTACCTAAACACTAAATAAAACTTGCGAGTTTGTTTAATATATATACATAACTCTCTTTAGCAAATATTATGACACAATGCATAATGATCTTGTATTCTTTTTTGGAATTTCTAAATATACAGGAAATTAAAGTTTGTAAATTTTTAATTTAAATTCTAGATCACCTAAATTTCGGGATTAGTTTGGTTCATCCAACAGTCGAAACATACCTCAGTGTCAAGTTGATATATTTCTATTTCATTTTTATTACATACTTTACATAAGTCTTCCACATCTCAAGTTGGCATTAATAGATATATTATATCATTATTATCAACTATAGTTTGTGCCCATGTCAACAGTAATGATCAAATATTAAAATTTCGTACATTTAACTCTAATTTTTAGCATTTTTATAAATGCATACTGGATGAAACCGGGTACTCCCCCTCCTTGATTGGTTATACTATTTTTTTATAGTATGTTCTACATGAAATAAATGGACAAAAGAAACTGGTGGGTTTATTTGGTTGTTTTTGTTCATAAAATCAAATTAGCTCCTCCCACCAGTTATCTTTGTTTTAATGATCTTCTTGCATCACTTCGGCTCATCCTACCAATTTTTTTTGACGTTCAATCCGATAATATTGTCAAATGATAAAATACTGTTCCGATTTTAATTAGACGATTTATCGTGACTAATGTCCGCCAGGCCATATCAATATCTACTAGTTTCTGAACTTTACCTTATCAGAGAATATATTCATAGTTTTAAATCTAAATCGATTTGATTTACTTCTGTACTATTAGTGCTTAGAGATCTATAATTCCTCTATCATTTTTTAAATAAATGCGTTTCCTGCTTAATTGGCTAAATCTATAAGTATATTTTCAATTTATTCCAGACACGTTTATATCAAAAAGAACAATTAAAATACTTCTAATCTTGATTGATTCAAATTTATTATTGCACAAATCTACAGTCACTAAAACTGTACTATTTGCTATAGTTAATTGCCTCATAATTTCATCTTTTTTTCCTAATATTTACTTTGATTTAATGAATAAGGTAAACGCACAACCAGGACATCAGAAAAATGTTTCATTTATAGGGGTAAACATGAAAGGGATGTATACTAGCACCATCCCTAAGAACCTGTCTTCTATTCGTTTTCCTGATAATTATTACAATGATAGCTTCAAGTTAATCACATATGCTCGGATGAATCATATCAGGTATGTCTTATATTGGCAAGCATATGAAAAAGATCCTTTATCCTTTATTGCGGAGCTACAGACAGTAGCCTCACTGGCAGATAAATGGGGATTACATGTAATTTATGATAATCACCAATTCCATACGTCAAGTTGGCTCGATCCTGTAAGAGGAGATGGATTTCCACCTTCACTTTTTAACGATAACACGAGTTACCCCTCTGGTTCAGGTGGATCACCAGGAAATCCTTCTGCCGTTAATTGGTGGACTAAATGGTGGAATCACAATATAACAGACAATAGAGGTATCGATGGATGGGCCCTTCAGATCGGATTCTTAAAAAAAATAATAGAAACTGTTGAAAATCACAGAAGTACGTTGGGTTATGAGATACTCAACGAGCCTCAGATCCAAAGTGCGGATCAATGGGAGAAAATCGGTAAGTACAATACTCTGATTG
>JBKPGB010000135.1:0-10148 GCA_046729135.1 Thermoproteota archaeon | reverse complement strand
ATCGTTATAAAAATATTTTGTATTCTTAGAAGGTAACATTGAGAATATCTTAATTTGTTCACTGATTCAATATCGTTTCGTTAGTAGTTTGAGTTAAATTTTTTTATTTTATTGAATTCTTGGTTCTCCTATTGAGGTTTGTAGAAGCTCTCCAATTTCGTTATGCATCTTTAAGAAGTTGAATCCTTTTTCGGTGATTTTGTAAGTTTGTGAGCCTTCTAAGAATTCAAGTAAATTATTTTCAATAAGTACGGAAAGATATTCTTTTAATTGGGCGTAGCTAAGGAAGGCCTTGTACATTATTTTTGTTTTTGTTCCCCCACCATTTGCTGCTTCTAGAATCATTCCGAGTATTTCTGTTCTACTTCTGTATTTCATATTTAAGATGCCATAAATTTACTATTTTAACATATTGATACAATAATCTAGAACAAAACGAGATTCTACGTAACTCTAATTGATATTGAAAAAATTAAAACAAGAGTTTAGTGAAAACCATTAATGTCAATTTGTCTTACAGATCACATTCTATGAATTATCAGTCAATTCTGTAACAGGAACGACTTTTTTTCAACTTTCATTGGTGATCGCATTCGAACCAAACACGGGCAATTAACTAATTTAGGGAAACCTGTCTGACATAAACAAATGAGGGCTTAAATATTACATTATTTGGATTTAGATGCGGGTTCGGTGGGATGCGATACACTAGTGTATGTAATCCATCTATGAATACGAAATGCAAGATCGATAGAGAACAATAGAGAATACACTGAGGTTTGCTGGAATCCTGACAGTTAGTGTCCCATTAATCTTGGCGTCGTTTGAACAAATCATAAAAACTGTGGTGACCATAAATTACCGGGTTTTGTTCAAAGATGCCAATATTTGCTTAATCTTATTTGTTCGTATCAATTTTCCTTCAACATAATTAGTTTAGAAATTCTTCAATTATTGAAACGGCCAAGTCAGGGATTTTGCTGTGTTCCATTCCCGTGGTTATTTCACCGATATATCCCCCGTGTATTCCAGGAAGTATTGCAAGTCGTGCATGTGGTAACAGTCGAAACATTTCAACGGCATGTTCAGGACGAACAACATCTTTATCGCCAATTATGATAAGTGCAGGTACATTAATGGAATGAATAACTTCTGCTTTCCAATCCTTAAACTCGACCATTCTTTTTTTATCCTTCTCATACATTTTAGACAAGTCATTGGAATCAGCTGCTACTTTTTTGTAAGCATCTTTCAATAGTTGTGGCATGTCCTTTAATCTTGAATGATTCAAAGATTCCCAAAAATGGGGATATATTCCGTCTCTTTTAAAGAACGCTGAACCCAAAATTATTTTTCGCACTAAATTTGGATTGCGAATTGCAATTTGCATTGTTGTGTTTCCACCGTTGCTAAAACCAAAAAAGTCAGCATTTTCAATTTTCAAATATCTCAAAAGTGCTGCAACATCGTCTGCATCTTGTTCAAAAGTTTCTGGTCTGTTTATATCAGGGGTGTGACCATGTCCCTGCAATTCAACTGCAATAACTTGTCTTTCTTGTGAAAAGGAATGAAGCACACGTCCAAATGAGGTTTGGATTGTAGAGCCTCCGCCATGAATTAAAACCAATGGTGCTCCTTTGCCATATATTTCATAATACATCTTCAGTCCGTTGACCGAAGCACACCCGCTACTACTGTCTTCCATTACTTCAGATTTGGGTTGATGGTATATTCATTTTTATATCTTGCAAGTTGTTACAGGGAATTATTTGAAATCGTTTAGTAACATGGTACTAAATTTAACTGCACAGACAAAAACAGACAAAAACACAAATTAAGGACAAAATGTTTTTAGACATTAAACTTTTGAGGCTGTAATTACATGAGAAAAATAATCGTTTTATCAATGATTACATTAGATGGAGTAATGCAAGCACCTGGTGCACCTGAGGAAGATACATCAGGAGGTTTCAAATATGGCGGTTGGGTTGCGCCTTATTTTGACAAAGTTTATGGTAAGGTCTTGGAAAAACAGCTGAAACCTGCAGATCTTCTTTTGGGCAGAAAAACATTTAAGATTTTTGCCGACTACTGGCCAAAGCATGAAAATGGGTGGCCTGGTATCAATGATGTCACAAAATACGTCATGTCCAAGACTATGAAAAAGTCAGATTGGAAAAATTCAGTATTCCTCAAAAGCTTGGCAGATATCGAAAAACTCAAAAATTCAAAAGGTTCTGACATTCAAGTTCACGGCAGTGGTGAGCTTATTCAGCTGCTAATTAAGAATGATTTAGTGGACGAACTCTGGCTCAAAATTTACCCATTGACTCTTGGTAAAGGAAAAAAGTTGTTTTACAATGGCACCCTTCCCGCAGCATTTACATTAATAGAGACTTCGGGTACACCAAGTGGAGTGATTATTGCCAATTACAAGCGAGCAAGAAAAGTCAAGACAGGTACTGTTGGAGCTTAAACCGGCTAACCTGTGTTATTCCCTCGTCTCACCTACTCAGCAAAAAATCTTGATATGGCACTTCAAGTATTTTTCTCCAAGGAGCTTATTGAATCATTACAAGTTTGGTAATTCGAGCAGTAACAAGTTAATAAACGAAGTGTTAAAGCGTGGATCCGAGTGCGGTGGAACTGATAACGCTAACGTAAATTTTTTACAACGAAAATCTACGGTGCAACTCTTGTATTCTTTTCAGGCAATGGAACTCTTAATGGTATAGCCATAAAGTCTAGTGGAAAAGCTTTGGTTATTCCAAGGAGTAACGGAACTGCTTATCTAAATGGGAAAGTTAACTATACGGCAGCCGACAACAGTAACGGAAGAGCTAGTACCATCTTCCAAGCAGTAAGTAATGGAAAATCTTTCAGCTTTGGTAATAGTATATTTGACGAAAATGCGACAGGAAAATTAAAAATTCTAAGTAATCTCGTGGGGATTTACAAATCACAGAATGCTGCAAATGGAACAGGAACTTTTGTAATGTGGGAGTGGAAATAAACAGAAAATATTTCGAGCCTTAAGTTAGTCGATTTAAAAATGCTGTAGGTCCGAGTGCGGTGGAACTAATAATGCTAGCACTCTAATTTTGCAACCCGAAAAGGGAATGAGGAGAGCAAAATTAGTCATAATGGATTTCTGCAGAAGCCAGTACGTTTAGACGAATTGCGTGAGGAAGTGAATAACCAATTACGGACTTGTGATTTACTAAAACAAAATCACTGATAAAAATGCCATAATTCTTTTTATGGCTTTGCTACTGTTACGTAGTGAGTTTAACTATAAGTATTATAAACTGTTAAGGGCAGAAATGACTATAGTGAAAGGAAGAGGATAATGATAATTGAAAACGATTATCTCCTATAATACAAAGGACATAAAAACTGAAGGTTCGCTTGAAGATCTAGGAAATGGCTACAATACGTGGATAGACCTAGTGTCTCCTGAACGTGAGGAATTTCTCAGTTTGGCTAATAAATTCAAATTAAATAAAGAGGCTGTAGAGACATACTTGAATAATTCCAAGAATCCAGAAATTCGTATGTTAGATAACCATACCTTCACCATAATGTCAGAGTTGAATAATAAGGATCCAGAAACTCTTGTCATTGAACCAATATACTTCTTTCTAGGAAGACACTGGCTGATTACTATCCACTCACAAGATCTAAATCTTAAAGAACTAGTAGAAAGACTATTGAAGGTAAAAAATGAGAAAATTAAAGAATCTCAAATTGATGCACTATATTACAATATTTTGGCTGAGATTGTTACTAAATATGAGCAACTGTTAACTGCGTTGGAATTGTCAGTAAATGAGTATCAAAAACAATCATTTGTCAGACCACTGCCATCAATATTTGAACGGATTGAGATATTATCTAGAGAGACAATAATTCTGAGAAGACATTTTTGGCGAGTTAGAAACGTGATAAACTTTCTAGTTCATAATGAACAAGACAAGGAAGAAATCAAATACATAGAAATGGTAAATGATGACATTTCTCAATTAATTGATTTCGTCGAGTCATTCGGAGATACCATTAATTCGATTCGAGAATTGTATGTTGCAAAAGTATCGCTCCAAATTAATGATACCATGCGAATTCTGACTATTTTTACAGTGATATTACTTCCCCTGACTCTTATAGCGGGTATATATGGAATGAACGGTGTCGACCTACAAAAACTTGAAACTTTACCAATTGGATTTTTTGTGGTACTTGCTATAATGGTTGTTATTGCTATCGGATTGCTGTTCTTCTTTATCAAAAAGCAATGGTTGTTTTCAAAAGTCAGTAACGAGGGAGAAGGTTCGCATAGTCAACAAGCACGCGAACAGAAAAACCACGATTTTAAATATTAAATACTATCAATTATAGTACTAGGAATTGATAGTTTCCTCCTCATAACAGTAACAATTTCACTCCATACCACATCCCTAACACCGTCCATAGCTTTTATTTTTCCAAGAAGATCAAGGATTGAAGCGTTATCTTTAACATTTGTTTCTATTCTCAAATCAATTGTATGTTCTCCTATGCTCTTACCGACAGATGTTACTTCATTAATATCGAGCAGTTTTTTCGCAACAACATTTACCATCCTATTCCTTATCGAGATAAAAAAGTCAACACGTTTCCACCCAAATTTCTCTATGTCCAATACATAATGAATTTTCAAAAATATACTTTCTAACCTTTTACGTCTCTGTCTAACAGTACTAATAGGTAACCCTAATTTTGCTGATAAAGTTCTGCTGAATTTTAAAACACCATTCGGCAAAAGTAGAATCTTTAATAATTTCCGTTCCACCAGTTGGATATTTGCAGATTAATTGAAAGCTGGAAAACATGGACTATTTCCAAGGATAGGAATCAAATTAGCCAGTGGGATTTGAACCGAGGATTCGATGGGGCTGGTCGTTTGTGAATCATTTTTGACATGATTTGTAGTCCCCGATTCTAAAGTGAATAGGCATTTGTCATTCTGGCTCGATGGAACTGCGGCGCAAGTATTACCATATTTTTAACAATTTGTATCTACGATGGCATACTTAATTTTATTCTAATTTTCTAAACTTTTTTAAGCAATGTTGGTCTTTTTGTAACTATGCCTTACCTTAGTTGAGTCTATCGACTTGACTAAGGCGTTTGTAATTACGAAGGTGTGATTCGATGGGGAATCAGAAAAAAAGGAAGCTAAAAGTGTTGATTATAGAAGATGAACAAGATCTTCTAGCCCTATTCAGGGATTATCTTTCTGGTCAGGGACATAAGGTCGTATCTTGTTACCTGAATGCAAACAATATTCTGAGAGATTTTGAAAAAAATAAACCTGATATATGTTTGATTGACTACGCACTTCCTGGTGATAAGAATGGAATTGATGCTGCCATTGAGATAGTTAGCAAATATCCTTCAATGCCAATTTTATTCATAACTGGACATGAATCCAAGCGAGAAGATTTATTAAAGCATCCTATGCTTCAGGACAAAAACGTAGAAACTTTAGTAAAACCAGTAAAATTACTTCAACTTGAATTTGCTGTGTTGGACATAGTAAACAAAAAAAGAACACCTAATTAAAAGCCTTAAGTAATATGGTAATTAGATTGGGATATAGAGGTCTAGCCTTCGATGTCAATTAACAATAAGTTTGTTAGTATTGTAGATGACGATTTACACGTTGCAAAGCTCTTTCATGAAGCTTTGTCATCAAAATTTATTTGAATTATAGTAGCAAATTCTATAAGTTGATTTTATTTTTGTCATCTTTTATAAAACTTTCACATAATTAAAAATTGATTTTTATTATTAGTACCTTATAGTCTAATTATTTACGTCATGATGAAAACATGTGAAGTCTCTACACCAGTAACAAAAACCGCAGTTAGGACACAATGATTTCGAACGTGTTGGATGAAATTCGGTGTAGCAATTAAAGCAAATCATCAGAATTTCATATGAATGAATTATTATATTATATAAAGTAGTTTTCAAACTTTGCTCCAATTTGAATTATCGTGTTTTCTACAGCATACTGCAAATTTGGTATACGAGTTGGATTAAAACGGTTGAGTTTAAGTACAGGTCGGTGCAGAAGGAAAATCTGCTTTTTCTCCATTATCGGCCCTAAATTTTACTATCGTTAATGGTTCGCTTGCCTGATTAAGAACACATTGTCCTGTTATTTCAATGGGAATAGAAGCTACATTAGTCAAACCACCACAGATATCATCACGAGTTTCTTTACCCTTGAGGATAAATTCACCTGAGGAATATATCTTGACGTAATCAAAAACACCAGATTTTAATGCGCTACTACCATTTGTTGCAATAACAATGTCATAATAACCGCTCATAGATGGAGTAGAGGTTGAGGAAATAGAGATAGCTCCTTCATGTTGCTCACCCGTAGGACAAGTAATGGTACCTCCCCCACTACTTGTATCATCAACTCTTGTGTAACCTTTAGCTTCATGTAGGTAGCCAAGTAGTGATACTGATATCAAAATTAGCATTATCATGACGATTGTTCCAGAAGTCATACTTTTTAGCATTCCAGCTTCCTTCGTTAGTACCACAATTAAAATATTGTTCCATTTGGAAGTAATACTTTGCAAATTTCGCATGTGCACCTTAATTGGTGAATCCGATTAGAGAACGAACTATGGGGTTGGTCGTTTGTGAATCATTTTTGACACGATTTTTAGACCAAATTCTGTCTAATTTAGCGCTATGACTTAGACCACTTTCTCATCCATTGCAATAAGTTAGTTATTGATATCTAATAGAATTCTGCCATCTCTTTCTTTTGCAAATAAGGCTTGCAAAGCTTCTTTTGCATCTTCAAGTTTGAATCTCTTCCAAACTCTGACTTTGAGTTCTCTACACATATCGATAACCTCTCTGAACTCTTTTCGTGTGCTACCAGTAGAGCCTATTAGCTTTATCTGTTTTGAGTATAGTGATTGAACATTTAATTTTACCTCTGCACCTGTTAGAAATCCAAACGTCACCCACCTTCCATTAACACCTACACATGAAAAGCTATTCTCCCATGTATTTACACCAAGAGAATTTAAAACAACATCAGCCATTTTACCCTGAGTGATATCTTTTACTTGCTCGACTACTTTATCATAATCACTAATAACGTAATCTGCTCCAAAATCAGTCTTTATCCAGTTATTCTTAGAAACTGCAATAACCCTTGCTCCCATTTTCTTTCCAAATTGGACTGCCATTGTACCTGTATTTCCTGATGCGCCAAAAATTACTAGAAATTCATTTAATTTTAGGGAAGTTTCTCTTAGCGCATGATATGGTGTTAAAGTAGTTGTGGCAAGACTTGCTGCTACATCCCATTGTACATCATCTTGTATTTTAAACACATTTCTTTCTGAAGCGGAGATGTACTCTGCAAAACCACCATTCGTATTAACACCTATTATTCCACCTCTTCTACATAACATTTCATATCCATTAAGGCACATATCACATGTACCATCAAATATCCAGCCATAGACTGCCACTCTGTCACCCTCCCTTAAGGTTGTTACATGGTTTCCCACTTTTTCTATTACTCCAGTTACTTCTGATCCTGGAATATGTGGTAATGGTTTGATTCCTGGTATATTAGATACTGTGAGATACTCTATAGGATTCACGCCTGCAGCCCTTACTTTTATTAAAACTTCGTAATCTGCTATCGTTGGTTGTTGTACATCTTCTTTTACGTTTAAATTATCTAGACCTTGTCTTTCAAAAACAGCTGCTCTCATGTATTATTATTCTTCCTCTTACATAGTATTAAAGAAGACCCGTTGCTAAGACAGAAGAGTAAGCATAGTAATTTGAGAATTGCCATCCGAGCCGCTGTTGGATTGCACTTCGTTTTCAACATTTAAAAATTAAAGTGAAGTGAAAGTCTCAAATTTTTTTCCACTGTTTTCATTCAACCGTTTAGGAATATTCGATTTGCAAGATTGGAAATTAATATCTAGATTTACTGCTTTTTTCCAAATGTTAATACAAAAGCTTTACTCTCGGAATAGCTATATCTAAATGGGTCATTGTGTGATACTGGAAAACTAGACAACTGGTCTTGATTGCATATCGGGCAGCTGTACTCTGTTTCAGAGATTTCAGATAATTCTTCCAGATACTTTTTGTTAAGACAAGTTACTGTCCAGAGACACTGGTCGCATAATAGGAATATTGCTTGATTGGCCTTAAGGCTATTCTCCTTGATTGCATTCTCAGCCGCGGCCATAATCCTTCTGATTTCCCACTCTATTATTTAGCTTTCTATTAGTTCTCACATCATTTAGCAGGAGACAGTTTAGTTCAATAGAATAAATTATTACTTTATATCTTTATTTGATGTATGTACAAGTTGAGATGAAAATACTATTTGTCCATTCAGATTAGGAGTCTCAGGGAAGACAGGAAGTTGAATTTGAAGGATGGTATAGTATTGGATGGATTTCCTAGCACAGGATTACTAAATGCTATTGCTTCAGAATGTCTAATCCGTACATCAGGAACAGAACTTTTTGCAGTTATCGATTCACCTGAATTTCCTCCTTTATCAATAATCAGTAATTCCATACCTCACTTTCCAGCGAGATTGCACGTCAACGAAGGTCTAAAGGTGGCTTTTTTCATATCCGAATTTAATATTGACCCACGTATGCAGAGTACTATGGGTAAAAAAATTTTGGACTGGTCGATGCAGAATGGATGTAGGTTGATTATAAGCGCAGCTGGAATCTTAGGCACGACGCAAGATAAAGGAGAGAATGCATCAGTTATTCCCGAAGAACAAAGGATTTTTGCAGTTACAAGCACCGCGTCAGCTGCAAAGATAGCAAAGGAAAATAATTTTATTCAACTACAAAGCGGAACAATAGGTGGAATTCCCGCAACACTGCTAAATGAAGGTTCGCTCCTAGGATTAGATGTCATTGTTCTTTTGGTCAAGACAGTGCCAGATGTTCCAGACTTTCGTGCTTCTGCGTTGATTTCTAGTGCAGTAACTAAATTAGTTCCTGGTCTTTACTGCGATATAAAATCATTATTAGGAGAAGCAGAAACAGTTGAGAATAAAATAAAACAGATTAGAGATGGCCATAAGGAGTCTTCTTATATAACATAGATTGAACGCTACATTATAGTCGTGGTGTCGTATGTTACTAGACTTAACATGACATTACAACGTCGCTAAAATTTATTTGTATTATGCTGGTAGATTCTATTTACATTAATTTCGTTTCTATAGTTAGAGAACAAATGGCAAAGTGGGCCCAAGGGGGTTGTGAATTGTTATTGACACCATTTTTGGGCTCGTCGAAATTAGTGGCATCTGGCTATTTCTAATTCTTTGAAAGCATTAATTTGTCTTTAAACAGGACGATAGATTCAGTTATTGACGTTCGAGAATCGAACTTAGGTCAAGATAACTATATTATTTTTTCAAGGGGTAGGTGGTGTGCCACCTTGTTGTCCTGGGATTGCGGGAGATAAGGATTGATTACCAGTTTGGTTACCAGTTTGGTTTATTATTTGAGACAAGTTTCCCTGAGCAAATACCCAGATAGTTTGCATTGCTAGTAACCCACTCATTATTGTCCAGACCCCCAGGCTCAAAACTAAAGCCAGGTTTACAGTACTCTGGTTTATCATGTACAACTATAGAATTTATCGTTTATATAGGATTTAGTTGTCTCTGCATAATTCTATCATTAGAAATTTCAGGATTAGTCTACATGCGTAGGCTGCGGTGGTAAAATTTGTCCATGTTTAAAAGAACTTGTAAAATACAAATGTGAAAATAAATATATATGTTGCACTTCATGAATTACTGCAATTCTGTAGTTATTAGATTGAATACTGACAGCTTAAGGTCTCGTTTTAATCTGAAGACTATTATGTGCCACACAGAGTTTTTTAGTTATTTCTACCATTCTAAATATAACAGGTATCGCTATGTTGTCTAATGGTGAGATAGAAAAAAGCATTAGAGAAGAATTGGATAACAAGTGGGAATTGAAAGATGGAAAGCTTGTTAAATTATTCCAATTCTCAAGCTTTATGAACGCAATTTATTTTGTAAATGAAGTGGCAAAGGT
>JBKPGB010000134.1:0-7522 GCA_046729135.1 Thermoproteota archaeon | reverse complement strand
ACACGATTATATATAAATTTGACGTAGTATATGTCAATGAGTGGCATGAGAAATATAGACGCTAGGAACATAGGCTTGAGGAATATCGTTGTGGCAGATACAAGGATATGTTCAATTGACGGTGAACACGGTGAGTTAATTTACCGCGGTTATGATATTTTAGACCTCGTAACACATTCAACTTTTGAAGAAACCTCATATCTCTTGCTCTTTGGAGATCTTCCAACAAAGGATGAATTGTCTGAATTTACTTTAGATCTGAAAGAAAACCGAGAAATTCCAGAAGGCCTGTACCAAAATTTGAAAAACAGACCAATCACAGCTTCTCCGATGGACGTACTTCAATCGTGTATATCCCAGTTGCCTGATTATGATTTGGATATACAAGATGATTCACGTGATATGAATATCAAAAGAGCTAAAATGCTGATTTCAAAGATCCCAACTATTGTTGCTGTTTGGGATAGGATTAGAAATGGAAAAGAAATTATTAAACCGTCTAACGAAATGACAAATGCAGAAAATTTCTTGTACATGCTATTTGGTACCAGACCAAAGCATGAAGAGGCAAAAATATTTGATATTTGTTTGATACTTCATGCAGAACATAGTTTTAATGCTTCGACATTTGCGGCAAGAGAGATAGCATCGACAAAGGCACATATTTATGCATCAACAACGGGTGCGATAGGAGCATTATCAGGATCATTACATGGAGGGGCGAACACTCAAGTCATGAAAATGCTTCTAGATATTGGTAAAATAGAGAACGTTGACAAATGGGTAATTGAGAAACTTGATCGTGGTGACAAAATTATGGGTATGGGACATGCAGTCTACAAGACTACAGACCCTAGAGCAGAAGTTCTTTATCGATTATCAAAGACGGTGAATAAAGAACGCCAGACTCCGTGGTTTGATATGACAGAACAGGTTGAAAAGATGACCAAAAAATATCTACTGGAAACTAGAAAACAATCGATATATCCAAACGTAGATCTTTACAGTGCATCACTTTATTACAGTTTGGGTATTTCCATGGACCTGTTTACGACTATTTTCGCCATTGCTAGAATTTCAGGTTGGACATCTCATGTTATAGAAGAGAAGTTTGCCGAGGCGGCTCCAAAGACAGCATTGTATAGGCCAAAGGCTGAATACGTAGGAAGATATTGTGGGCCAATGGGTTGTGAATATAATCCAATAGATAAGCGAATCACAAAACTTGTAGAAGGTCAGTAATTTGTGATTTATTCCATTATTTATTCATCTGTTGTTGCACTGACAGGTTAATCATTGTATAGACAATGCTTTAAATTGAGAAAATTTGTCAAACATATTTAACGGTGGGGTGGCAGAGCGGTTATGCGTTCGCCTGCAGAATTACTATGAGGTTAGCGAATTTATAAGGGTTCGAATCCCTTCCCCACCTTATAAATTCAACCCAAGCTGGTAATGGTGTTCTTTTTAATTTCTGCAATATGCGAAACTCCTCATAATGTCTTAAAACCGAAATTTACCATCGGAAAAAACCATAGTTATTACAAAATCTATATACAAGATTAGGTACAAATCCATTATATTAAAAAATTTTTAAATATTATGGAGTGGATAATTAAATGTTATTGCCAAATCTAGATCAGGAGACATACTCAATCCACTTCGCACGATTTGCTGCAAAGTTAGAAAAACATCTCTTAACTCACGGCGTGTCATGTAGTGAAGCCGATGTCATAATAGAGGATAGTTCCACGATTTTTTTTGACAAGTTAAATAAACCAAAAAAAGCATTCTTGAAATTATTCAAGAAACAAGACCCGATGTCTTTATTCATAGAATCTGCAGGCGAGGCGCTTCAAAAACATATCCCTGAAGCTCAGAAAACATTTGGATCCTACAGAGCAATTGAAGATTGTCTAAAATGATTGAATTCAATTAGCAATTGAATCGAATGGAAGAAATTCTGATCTGGAATAAAACGTGTTTTTTATCTTAATAAGACTGCATAAAGGAATTTGTAATAAATCAAATGGGGCCGAAGGGATGTATTCTGCCGTGTTTTTAACTCACAACATTTGAACCCTCGATCCACGGGTTTCATTCTCTAATAAAGCCCTATTAATTAGATCTGGAGCCCGTTGCGATGCCTGGCTTCGCTACGACCCCATACGAGCATCGCTTTTTAATGGTTCTAAAATTGAGTGTATAAGTTTTGCGACCCCAGATCATGATCTTAAATTTAGTACAGCACCAAATCGAATGAAAGCTCTTAGACAATTAGTTTTTACTTTGTGGAGTACAATAAAAGTTGTCATAACACAAAAAAATGCTAAAATGACTTTTCATTAGTATTTATTCCCATATTTTCTTTTAAATATTATATTGCAATTTCCGACTCTCTTTTTCATATATGTGGCAAAAAATGAAGAATGGATTAGATTGCAAAACGAAGATTGGTACTACGTTTCTTTGATGTCACGATTTTTTCATCACTGGATAAAAAGGTGCTTTGACGTAAATCTAAAGATAAAAGCTGACATCCTTCCTGTCGTTCCAGGTAGGTTATTTGATAGAATGTCAATTTCTTATTTAGCGCGAGATCATATCGGAAGGGATAAGACAACTTACCACTTTTATCTCACTTTTTTTAAACCGTTTTGGACGGATTGCAGAACAGAAGGTTATACTTCTGAAAATTTTGGAATAGCATATTGGGAAAGGTCCAAAGATCCCTTGTCTGATTTAGAGAGAACTAAATTCTATGCAGATAAAAATTGTACAAGGGTATCACATGTTTTGGCTCATGAGCTATTAAGGATGAAGGGAAACCCAAGAAAAGTATACTTTGATGGAGTGCATGAATTATGGGATAAACACGTGTATGATTTGCTCCCATTCCAATATTTTAATAATAAATTTGAGCGAGTTTCAAATAATAATCCATATAGTTTTGTAGCAATAGATCCACAGAGGATAAAAACTTGAATGGTATTTTTCTTGTTAGAAATGATTATCAAATATATTGACAGAATAATAAAAGTTGGTGCAGCGTGTTCTCTAATAGGAACCTTTACTTTGATTTTACTAGTTCTAGTAATAGTCATTTATCCAGTACAAAAAAATTGTAGTAGTGATAGACAGGATTGCGAATATGTCTCATCAGCCCCCAGTATATTAAAAACAGTGGTATCTCCTCACATTTTGGTAACTTCACTACTCACAATTGCTGCAGGAATATTGATCTTTAGATTTGGTACATGGTATAAATTAAAAAGACCAAATCTGTAATGATTCATATCCTTATCAAAAATTCACTTCGTGTCAAGAAAATTAATAAAATGTAAGCAAATTATCTAGAGATGTTAAATTCATATTTCCTTACTGAAAAACCTTGTTTACAATACTTTTTTACCTGGGTTCATAATTTGTTTGTCATCAAATATCAATTTAATTTGTTTAAAAACATCATACATAGTTTCCCCATACATCAGGGGGATATATTTTGTTCTAAGCAGCCCGTCTCCATGTTCTCCTGAAATGGAACCATGAACCTTGACAACACGTTTAAAAACCTTATCTGCTATCGTGTTCATCAGTAATTTAGAAGATTTTGAATTAATGTCAATAATAGGCCTGAGGTGTAAATTGCCATTTCCGGCGTGTCCATAAATTACATAATCAAGGTTATACGTAGCAAGTAATTTTAAGAGAAAAATCAGGTAATCATGTAAAATAACGGGATGTACTACTGTGTCTTCTATAATTCCTGTCGGTTTTCTTGAACCTATTGTTTTTTTTATTGCACTGTTTAGTGAATTTTTTCTTTTGTTCCATGCACTATCTACACTCTTTTTGTCATATCCACTGTCGAGAATTTTAGCTTTTTTTCGCAGATTATTTTCAAATTTGTGAACCTTCTCATAAAGAGAATTGTCATTACCATAAAATTCGACAATCATTATGCAGGAATTTCTAGACTCAGAATCATCAACTTTCCAATCTTCCATGGTGGTTCCTCTGTCCAATAATTCCATCGCTACAGGTCCAAATTGAAGAATAAATGGTACTTCCAAAGAGGCGTCGAAAATATTTTTAAATTTGAGTATAATAAGCAACTTTTTTTCTGGAATATCTAAAATTTTTATTCTACTGCTTGTAATTATGCCTAAACTTCCCTCTGATGCAAGAAATATCTTTTGTGGGTATACTTTATTATTGTTATTTTCAAAAATCGCATCTAAACGGTATCCACTTGAATTCTTACTTACATTAGGATAATATTTTTTTATATCAAAATTAAGTGATAAAATATATTTCAACATTTTACTTATTTTTTCATCGTAGTTTTTTTGATCAGCAAATCCCATCATTCCGTTACCATATACTAGCTCAACTCCTTGCACATAGTTGATAATACTTCCGTAACCTAACCCATGCGGACCGCTTGAATTGTTAGATATCATTCCACCAATGGTACAATAGTTACTACTTGCAGGATCCGGTGGAATAAATTTGCCCTTTTTTGCAAGTTCTTTGTCTAATACTGTCTTCACAACGCCGGGTTGAACAACAACGTAGTCTTCACCAAATACCAGTATTTTGTTCATTTTTTTAGTAAAATCTAGTACGATACCATCGGACAATGACTGTCCTAGCAGTCCTGTGCCCGCACCCCTGCAGGTAACTGGTATACCGCGGCTATAGGCAAAATTACATATTTTCTGAACATCATATTCGTCAGAGGGAAAATTAACGGCCAAAGGTTTAACCGTACAATGACTCGCATCTACTGAATAAATCGCCCTTGTCCAGTCGTCATCTAATATATCTGATAGTCCTATCTTCCTTAGTTCAGAAATATCTGCTCCAATCATTAGTATGTAATACTATTAACTCAGATTTTAAGCAATTTCGATTGTTATTTATTTTAGCTTAATCTAACATAAAGATACATAGAAGTTGAAATTTCACAGATCAAATTCTAATCATGACAAACTAAAGAAAAGGTTCAAGTTACATGGATATTTCCTTTTCTGGTCTTGATCTTCTACCCTTTATTTTTCTGTAAAACCAAAGTTTTAATGCATAATATGCGCCATAGATGACTGTTGGTGCTTTCATACAAGGAAGTATTCCAAACTTGTATTTATTTTTTTTATCCGATTTTTATCAATAATTTGCAAATCTAGACTCAGCAAGGAAAAGAGAGAATAATGTTAATAATAGATTTGAATTGGAGCACAAAGTGTCTTACCAATTTTTTATTTTGTTATCGTTAGTGTGTTAGATTCTTGGGGAATTATCGTATGCTCTGCCTGAACCACTATTCTATTGGCTCCTTCGACCAAAATTGGATATGCATGAACGTTCTTCTTTTTTACCAGAATTTCTAACAAGGACAGTGCTTCTTTCTCTTCGTATTCATCAACAATCCATCTTAAGGCGAATGGTAGAGTTTTAAATTTATTCCATAAATATTCTAGAAAATCATCTGTCTTTTGTTCTTTTGTTCTTTTTCGTGATCCAATACCAAAAATATTTTTAATTTTTCCTTCGTAAACAACGCCCTGACCGTCATTTGTAGTCACAAATGGTTCTATTGCATATACATTATTTACAGATAAATTGAAAGAGTGGCCAATTGTCCAAATGTTTGGGATCGATTTTCCAGCATGGATGGTATATCTTTCAAGCGAGTGTCCACTCAAATTCTGGATTGGCTTACATCCATATTTTGTAATAGTTTTTTCTATTATTCTTCCTATGTCTGAAACTCTTGTATTTGATCTTGAAATGCCAATCGCTTCGTCCAGTGCCCTTTCAGCAATATCAATCATATTTTGATACTTGGTATCATAACTTACTGTGACAGCGGTATCAGCGATATAGCCGTCTATATGAACTCCCACATCTATCTTTAATACATCAGTATTTTTGACAATTAAGGGATCGTTAGGTACCGCAGTATAGTGTGCTGCAATATCGTTGAGACTGACATTTACTGGAAATGCAGGTTCTCCTCCTTTTTTGAATATCTCTTGCTCAATATCATTACATATTTCACTTAAACTCCTACCAGTATGGTCTTGAATCCTAGCATATTCTCTTACCTGGGAAGCTATCTTTCCAGCCTTGACATAGTTGTCGAAGATATCCAACTCTTAAAATTCAAAGTTAAAGATATTTAGATATATTGTTATCACTCTACTCAATATATATAATTCAAATCTCATAGTTTTTTCATGGAATTTACGCAGACACAAGAGCAAACCATGGCAATCACATTGGAGAGACTTTTGATGACGTTATTACGAGGTTACTCGATTTTTATGAAAAAGGGGAAATGAAATGAAAATGATAAGGATCTATTATGTAATCGCGGCAGCAATGGTTTTATCTTTATGTATAATCCAAAATACATACGGACAGATCAATAACACTAAAACAAATACAACCAGATCATACATGAATTGTTATACTGGAAGTATGACTACTTTTCTTTTACAAATGATGTTTAGTCCACCTCAAATAAAATTTAATATTACGGATTTGATGAGTCCCGAAATGAAACAATACATTTCGGACGCATGTAATTTTTATCATGAGAAAAGCGGTGTGTGGTTAAGTGGAACAGATGACGAACTCGATAAAAAAATAGTGTCTAAATATGGCGTAGAATTTATGCAGAAAGTTAAAGAGCCAGAATCATTAAAACAGAGGGACGAAGCTTATATCCAACTCAATAAAACAAAATGAAATGAAGTAGAAAGTTTATCTTTACAAAGTGTCAAGATATAAATTGCCAAAAATTTTTTTGGCCCTAATAATAGCCATAGTGGTAATCAATATTATCATACTGATTCTTTTCTGGGAATGAAAGAAATATAATATCTTTATTTCCTTGAATTCGAAAGTAGGAAGTGAATGAATGAATAATGACAGCAGAATCTCCAATTAAGGTGATTGACGAAGAGACAACTAAAAAACGTTTTAAAAAAACAAATTTTTATTGCCTTCGATGTGGCTCACCTGATGTAGTAAAAAAAGATAATATCAAATATTTTGCCGAACGTAAAAATTTCCATCCTCGAGGTAAATCCCCGTCTCTTAATGATGTGGAAACAACATTCTTTGTTACTGCTTCGTTATATTGTATAAGATGTAAGCATACGTATTTTGTAAAAATATTAGATGAAGGAATAAAATAAATTATCGAGCTAATATGGCCCTGTTTAGCAGACGCACTAATTTTGAATATTATCATATTCGTATGGGGAGAATTGAAATCAAATAGCTCTGCCCAACATCCCTTTTAACAGTTCAATTGAGATAAAACGCATTCCCGTCAAGTTCAAATGGTGATATAGAAAGGAAAAAGGAATCAAAATAAGGTTAATCATATAGATGATTAGATTATGGTTAACAAAATCGGATTCTTAATAATCGTGGCCTATTCCTTTAGCATCATAACGATAATAATAGGAATTGCAATTCTTCTTACAGCTCCATCTCCAGATACTGC
>JBKPGB010000133.1:0-56379 GCA_046729135.1 Thermoproteota archaeon | reverse complement strand
TTTCTCTTATCGAACCTTCTTCAAATGCACTCTTCATCCACGTTAGCCATCCAATCCATTCATTGTCATTCAACACTTTTCTCTGACGCATATGAAAAACATGGGCAAACGTGTACATTATATGGTATGCATAAGCAATTTCTGCGGACCATCCAGTTTCTGATTTGCTTATAACATTGATTAATTGTGGCTTTTCTATGCCCATATGTGTAATTTCATGTATTCTTTCGTCAAGGTCATTGAGGATCTTCGTTTCAATATCCACGGACAGAGTTTGCATTTGTTTCCTAGAAAAGTATAGAATCACAAATAACGTGGCAATTATTCCTATAGCTTCTCCCATGCCAAAATATTCAACTAAACCTATTTCTGACATCAGCTACATTACATATTTTTGTTCATAAGTATTTCTTATTTAGCGCCCTGTTAATGATATACGTTAAAAGATAATTACTAGAATCTACTAGACATACACATTATACCAAAAGCTGACTTTAAAGACCTCAGTACAGCAAACGAAATAGATTTGACCGTTAAAGGCAGAAAATCAGGTAAAGCACATCGCGGCGATTAATGAGACTCAATGGAAGAAACCTGGATGAATGCTGAATGCTATAGCCTATCAATAATAAGGGTGGCCAACCGATAGAATTAAGTGAGTTTCTATTAACGTCTTTCTTTGTGCAACTGACCTTACAATCCCGTGCAAGATTGAATAATGGAGTAGAGATCCCCCGTCTAGGCCTAGGGGTTTATCAGACACCAATTGGAGAAACAACTTTGCAAGCAGTTAGAAATGCATTGAAGGTCGGCTATAGACATATCGATACAGCTTGGATATACGGTAATGAAGGGGATGTCGGGAGCGCAGTTCTAGAGAGCGGGATACCAAGGGAAGAGATCTTTGTTACCACGAAGGTGTGGAATAGTGATCAAGGATATGACTCTACCCTTAGGGCATGTGAAAGAAGTTTACGACGCTTAGGACTGTCCTATATTGATCTCTACTTGATCCACTGGCCCGTTGAAGGAATGGGTAAGGATACCTGGAAGGCTATGATTAAACTATTGAGAGCTGGTAAAGTCAGGGCTATTGGGATAAGTAATTACGACATTTTCCAAGTGCAGGAGATACTACAAGATTTTGATGTTTCGCCTTCGGTCAACCAAGTTGAATTTCATCCATTCCTATTTCAAGAGGAGTTGTTACAATTCTGCAATAATAACAGTATCCAGCTCGAAGCTTATAGTCCATTAACTAGAGGTAATAAGCTTAATCATCCGGCCCTAAGAGGCTTAGAACAGAAATATAGGAAAACATCTGCTCAAATTTTAATCCGCTGGAGCTTACAGCATGAGGTTGTTGTAATTCCGAAATCCACACATGAAAACAGAATCAAAGAGAATAGTCAGGTATTTGACTTCCAGCTTGAAGAGAAGGATATGAAGCTGCTCGATTCTCTTAACGAGAATTTTCACACAGTTTTCCTGTAATATGGTAACATGCGAAAGCTAGTCACGTCCAATCTTTACAAGGATATTGCCTTTATTTTTGACCATAATTCAGACAAACATGATTTCACAAAATCTATAATTGTAGTAAAAAATTAAATACCATGTAGCAGGACCCTACTACATCGACTGTCCGAATCGAACCCGTATTTTTATAGTTATAGTTCCTTTTCTAGTATCACAAGTGTCTTGCTAATTACGTTTTTGATATTCTGAAGGAAAGTTCTGAAATTCTCAAGTGAGGCATTAAATTGTCCAGCCCATCTAGACACTTTCTTATAGCTACAATCAGCAGTGCTTCCTTCACACCATTCTCCTTTAACCTTAATCAATTGTCCATTTGTAATCCGAGAAAGTTTGTGGTTAAGCTACAAGTTGACGTGTGGGAAGAAGGAACAAATAAAACTCACTTATTCTTCCCAATTGACTGCTGCTTCGTTAAGTTGCATAGAGGACTGAGCAATATCCAATCCATGTGCCTTGTTCAAGTGCTCACGAAATTTAACAGCCCATGGCTTATTTGAAGTCGCCAATACTTTGAACGATTTTTCAGGATTATCGGTCTCATAACTTGCCACAGCAAAATCTCCTTGTGGCAAATGTTGGATCCAAACCTGCTCGCGAGATATTCCAGCTTTATTAAAAACTTCATCATGTTCCTTATTGTTGACAATATTCTCTTGATTCCATTTTTTTGCTAGTTCTATTCCTCCAGGAAGAAATGGAACTGTAAAACAATAATTGGCCATATACTTTTGAACATTATCGATTGTATTTAAGTATTCGTTGTTGTCATTTCCACTCCCAGACTTTGTATGCGAAATTTTGATTCTCATCTATTTGGGTTTCGTATACTCCCACAAGGTTGTTAAGGAAAGCTAGCTTCCCTGTTGACAGTGTACGGTAAAACAATGGGCCATGAAATCTTATTTTTCCTTGACCAGTAAATCTTCCTATTCCCGAACCAGTCCATGTTGCGATTTCGCCATCAGTACTAGTTATGACTCCATGTCCTTCGCCATACAGTACTCCTTCAGGTCTATAGATTGTCGAATATGTTCCAATCTCTGTACCACCAGTACCTCTGTATTTTGCATTACCTGAAAAGGAGGTTTCCATCTTAGCTCCTTCAGCATCTAATACTCTCTGGCTTTCCATTATGCAACTAGACATATCTGTTATTATAACCAAGTCTAATATAGGAGTCAAGTCCTTGACGACACGGGTTGCAAAATCAGGGTGCTAGCGTTATCAGTTGCACCGAATCCGCCACAAGTATTGGCTTATCCTGTTTTCAGTAAAATCACTAATCTATTTTGGACCTGTTTTTTTGAGTCACATTTGATTCACAGATTCACAAACTATGTTTGAAAAATGAGAACGTAAAATATTATTTTTTTATTAATTAATTTGTGACCTAATCATAACCAAATTGCGGTATTTGTTACTGGTGTAGAGATTTTACATGTTTTCATCATGACATAAATAGCGGTATGCAGAAGAGGTAATAAAGATATTATGAATGGAATTCAAATGTGAAAATCTCCACAATTTTTTCTTTTTTTGTAGAAATAACTATGTAATTGTTTGCTATTTATGATTAGTTATGGTAACTGGTAATGGTATGCCAACAAGGAACAAAACTGAGTGGATTAGTGCCTATTTCCATGCAAGCGTAGTTTTTCATGAAAAATTGAAACAGATGTCTAATAGTAATTGAGAAAGTAACTTTGACATTTGTATAACATATGACCTCGACGATATAGCACAATTAAGCTGGAAGTTCGTTATAGTATTGACAGTCAGGACATTTCAATACAATGTTGACTAACCGAATATTTTCACCAACATTGTCTATAAGAACAAGATTACAGTTCCCACAGGAATACCTTCTTAAACCAGTACCATGGCCCACAAATAGGGGACGTTTTCCATAGTTCTCGCCTCCTCCAATGACAGTCTTAGTGTTTCTCTCTGGTTTTGGAACAATCTTACATTTAATTTCTTCCAAATATTGAGTATTTATTCTCACCATTGTATATAAAAAAGCGTTTGCAATAGAGTGACTAGTTATGATATGATTCACTAACTGCCAATGAATCTTAGATATTTCTGTCTAATTCATCCCCTATCTGATACAAACACATCACCTTTGTAGTCTACAGCAACACCATTTGAAAAAAGAAGGTGATAAATTCATCGCAATCCATTGTATACTATCTAGATCCTTCCGGCGGTTTTTAATGCTATTTCTCTTTGAGGGACCAACATTTGAAAGTAGATGCAACCCATTGTGCTCTCAAGATGTACTATATAGTTGGTAAGCAGGAATGTATTTCCTTGGCCGTATGTACAAGAAATTTCAAAAATTCTCAGCAAATGCAGGCTGGTTGTTCTACGTTGTTGATTTATTGACAATGAAATATAAAATGATTTAATCGCGACTGGTGCGGGGAAATATTGGAAAGAAGGGAAAAGTTCCCGCCAATGCCTAGTTTGAGTTAACTAGATTTGGGCAACAAAGTATAAAATAATTCAAGCAACTAGTGGTTAATGCGTGTTTAGCAGTTGAACAAGAATCAACCCCATCGGCCACTAGTTGCGGATATTAATCTGTTTATAACTTAAATAAAAATAAGTATGATAAATTCTTCTATAAGACGGAAGCTAGTTATTCTAAGAATTCGTTAAGTATAAAACAGTTTTAGTAAATACCTGTGGGACTGAAACTAACGGAAAAGAATCTCACCGGCCAGTGTCTATTTGTGTTAAAAGAGTAATGATATTTATGCTACTAAATATAAGAACTTGCCTTACCTAAGTTACCCTGGAAAGTTTATTTTTCATTAATCCAAACCTGATATAATATCCAGTCTAAAATTCTTAATTTACTATGCTGTGGATCGTCTTCCAATACCAAATCGGTTTGATTTATTATATCAATAATTTCATTCATTTTAGTTTCAATAAACGCACAAATATAGATATCAGAATTCTTCATATTTTGTAAAGTCCAACTTAATAGTTCAATCCTTTTTTGAAGATCTCGCTTGTATGTAGACTCCCTCAGTTTGTAAATCAAGCGATCTCTTTGATTTATTTATTTCCTTTTGTAATATTTGTTCTACGGTCATAGTCTATGAAACCTAATTAGGCTAAATGAGATATAATATACAATGCTACTTAAAGAGAGGGAACGCTGGAAAAAATTATTTCGTTTGTCTTTTTACTTAATTTGTCATCAATATTATTAGGCCAATTAAGCGTTGTTACCATTGCACAAAGTCCAAATATTACATCATTTTGAAATTCATAACTAAAGCATAGACTCATTTTCTATCATCACCAGCGGAAAATATAGATAATATAAAGAACTAAGGCAGAAGAACAAAAACCAAGTATAAAATCTCTGTAGACAATCATTTTATTTCGTTAGGTACATCACAGAATTCCATACCGCTTTTATTTCATATCCCTGATTTACATAATGTATGATTGATGGTATTTCTTGACCACAATTCATTTTTATAATCACTATATGTTCGTCATGGTAAGGTACACAATCTGTTTGTAGTGGTTCAAATTTTCGTGGATCAAATTCGGATGTTTGACCGTGTGCAATATTTTCGGCCCCTCCTGTCAATAAACCTATTAGTAGAACAAACAACGAGCCTACGAATATTCCTAAGTGCACTTCTTATTGTCCTCTACAGGTGCTAATATGATTTTATTATCCCTTGCGGTCATTTGAGTTGTTCGACGGAGAAAGGTTTATTTTTAATATTTAATACCCACCTCACAATTAATAATTCTGTGTCGGGATTGGAGTTATGTCCTAAATGCAAAAAGGGTCATCTATATCCTGTGGTAACCGCCAGTGCTAGCACAGAACCAAAAGCTCAATTTAAAGAAACTGGGAGCATTAGAGACTACGAATGCGCTATTTGTGGTTATAAACAAAAAGCAGCAAAACAGACGCAAAATGTGGACGTAAAAGATAAGGTAAGTGCCAGCGTAAAGAAGACTAAAAAACCAAAACCAAAAACAAAACCAAAACCAAAAACAAAACCAAAAACAAAGAGAAAAAGAACAAAACAGAGGTGAAGGATTTATCTATTTATTTATCCTCACTAGCATAGTCATATTCATAGGCATCTTATGACAAACTACCGTGCCATTAGCATAATGTTCATGGCAATACTCGGTTTGATTGAAACCATAAAGATAGTCATTTATAGTAAACTGCATCAAGGTGATAATTGCGATTATTATCAACGCTCTAAGAATACTCATTGCTTAAAACTCGCAGTGATGAAACTGTTACACATGGGACAGGTTTTCAATACAAATATTTCGTTATCAGATAATTTTCTCCAGTCTTTATGATCGAACATTAATCAATCATGCCCTGTACCATCGTCATTTCAATTCCTCTTCAAGATCCTCTTCTAAGGACCTGTCCAACATATCACATGCTATTTCTTTAGGGAATAGATAAGCTTTTCGTAGTAATACTGATCGACCAATCAGTATACCAACAATAAGTAAAGGATAAAAACTTACATCCCACACCTTCAGTGAGTCGTATGACAACAATTATAATTCAAGCCGGTCCATCTGGGAAAATTAATGCAAACTATGTGAGCGTGAAGTACACTCTCACGAATATCATAGATACGTTACGACTTTATTATACGAGAACTAATCGTTATTTTATTTCATTTTATTTATTTTATAAGCAGAAATAGACAAAGTAATACTGTAAATATTTTATACGATTCTATTCATTAGGAACGATATTATTCAACCAATAATCTATTAAGCAATATTTGATTAACTCTTGCTCTGTTCTCCAAATCAAGATTGATTATAAGACTAGATTTCTTTTTGAACTGGTCGATCAGGGAATGTTGTAACTTTTGATGTATTACAACTATTAGTTTCTTGTCGACAACTAGTAAATTCTTTAACGAGTCTATGAACTCGGTTGATTTGAGTTCCATAGGACCAATTTCATCACAAATAATGACGTCGGAATTCTTTATCGCACCACTTAGTCTTTCAGCTGCAAAGCGGCAGCCTGCAAGATCAACGAAATATTTCCCAATCTTAGGACCTTTTCCAGTAATAGATGCCAGGACTCGTGCATCATTAGTACTAAGATCAATGAACTCGAACCCTACCCTAATATTATTAGTTCTGAGCTCTCTGGAAACTATACCCCCCACATTAAGGCCTCTATCTTTTAACGCTCTGGCTGCATGTATTACGGCTGTCGACTTCCCCACACCTGGAGCTCCAGTTAGGATTATAATTGTCAATATCTTTCGTTAAAAGGCTTTTAACCTATTATTATTTTATAATGACGAGATGTTGAAGAGCTTAGCCACCGTTCAACCAATCGGTCCATCAGACGCAAGTTTCAATACAGGTCCAAATGTCTTGCCATTATCATTGCTTATTCTGATTACAGGCTCGTTTAGAGTTTGATTTCTTTCCCACCAAGAAACTGCGACTCTCCCTTCATCTGCCGATATTTCTACATCCACTGAATCAGAATTAGGAGTATTGCTGAGATTAACCTTGTCGGTGAATGTTTTCCCTGCATCAGACGACAATCGATACATTACCTCATTGTTCCCCGATTTGTTACTCCACCATGCAACATAAACATCGTTTTCGAATATCGATGTTTGCGTACCTCCCTGAAAATCTCTTTTACTAGTAACTGCATCTACTTGTTGTTGTATTGTCGTGGTTGTTGCTATAATTGCAGCTCCAAGAGTTATCATTACGATAACAACCAAAACCAATTTTTTGTTCATAACCAATCTATTAGATAGGTATTATATCAATCTGTATCAAGTGCTAATTTCCACTGAGATTAAAGCCAATGGATCTAAAAATCACTAGAATTGGATTTACTATAATGTAGAACATTTAAAATGCAAATAGAATGAGTCTTGTGCTACTATGCCAGGTTTTTTAGTTTAGGTATGTATTTTATTATCAAAAAGTAATGCAACATTTAGTATCAATATCGCTTTTCAAATCAATCCATTTATTTATAATGTATTGGTACAAGAGTGTAAGTGATTAATAGCCTCTCCTCTCAAAAACGGTAACTTAGTGATATATTTGTATCAAATTTCTTATTAATGATGCAATTTACTTTCACCCAATGGAAAATAAGTTAATTTTGACCTTTGTCACATTAATCACATTGACTGTCAGTGTTTTGATTGTAGCTAGTCTGGGTTCATTTAGTCAAGAACTTACAGGTATTGGTGTTAATTATGTAGTTGCCACATCAAAAGTACAAACACAAACTCCTGCATTTGACACATCCAATTTTCATGATCCACTGAAAATAGACAATAAGTACTATTCTTTGAAGCCGGGCACCATAATGACTTACAAAGGCACTGATGAGGAGGGAAACTCGATGCGGGATATTATCACTGTCACCAACGATACAAAAGAGGTTCAGGGGATACCCACACGCGTGGTTAATGATACTGTCTTTGTGGAAGGAAAATTAGAAGAGACAACAAATGATTGGTATGCGCAAGATAACAACGGAAATGTATGGTACATGGGAGAGGATACGACTGACTTTACCAACAAGAAAAACCCCCATGAAGGTTCCTGGGAATCCGGAGTGAAAGGAGCCAAGGCTGGATTAATAATGCTAGGAGAACCAAAGGTAGGAATTACGTATGACCAAGAGTTCGCCAAAGATGTCGCTGAAGACAAGGCAACTGTTCTGAGTTTGGACAATAATGTCACTGTTCCTTACGGTTCTTATTCAAATGTGGTCAAAACTAAGGAGTTTTCAGGACTTGAGCCCGATGTTGTGGAACAAAAATACTATGCAGCTAATGTAGGAGACATCAAGGAAAAAACTCTCAAAGGTAGTAAAGAAGGAATTGAATTAGTAGAAGTCAAATAGGAGATATAATCAATAAAACACTAGAGGTACCAACCGTCTTGCGCTTTCTTTGATTTAAATAAGAGACTTAGAAATAATCAAATTTAAACAAATGAGTTTCAGAATTTATGTTAAAAAAGGCAGTAAAGTTGCTCTATAAATAGGATTTAGTGTATTACATTGTATGCCTAAAAGACCCTCTAGTAAAAGATCTAATGTCGATACAGCGTTATCGACGAGAACAAAAAAGGCGATAGATTCATTGCCTGTACACGCTCAACATATTTTTAAAAAGGCACACGCAAACGCAGTAAAACAGTATCAGAATCCTGAAAAAAGACGTGGTGGCAAGAGTCAAAGTGCTGAGGAAGTAGCTCACAAAACAGCTTGGGCTGCAGTTAAGCAGAAATACAAAAAGCAAGGCGACGAATGGGTAAGAAAGTAACGAGCAGTGATCTTTTATATGCTCTTAATTAAATGTAAAGATTGTGGAAAGACAATCCCGGCAGGCTATCAGCAAGATAAGCGATCATTTGATGCAACAAATTTTACTGAACAACTAGAAAAATGTCCAAATTGTGGTAACGTAAGACCCTATTTTAAAGTAAATTATTTCTTTAAAGAAAATTGAAAGTGATCATTGAACAAGTTAGATGAAAAAGACAAGACAAGACCCTCTCATGATTTCTTTTCTTCCTGTCATACTCTATCTGAGTTTGGCGTTGAGGAGGGACCCTTTTACAAATTCTCTTAAAGTTAGTTGGATATATACAATCGATGGCAAAACGTAAGATCTGTAAGAGGTGCAAAACTGAATATCAAGAAGATACTGGATATCCTGTTTGTGATTATTGTTTAAGGCTCTTGGATAATTGGGAATGAAATTTTAAATTCCTTATACATGTACGTAACTTGGTTGGAAATAAAAGGACAAAAGGATCACAAAAAGGCTGAGGAGGCTCACAATGCCGAACCCTGCTCAAACCCAAGTTGCCGTCATAGAAGCGATGAGCATTATTCACCACTGCATCCAAAGTCATCAGGAGATCCTCTTGATAGGTCATGTAGATTGTGTAACTGCGAAAAGTTTCAATGAAATATAATTATGGGGCGATGTTAATAGCTAACTCACCGACCTACAACTAGAGATGAATCTAATTATTGAAATGGTAGGGTTAGCAGAACCACCGCATTCGGACCTCAATAAATGACAAACGAAAGACTGGAATCACAAAAGGAAATCAATAATTCCAGTACTGTCATGGGCTTGATTTTGTCGTATTCTGAGTGCTATTTGTTATTAAAGAATATTCCATACTTTGAGCATTAATAGCTGTTGACTTAATTTTCTCTGGATTATCTGTGTAGAATGATAATTCGAATGGTGCTTTTTTATTAGGAGTAATTATGTCAGGATTTGTATAGGTGTAATCGACGTCCAGTACTTTGTGCTCCTTGTCATAAAATATTCCAGACACTCTCACCGAATTGGCATTATCATGACCTTGGTTTAATACCTCACCAACGACTCTAAAATTATTTGAATCTTTAGAATTTCTGCCGACAGTCAGTTGTAGAGCGTCTGGCTTATCTTCTTCAGATTTTTCAAATCTGGTTGTCAATGTATATTTACTGTTACTAGGTAACTTTTCATCTAAGTAAATATCGAACCCGGATTTCATTCCTGGCTTAATCTGATAATCACTAGTGTAAGTATCTCCAGTTGCCGCAATTACACCATTCTTGTCATAGACACTTGCCGTTATGAGAACCGACTCAATAGGATATGTAAAGTTATTTTGCACTTCACCCACTATTGTGTTCGTTTTTAATGCAGAATATGATATATCGGGTTTTGGCTCCGTATCTTCACCTATCGTGGCATTAAAATTTGGGGATGTGACATTCTTATCAGTTGGAATCTCAATCTGAGCATAAATTGAAATTATAGAATTGGAGGAAAAAATTAATCCTAAACTAGCTACCAGTGTAAAGAAGAAAACCACCATTAAAGGTGATGAAAATAATGAATATTGCATACTAATTCTAGTCCTATTCACGCATGATTTAAAGCTAAAATGCTGCAATCTTGAACTTTCCTGCATAATTCGACATCAGCCTATACTTAATACCAATTCAAAATAGATAAATTTAATGTCTAAATGTACCCTATAGCCTTAGACTTTCAGAGGAAGCAATTTACGATGAATAGTTATATGCTCAGGTTCAGTTTGAAGCGGTACAACATCTAAATAATAATCTTATAATTGGTGCATCCTTACATTTTTTGAACCAGAGTTTTTGCAGTAGTTCTTTATAACTAATGTTGACCTTAAGTTTTTGATGGTTCAAATCAACATAAAAATGAATATTGGTGATTTAATTTTGGTCACGTCGTTGTCAGTCATTTTGGTAATAATGTATTCAGCGGAAAATAACTTATCCCAAATTTCTGCTGGTGCCTTTCCGGCTTATGATAAGGGTAAATATTTTGTAAATATACAAGACGATTCTGAGAACGAACTGGGAGCACCCACTTCCTCTCTAGGTCAAAACTCAACAACTGGGAGTACAAACCAAACTTTGAGCGGTCTAACGGATGAGACTACAAATGGTGCAATGAGTAATGATATCGGGGAAAAAAATAATGCGCAAGGTCCTACAAACTCATTGGATGAGGCCACTACAAATGGTGCAATGAGCAATGATACCGGGGAAAAAAATAATGCGCAAGGTCCTACAAACTCATTGGATGAGGCCACTACAAATGGTGCAATGAGTAATGATACGGGCGAAGAAAATCTAAATCAAACTAGCGAATCATCTTCGTCTTCGTCAGCCGAGTCACAATCAAGCCAAAATGCCAGCCAGAATGTAGAATCTCAAAACCAGCTCCAAGCCAATCAAAGTACGGAGATTCAAAATAACCCACAAATAACAATCAACAACACTCAAACTAACAATATCCAATTACAACAAAAGCTGGAAAGTTTAATTATAGAAAGGGAGGGTGAAAAGCCTATTCCATTAGAAGAGCAAAAGAGGATTGAATCCGAAGACCAGATTGTTATAAGGGAGCATAAATCACTAACTGGTCCTAATTGCAGGACAGGAGACGTTCTCAACGGTGCCTCCAATGAAAAAGACCTTAAGGTGTTAAGCGAATGTCAAGAAGCAATAGGAATAGTAAAGCATACAAAAAAGATGGATGACGGTGATTACAAGTTTTTCTTGGACGTAGATAAAAAATATGATTTCCTGCTCAACGACAAGAATAAAGAAAAGACCGATGGATTTTTGGTAGTAGAAATCGTGCCTAAAGACCAAGACATTGCAGGTGTATCTCTTCCAAAAACTGGAGATCAAGTACATATCTGGGGAGCGTGGGTAACCGACAAACCGAAAGGGTGGCATGAAATCCATCCGGCTTGGAAGGTAGGCAATCAATAGGGACAGATTGATATAACATAATCAGTCTCCCTCTTCAAATCCCTCGCTATATTAAATCCTCATATTTTCCGCTAATCAAAGCTGATCCGCTAGTGTCTAATAATCTAGAGAATATTTCTATACCTTAGCAAAATTTTTCCCGACTTTCCTATTACGAAAAATCTAAAATACGATGTAACAGAACCCGAATACATGGAATGTCCGAATGCACCGAACCCGAAAAATTTATATCTTTTCAATATAATTCTTGTAAATATTATAAAATAATACAATGTAAAGTTTGTTACTAATTAAGCGTATAATTCTCCCAATTTAGTAAACTATGGTGACAACTAGATAAGTGATCAGACCTACATTCTTATTCTAATATTCCTTTGATTGCAATTTCGGTTCATTCATTAAGATATTTTTGATGAATTCCTTAAGCTGAACGAGAATTTGCTCGAAATATGGAATGACATCCAAAGAAGCTTGTGCTGAGAGTAATGAACCATTCAATGAATAATTTCTCAAATCCTTTACCTTCCGGTACCAGTTGCCTTCCTGATTTGCCTTTTGTAATTCCCTTGCCAATTCTATTCCATTACTCTCCGCTGACAGCGCGCTAATTACCTTATTTAATTCGATTCTATCACTGGGAATGCCGGATAATTGAAATTTATCAATTATTCTAAATAGTAGACAATCAAAGGTTCCAATCATTTGTGAAATCAATGAATCTATTTCCATCTCAGCAACTACTCGTCCATCCTTTGATAAGAGATCGCCGTGTTGGGATTTAATATTTTTTATATTCTTCAAATGTTCTTCGCACGCAAACATTTTGAAGACTATTCTATCTGACTCCAGAAAAGGTAGATCAGGGGTGGTCATCAGCTCTCTTTAAAATACTTGTGCTACTTATAAGTTTCTTGAAAATATGTATCCTCAAGACCGATATTAATTATAATTAGAGACAATAACAAATAACTAAAAACGCCAGTCGCAACAATAGCATATGTAATCTAGATTCCTGCAAAATATCTAAAAGGAGACCAAAAATCATTTCCAAAGAAATGCAGTAAGCGTAAATCCTAAATAATTTGTATGTGATTATCTATTGTGAATCTATGGCTCAGCAACAACTGTTAAGACAAGAATCATCTGTTTCTCAAACTCTACGTACATATAAAAAGCAGTTAACACAGAACATCGAACGAAATACTCATGAGCCCAATATTAGTACCATTAGTCAACAGTCGAACCAAGAATTATCTATTTCCCAAATAATACGTACATATGGAAAACAGTTTACACAGATTAGAAAGCAGTATACCGACGGACTAGGCGGAAGATGTGTTATGGGTGTCATCATGTCTTATTATGGTTGGGATGGCAAATGCATCACCAATGCAGAAAGAAGATTATATGCTGCATTAGTCGCATTAAGACAGGCCGGTATCAGTAAAGAATTATTGATAGAGCTGAATGATTCTGGTGCGTCATTCGACGAGATAGCTGATTATCTGGACAGAAATTATGGGTCGGTACATAACATTAGGTAATCGTCGAATTAATGAACTCGACGGTGTTTGAAGATGATTTCTCCCCTCCGAGCCGCCTACACATGACCAATAAGTTGAATAAATTAATACCGAGCTTAAGTAGCGAGGTTACTAAATTATATTCCTAGCATTATCATTTCGACCGAACCCAATTAAGATAACTTTCACAACAGCAATTTCTTAATCATATTAAAAAATTCTTTATCCGACAATTTCTTCTTCTGTTCTATCCACTGCTCAACATCTTTTCCAGCCAGATATCTCAAATTTGGATTCTTAGTTGTTACTGCTTCCAAGACTATATTTGCCACGAGTTCTGATGAGGAGGCATTTCGCCTCATCTCCTCCATTCTTCCAGCCATTTTTTCCATCATTTTTGAGTATTCCGAATCTGGCTCTTGCGATCTCTTTGCTATTACATTGGAAAAATTAGTTTTAACAAATCCCGGTTCCACCAATGCAACTTTTACGCCAAAAGGCTCAAGTTCATACGAGATAGACTCACTCAGACCTTCTAACGCAAATTTGGTACTAACATATGCAGATCCACCTGGGTAGCCAAACCTACCTGCACCTGAACTTATATTTACTATTATTCCGGATTTTTGCTCCTTCATTATAGGAATGACAGCTTGGGTTACTCTTATAACTCCAAAGAAGTTGGTCTCATACTGTTGCTTGATCTCATCCATACCAAGCTCTTCAAATGCTCCTACCAATCCAAAGCCAGCATTATTAACTAATACATCTATCCTTCCTGATTCGGATAGAATTGATTGGATGGCTTCCATTACTGATTTATCACTAGTAACGTCAAGCTGAATAATTTTAATTGGCAAGTTTTCTCCACTCTGAACGGCTTTCATTTTTGTTCCTCTTTCTGGATTACGCATTGTTGCATATGTATAAAAATTATTCCTAGCTAGGACTAGAGATGTTTCGAAACCTATCCCACTCGAGCTACCTGTAACAAGTGCAACCTTATAATTTACACCCATTTTATTAGTTTTGACTCAGTTCAGATTGATAAAGGTTAACTTAGTTCATGATGATAGGTATATCTTGATCATTAGTTAATTTATCAGGCTTAATACAGATGAGTAGTCTATTTCGTATCATCTATAAGAAACACTTTCAACTCATAGAGAATTGAATCATCGTATCTATCCACGATCTGCTTGACTCCCATGAGCGTTCAAAGACGCCATAGAAGCCGTATCAATGATCTTATTAGCCAACTCGATTGACGTTGCGTTATCGTGAAGTGCTACGTTTGATGGTTGTTTGGAGACGATGCTATTGGTATTTTTAGGAGCGTCCGCTGACACCTCTATTACAGTGGGATTTCGAATTGCTTTTACCATGGTTGGCTCTGTAGCTTTAATTGTAGCGTTTGGAATTGCTTTTACCATAGTCATTTTTGCTGTTGTTAAATCTTTTATGTCCAGGTCTTTGCTCGTTTCGTCGAATCTAAGATCTCTCATAGTCAACACCAGAAAATTATTATCGTGCAAATATTTCATCTCTTTCTCAAACAAGCCTATATTAGTGTTGTAATCTACCACTGCACTGTCGCCTGCTCTGTGATATATTATTATGGGTATTGCATTGATAACTCCGTCTTTGTTATATTTGCTTTGACTGCTCACGACTTTAACAAATCTATCAAATAATTCTTCGTCAGTATATGAATTTACTAATCTCGTCATGTCGTGACTCCAGCCTCTAATGGAGTACCTGTTAGCATAAGTAAGATCACCTTTTTTGCTTTGTTGACAGTCGTCTTGATTTGATATTTCTTTCAAGCCGTCACACCGCAAAAATGTAATGGGACTGCTGGCAGTCCTAGCCAAATCATAGTATTTTGCTACTATTTTGATGACATTCTTATCACTAGAACCCTCATTAAAGGGATAAGCAAAAGTTGTCGCATTTATTCCATGATCTTCAAAACATTTTTTCGATTCAGCTACTTCAAATGACACACCTTTCTTTGATAATTTCTCAAGATGCGCATGATTCATGCTATGAGAACCGATATCATGTCCTTCTTTGTATAATGTTTCTATATCTTTCCAACTCATGTATCCTTTTTTATTGTCCAGATAATTACATACAGCATAGAATGTAGCCTTGAATCCATACTTGTCAAGTATTGGTTTGGCTTCGGTATATTGACTCTTACGACCGTCATCAAAATTTAAAATAACTACCTTGTCGCCAGTTACACTTTCGGACGCAAGTTGTGCATGTATTTCATTAAAGGCAAATTGTTGACTGCAAAGAGGTAACAGAAGGATAACCAACGTTGATAGCACACAGACATATCCTCGAACAAAATTTATTTTCTGATTGTCTGTCAATAATCAGTCATTCAAGAAACCTTGATGCATTATATATAGGTAAGCTTTTTACAAGTACAAAACAAGCCACCAACTGATGGATATCAATATGTTTTCGGAATAACTTTATCCCACCGAACCCGAATAAAATTTACATCTATTTTATAGATTTATTATAAATATTATATTAGATCCACAAGTATTCATTTAGTAACTAGTACATTTAATTACGTGGAATATTAACCATCTATCTCGTTTAAGCGACTATTCTCACTATCAGAAACGTATATCTTATTGGTACGAGCATAGCCGCTATTACCTCTGCAAATTATGTGGCATTCTCCGACAGGTTTACCTGATTGTTTAAAGTCAAATACAGCCATTTCTAAGAATGGATTAACAATGTTAATTGATGCATATATGCTAGATACCTCCATATATTCAATATGGCATTTGAAAATGTTCTTCTGGTAGTGATATTGATTGGCGTTGTGCTTTTTGGTGCGAAAAAACTTCCAGAACTTGCTAGAGCTCTTGGAAAAGCTCAATCAGAATTTGAAAAAGGCAAAAGAGAGTCTATTCGCGAGGCATCTACGGAGGTTAACAACAGTACGTTGAAACAAAATGAACTCAGTTCAGAACCTAAGACTGATAATGGCATGACATAATTTGAAGGTGCTCGACTCGATAAGTACTTTGAACAAAATTTTCTAGTATTTAGTCTTCTAAAAGGTTGACCGGTCTGCATTGTTATGTAAAAAATTTTTATTGATATGCTTAGTAGTAGTTGAAGCGGTGAATCCAAACTAGACTAGTGTGAATTTCCACCTGGTTCCCACCAAACCCGAAATAATATTTACAATTCTAAGATATTTGTAAAGATTATAAGATATTGCTGATTACGTAAATTTAATGTGAGGCATAATCAATAAAATTTAGTCTGATAATTGAGTGATTGTCTATATCAATTCAAAAGATCAGTTGGGATGAATTTGATGTCAGGCATTAACAAGGCGATCATATGTTTCTTGACAATAGATAACAACTTGACTAACTAAATTTTTTGTTTGAATTTAAAACTTTAAAAGAATTAGTATTATATTATGTATATGAATTATCAAAAAACCCATTCTGATATAATGAAGCTTGATTCGAAAATCAGGATGGTGACCATATGCGATTCGAGTGGAAAGATAATGTTTTCTGACCATAGGCCTGGAGTTACCAATCTGTTAACACCAGACGAAAGTAAGAAATCTCTTGAAATGGCTGTAAATGCATGGAAAACAAGGGGTGAGCTTGCGGACAAAATAGGAAAGGGTCACTACGTGTTAGCAGAATATGATAAAATAAAGAGAATAACTATGCCCTATGGTGAGCATCTTTTGTATATTACTACAGAGGTGGAAGCTGATCATTCCAGAATACTTGATGGGATTCGTAAAATAGAATCAGGTTAACTGAATAACTATTTTGATATCTTTTTATTTTATCAACCATGGTAACCATGATTGCATATAATGTTATGATTATAAACTACAAGCAAATTTGTATCCAATCTTCCCTGAACAGTCAATATTACTATTGATAAAGGAATAGAACTACTTGTACTTATATTCGCAAAATATGAATTCATACAACAAAATTAAAGACCCCAAAAAAAGGGAACTATGATAGTAACCACTCATTTACCTTACACCTTTCAAAGTCTAGTTTCTTTTTGTATGATTCGTCAGATGGTGGTTCAAGAAGAGTATAAGGACCATCTTCATGATAAAAATCCGTATCAATATATCCTGCCTTCCCATTTCCAACTTCCATAAAACAGAAACCCTTCCCATCGAATCGTGACGATGAGTATTTGTTTTTATCATTTTTGATATCATCAACTATTTGTTGGCTAACTACTTTTGCCTGAGCTTCTGCAAATACTCCAGCTTTAGGAATAGCTACATTTTCGTTCACCTTAATTTCAGTTACATCCCCTATTGCAAACACATTTTCAAAATGTGTCCTAAGACTGAACTTGTGGACATTAATCCAATTTTGTTCATGCGTTATAAGAGCAGAATTCCTTATTACTTCAGGTACTTTGTGAGGAGGAATCCCTATAAGTATATCATAATTTACCCGATTTCCGTTTTCAAACTTTATTTTTTCTGTATTCAGTACTGCCTTTATCTTATGTAATGGGTGGAAATTGATATGGTTATGATTAAGCAAGTTAATAACATCCTGACTCACTTTTGTTCCTGCTACAGGTAAAGAAATCGGGGTTGGTGTATAAATATCGATCTCAATTGAGTCTCTTGTACCATTCTTTATTAAAATATCATTTATTAGTAAAGATGTCTCATACGGGGCTGGGGGGCACTTATATGGAATAGATGTTATACAGATTGCTATTCTCCCCTTCTTTAAGGAAAGTATTCTTTCTCTTAGTTTTGTAACTTGCTCTGCATCATACAGATTAAAGCCTCCATTTTCTAGAAATCCATTGACTTCTTCAAATGAGTATTCCGCACCTAATGCTATTATTAGATAGTCGTAATTTAACTTAAGATTTGATTCTCTAATTGTAACAGTCTTTGAGGCGATATCAATTCCCGTTACCTTATCATTTAGATACCTTATTCCTTTATTTTCTAGTCTATTCAAATCAATTTTAGAATCTTTGAATGTTCTTATTCCACTTAATATCCATAAATTTACAAGTCCCATCATAAAATAGTCCTTTTGATCAATAATACGAATCTGGTATTGTACCGATGGCGATAATGAAGAAAGATTTTTCTGCAATAAATTAGCAGCTGTTAATCCTCCAAATCCTGCTCCTAAAATTAATATACGTTTTCCCTCTGAAGACAAGTAGCAAAATGAATAAAACCAGGTCTGACGTAAAAGGATTTTTTCATTATTGCAAGAGTCGAGCCATTTTCCTCTATACTCCATAGTTGAAAGTTGACGGATTCAGTACTAAAAAAGAAACCAGAGCCGCAATATAGCAAACTACTATGAGCATCGGTTACATACATGAGTGTATTGCATCCCACCGAACCCGAATAAAATTCACATGTTTCTAACCTATTTTTTATAAATATTCTAAATAGTTTCTATATAGTATATTTTGAAGTTCGTTACTAAGTTAATATACTAAATGTTAGCATTCAAAAATAATGAAAACAAGGCCAATTATAATAACCACTTTCTTGGAAACTTTAAATCACCGAATCAATGTCAACTACTATCACTTCTGAAAATGCTAAGTGCTATTTGATTGCTTTACGCGAACTGAAGATACTAGTTAGTGGTATCATCAGCATTGTTATTTTTGTTTTTGTTGTTGTCATCAGTATTGGCTATTTGGTTTTATAGGTTGATGTATCGTTGGCTCCGGTCTGCATTGTTTTTGATACGACTTCTTTGGCTTCATCTTCCGTGAGTTTACCTGTTTTCACAAGGTCATTAATCAAATTGTTTTCTTTGACATAGGAAGTTGTTGCACCATCTGTAGTTGATGTACCATCTGTAGTTGATGTACTACCCGTTCCGGTATCGAACTTGGAAGAGGCTGCATCAAGACCAACTTGCGCTGCATTTCTCAAAAGTGTGGGTTCATTACTATTTTCTGCTAGACTGGAAGAACCATAAATCGTTTTGACCGTGTCTCTTAAGATACCCAAGTACTTGGTGGGCACTAATTTTCCATTCTTATTAGAAACCAAATTAAAACTGTCAGTATCAACAGGCTGATAATCCCATCTCCAAAAAGCCGTGCCCCATACTCCTGCTTTCTTCAGAGCGCCAAGTATCTGTTTCGCATCGGTTTTCGTAAGCTCACTCTTATCTGGGTTGAGTTTGGTGATTCCTCCTTCCTTTGTCCTCACAACGTTATTCCACTCCCCAATGTATAAGGGCACTCCAGTTTTATCACTTGTTTTCAAAAACAGATCAAATCTCTTCTCCTGGTATCCATCTCCATCAGGAACTGCGTAGACACTTACTTTGAAAGCAATATTCTGCTTATATGAAGGAGCCATTTTAGCCAGGTTTTTTGGTGAGATATTAATGGGGCTATTCAAGTCAACTGGAACATTCATGCTGTAGACTATCGTCTTATCTGTGATATTTCTCAACTCCTTAGTTATAAAGGAATTAAATTTTCCTATTTTAGACCATTGATTTATTTTGTCAACGTGAGGCTCGCTTAGAATCTCATACCCTAAAGTACTTGAATGATTATCGACTGCCAATACTATTTTCTTAAGAAAATCTGCCATTAGTGTCCAGCCATCTTTTCCTTGCTTATCTTTGACAGATCTGTTCCACCAGTCGCCCCAAAAGACCTTCGCTGCTTTATCGTAAGTATTACCGCCACCACCTCTGGAATATTTTGGATTATCTTGAAACAGTGAATAAGGAAACCCTGTTGCTTTGATTTCCAGCCATGAAGAAGTATGCCATTGATGATTGTCATAAATGATTTTCACTCCGTACTTATCTGCTGCATTGGCTACTGATTGTACTTCCTTCATGAACGCCTCGGGATCGCGTTCATAAGCCTCCCAATAGAACACGAATCGGACATGATTCAAACCCGCCCCAGAAATCCTTTTTAAGCTATCCTCAATGTAGTCCTGGGGAGCTGAAGGCGAAATGTTGGCATTCTGTTTCATACTGACAAAAGCTCCTTTCATGACAACCCCATTAATGGGTGGGCTACTATTCAATTCACTTGCCAATGCATACGAGCATAAACAAGTAGCGCTGGTAAAGACGACGGCCAGAAGAAAAGTCAAGATCATTCCACTACTTGCTAAAATCAAAGCAATACGAATAAGAATTCGAAGATTTAATATGTATTACTGATTCGTTATTCACGGGCTGTATGTCTGAGGGTGGCGTTTGATTTAATGCTAGTTAAATCAACTTTGTCACATATTTAATAATATTAAATAATACGTATTAAGCACAAATGCTCACGTAGTAATTTCCTTAATTCTCTCGATTCGCAGGCCACAAAAAAAATTATGAGTCTGTCTATCAAAATTCTTATTTCATTGTAAACTTGATTTAATCTCTCTTGAAGTTACCATAAGAGGATTTCAAACCTAATAATAAGATATTTGGTAGGCAAAGAAATTTCCAGACAATACAAAAAACTGGTATTTTCCACAATAAAGCATGCGTGTGAAGTGATGATGTCATTTTAAACTCGAAGAAAATGAAGAGCATAGTTAAACTATTTGACACAGGTGGAAATAACGAAACTAAAGCAATAGTTACAAGATTTTTTCTGATATTATACGATCCTTGTTCACGTGGATTATGCCCTTAGAAAATCTAGACAATGTATAGTTTATGATAGATTATATTATAATTTCTTTTATTATGATTAAAATATTCTACATATTAGTAGAGCGGATCTCGATAATCCTTAAGAAAAATAACAAAAAGTTAAAAAAAATAGATAAATTTATTTACGAGGCTTTTCGATCTTGAAATAATGAACAAGAAACAATCGATAAGAAACCTTCTCTTAACAATAATTTTGACAATTGGAATAGATGTTCTTGCTGGTGATAACGCTCCTGCAAATGCTGACAAAAACATTTGGAAAGATGACAATACAATGAAAGAACTTGTAAAGGACATAGACAATGGTAAAGATGATGACGACGACATGGATTGGGACGAATTTAAAGATTCTAAAATTTACAAACTAGAAGATAAAGAAACGAAAGAATGTGTGGAAGGAAGAGCAGAACTTGGAAACAGTCTAGCGGATTATGAAATATTACGCTGTTTCGAAGATTCTGACTACTATGAGGAAGAATATTAAAATTACCTATAAAATTAGGTAACGTCACTTTTTTTTCTTTTTATTTTAAATTATGTCCTTTCAAGAATATTCTTAATGTTACCTTCTAAGAATACAAAAGTTTTTTATAGCGATTATATGAATAAGCAAACAAATATTAGCAACTGGTGGGATGAGTTTTGATTGAAGACTGAACAAGACACAACCAATTTCCCACCAGTTGTGATGTGTTAGGCGTTGTAGGACTGACCTCACCAAATTATATAATCCCTTTGGTGGTAAGTCCTAAAAGTTTGTAATAGTAGAAAGTGATCAGAATTATGAATGTCTAAATTGTATTTCTACCTTAAATCTAACTGATCTTATTTATTCTTGTGCTTTCTCTTAGATTCTATTGGTACCAATAAATAACAAAATTCACTCTTTCTCCAAGAAATTATAAACAATTAAAACTCAACATAATTTAGGCTATAGTATATCTTTCTAAAACTAAAAACTTTTTATTCACGTTATGTTGAATTGTAGGCAAACAACAACTGGTTGGATTTGTGTTTAGGCCAATCTGAACAAGAAACGACCAATGATCCAACCAGTCGAACGCGTGCAAGCGTTGTACTATTATCTTCAATAAAATATAAAACTATTATGGTTAGGTAATAGAAAATCGTATCAGATTATGTTTAGGTAATAGAATATCCTTTCAGTCTTAACCTTAAAGCATCTAGAGAATCGTCATGATATCAGTGAATCTACGGATATGAAAATTTAATACAATTTGATAATTTGGAGATGAGCCGATATATTGATTGGAGGAATGTCAGCTGAATTGTATAGATCTTATATTGACCTGCATGCCATTAAAATTATGGAATTTCCTAAACTCAGAAAAATTAATGAAAGCTAGTACAAGCAGACCAGATATTGTAGCAGAGATCAGGGGCAGATATGATAAAATGGATTCAACCAATTTATAGTTGAAAATTCAGACAACCAAATCTTTGCATTAAATCCTCGTAGAATTTGAAGTTCATTTGTTTGACATTATTCTACATGATGGTTGTGGATTAATTGATCATAGAATCTGATTGATTTTATATTCACAAATTCTAACATTCCATACTTCGACAACTCTCTACCAAATCCGCTATTCTTGATACCGCCGAAAGGAACTCTAGGATCTGATACGACTACATTGTTAACTGTCACTATTCCGGAATCAATGGCTCTTGATAACATCTCTGCTTTCTCCAGGTCCTGTGTCCAAATGCTTGCTCCTAAACCGTATTTAGAATCGTTTGCAACCTTCATCGCCTCTTTTTCATCTTCAGCAATAATAACTGGAGCAATGGGACCGAAAACTTCTTCGGTCGCAATCCGCATGCTTGGAGAAACATTTTTCAGTACTGTTGGAGGGTAGAAGAAGCCCTTGCTGTCCGTACGTTCCCCCCCTGTCAAAAGTTCAGCTCCCTCTTTAACTGATTGTGTAACTAGAGATTCCATATTCTTAAGGCTATTGATATTAACTAGAGGACCAATATCCGTTTCATTCGACATAGGGTCGCCGACCCTAAGCTTTTGGGTTTTTTGGACAAACATTTCTATGAATTCATTGGCAATCTTTCTTACAACGATAAATCTCTTTGATGCGATGCAGCTCTGGCCACTATTGATGAAACGACCCTTAACTGCTCCACTAGATGCTTTTTCTATGTCTGCATCTTCACATACTATGAAGGGATCACTTCCTCCTAATTCAAGAACCGTCTTCTTCAATTGAGAAGTTGCCCTTTGCGCAACTTTTCCTCCCACTGGAACACTGCCAGTAAACGTTACTGCGTTAACATGCGAATCGATAAGAGTTTCTGCAATACTCGAATCTCCAATCAGTGTTTGGAAAATCCCTGTAGGTATTCCAGCGTTTATGAAAGTCTTTTCGATCTCAATACCACACTGCATGGTGGCACTTGCAGGTTTCAAAACAATAGTATTGCCTGCCATTAGTGAAGGGGCAGCAAATCTAAGTGCCTGCCAATAAGGAAAATTCCAGGGCATTATACTTCCAATCACTCCAACCGGTTCAAATATTATTACGCTCTTTCTTGCATCCGTGTTGACTACTTCATCCGTTGTAAAGATTTTTCCGTTATCAGCATAGTATTCTATTGTCCAGGCACATTTTTCTACCTCCGATCTAGATTCTTTGATTGCCTTCCCCATTTCCTGTGTTGAGGTTCTGGCAAGATTTTCCCTATTCTTTCTAAATTCACGAGCAAATGCATAAAGGGAGTCAGCTCTTTTGTGGATGTCTTTTTTCCAATCCGAAAATGCTTCTCTCGCCCTCCCTACCGATTCAGTGATCTTTTCTTTAGTCATAATATCGTACTCATTAAGAATTTCTTCTGTTGCTGGATTTACTGTCGTTAATTTTCTTTCAGTTGCTTTCAAGGACTTATCTGAGCTTCTATACTATATACCTCTTTCAGCATAAGTAAACTGTATCATTTTGAATCTCAGATAGCTAGGCGATTTCGTTTTGTTCTAGATTATTGTGTCAACATGTTAATATAGTAAATTTGCCAGTTCAAATATATGAAATACAGAAGCAGAACAGAAATAGTGTCGATGATTCTAGAAGCAGCAAATGGTGGTGCAACAAAAACAAGAATCATGTACAAAGCCTTCCTCAGCTACGCTCAATTGAGAGAATATCTTTCTGTCCTTATTGAAAATAATTTGCTCGAATATTTAGAAGGTACACAAACCTACAAAACCACTGAAAAGGGATTTAATCTCTTAAAGATGCATAACGAAATAGGAGAGCTTCTACAAACTCCAATAAGAGAGTCAAGAATACAATAAAGTAAAAATCTCGACAGGCATTAGTATCAATTTAATCCTTCTCCTAATTTTTTCTATTGATTAGAAGCGATAAAGGAAGTCCGTACATACTGCATGTAAATAAACTCTAAGAAATATGAGAAGAGAAGATGAAGATGCCAGAGTTAGCACTTATTCGGCTACCGTCTGAGTTGGTTTCTTAATTGTCTTATCCTTACCCCTGAATTCCTTTCGATGAGTCATAATAAACCAAATAACTAAAGGTATACTTATAGCGGCAGCAAAGTACCATCCAATTTCCATTCCATGATGCAATTCTATATCACCCCCGAATTCCTGTTTTGTGTGCCCTTATTAATGACGTTCAAAAGATAAGAAAAACTCCAAAGATTACTGGCATGATAACTAGGGACCTGGTCTCGCACGAAAAACTCTAACATTGATCCACGAAACATGCCTGCTAATTATATGGTCACTGGTATAGTATAGGTATTGATTAACTTTGTTATTGAATGTAGAACAATTTATTTGTAGCCAGATTAGTTTAGCCCTCATCTAAACAGTATGCATTTCAAGTACCTTTAGGTAGAAGCAACCTAGAACCAAATACATACATAGATGTTATCAGCATCTGTTTTGAAATAAAGTGATTACTGGATGTAGATACAGAATTACACTAGTATTTATGATGATTGCTGTTGCAATCTTATCGGTAACCTTCTGGAATACATACATCGACATCAATTGAGATATGTTTGCTACCGCGTACATAAACGACGATAAATTTGGATTAATGCTGTAATGGAAAAATCCGATTTGCTTCACAAGGTAAAGCATTATTAATATATTGAATTATCAAACTATTTATGATAAAAAGAATGTTACTCATTGAAGAGCATATCAAAGAGGCAAGGCATGTGTGAAATGGAAATAGGCTCTAGGACACTCCTAAAATTTGTCATCACAACCATGACTCGCCTATCTTTTTCAATACTTACGAACTCGGCCTTTGGTAAAGTCTATGTGGGGATAATAGCTAAAGGCAGTAACACTTATCCTTTGCCGTCATTTTTTAATTCATGGGGCTAATAACTCGAAGATAAATGCAAATGCAGACAGGTACGCATTAAATTAATTTGGAAGGCAGATGCAAAGAATACGGTAAGTAAGAGCAGAAAAATTACAATTATATGTACTGTCATTGGGGTTGCAATACTAGTCCTTCTGGCGATATATATTACGAAACCTGAGTCATTATTTCCTAAAAGTAAAAAGCTTGACAGATTCGGAATAATGGAGATTTATCCTACCAAGGCTGAAGGACGAGATTGGTTTATCAACATGGAAAATCCCACAAATGACGGGATATTCAATCCTCAATCCAATATAACAAGACAGAGTGATGGTTCGTGGCAAATAAGTGGCAGACAAAATATTGGAAAATACAACAATGAGGTAAGGATGGAAGTTAATACCCTTAAAGGACAACAAGACTGGAGGAATGTGGAAATCACTGGCTATGCTAAGGTAATATATGCAAATCCACCATTTGACTCGCTCGTCTGGTATGCAAGAGGAGGGAAGCACGATAGCTTGGTACCGTGTGAAGGTACGTCCCTTAAAGGAAGACTAAGTGTAAATGGTATTGCTTCATGGATAAAGGAAATATGGCATACAGGAGGTTACACGAATGAAAGAGGAAGGGTTCAAGCTACAGACTCAATAATAGGTAGATGGATAGGATGGAAGATTGTAATGTATAATGTGGATAACGATAAGGCAGTAAAGATGGAATCCTATCTAGACGATAAAGATAACAACAGATGGATAAAAGTTACAGATTTGATTGATAACGGAGGATGGTATTCCAATTATCCAGATTCTGTGTTTTACAGCGCAAACTGTGGCAAACCCAAGGACTATATTATCACAAATGGAGGAGCCATAGCTACATTCAGATCTGACAATATGGTTTGGGACTTTAAGGACTTGAGTGTGAGAGAAATTCAACCACCAACATGATAGCTAAAAACGTTATTCTGTGATGGGGGTCTGCAGCTGGTACCGTTTGTACCAGAGTATCCGTAGACATTAACATGGTTAATTCATATTAAATACATACTAGTGTAATATTCTTAATACTATTGGCATGATGTTAAAAATTTGAAATCATTACAATATCTGCATAATAATAGGAAGACAATCTTATTATCCTATGCCAATCTACATCCAAGATTCTTCTATGAACATATATTTGATGGAGTGCTAATGAAAAAAAAATTCTGGGTTACAATTGCAGCAGTTACTTTCGTTACTTTTATGATAAATGTTATTATTCTTTCTGCCATTTCGAACAATATTACTTTAATAAATATGGCATTTGGGAATCAAGAACAGAACAAAAACCAGTCTGGTGAGAGTGTTATCTTTACTTCTGACGATGGTGTGTCACTGGTTGGAAGTTATTACAAGCCTAGTATAGGTATCAACAATTCTACCCCTTCAGTGATTTTACTACATATGCTAGGAACGGATAGGGCCACATGGGATAACTTTGCACAAAAACTTAGTCAGAATGCTTATGCTGTCCTCTCTGTTGATTTAAGGGGTCATGGAGAGAGCATCAAACAGGCTAACAGTACAATTTCCTACCAATCATTTATGCCGAGAAATTTTAAAAACATGACTCTCGACGTAAAGGCGGCAAAAAAATATCTGATTGAGGAAAAGAGTGCAAATCCAAACAAGATATCTATAATAGGAGCAAGCATTGGTGCCAATATAGCTTTGAATTATGCAGCATCTGATGACTCAATCAAATCGGTGATATTACTTTCACCAGGACTTAATTACAGGGGAATATCTACGCTGGATGCAATAATGAAGTATAAGAATCCAATCTACATTGTCGCTGCAGAAGAGGACTCAGAGTCTGCTAAAGATTCTAGAATATTGTGTGAAAAGATAACCTGTGCTGAAAACCTCAGGATATTTGAAAAAACTAATGATCATGGTACGGACATGCTGTCAAACAAAATGCTCGGATCCAAACTGCAGAATATAATATTATCATGGCTCGATTCGACTATCGAACCCAAAGATTAGTTCTGGTCAGTCAAACCCAATCGTTACTTCATACTTTTCATTTGAAACGAAATTTGAGTCCTCATTAAAGGAAAGGCTAGTAGTGATTTACTAAAATCGTATACTATTCTTTTTCGCTGGAAGTGCTTTAAGTGAAGCCGAATACAACTTATCTTCTTGGTCCCTAGAATAGGTCCATAACTGACCTTTTTCAATTTGCGGCAGTTCAGAGTATAGTAATTGGAGATATCCATAGGTAAAAATAAAAAAAAGGAATCTGCTTCATACCTGTATATCTACAGTTTGCAGACTCGACCAGTGCTTATTGACTACTGTTTCGTTGTAATTATTTTCAGATCTGCTTAATGCTGTTAGTCTTCGTCACAGTCTCCATGGTCTCCATGGTCACCATTGTCACAGTTGTGCTCATGGTCTCCATTGTCATGGTCTCCATTGTCATGGTCTCCATGGTCTCCATTGTCATGGTCTCCATGGTCTCCTTCGTCAGCATACAGAACGCCACTATGGAAAACTGGAATTGTTGCTAAAAGGAAGGCAATTGCAGCTATTCCTAAGCCAAGCATTTTTGTTTGTCTTGTTGTTGGCATCATAAGACTTGGTGATTCATAATTATAATGCATTGATTAACTCTGTAAGTTTACACACTTAAGCAATATTTAATAGAGAATTCTTAAACGCTTGAACATAAGTTTTTGAACACAATCTCCGGTATAGCTTTTTGCAATAAAAGTAATATGTTTGTGTAAAGATTAGTATCAATCCATTGTTACATGGACCACCAGCCACTTGGTTAGATTTAGATTGTGGATCTCAATACATGTTACCTAAGTTCTATTGATTCTTGCTTGAACCCTTTTGCTATAAGGTAATTCCTAACTGATTCCCGATGGTCACCTTGCAATATTATTTGTCCATCTTTATATGTCCCACCTGTTCCTAGCTTCATCTTTAATTCTCTAGCTATTGTGTGTGCATCTTTTCTCTTTTCAAGACCACGTACTACAGTTGTTGGTTTGTTAAACTTTTTAATATCTTTAAAAATAACTATGTTCGTTTCTTCCCTATCTAGTTCACGTACAATGTCATCTATTGATAATGAATTTGTATTATTATTATTATTATCATCTTCTGACATACCTTGATCAACATTCTATTTCTAAAAAGGGTTGTCCTCATAAAATAGGTAGAGGCAATAGAAGAAGAAAAAAATGAATAAATTAACTTTTATTGTGTAAAGTATCAATCGATGTTCTACAAGAGTTAAGTATACATCAAAAACTAGTGGGTTCGCAGAGTGGAATGTTAGCATTATCAGTTCCACCGCATTCGAACCTGGAAATTAAAGCTTCTTTAACGTTGTGACGCAAAACTAGTAACAATGGACATAAACGAAATTCAATCTCAGACTGTTATAGATCTAACGAAATTCAATCTCAGACTGTTATAGATCTTTAGTCAACCACTTTTTTACTTTTTATTTCCTTTTCGATTGTAAACTGGTCTTTCACATCACCACCTTTGTTGTCATAAAAAGTTCCAGTCAATTTAGTGTGGGGATTTCCATTACTAATATCTATATTTAGAAATCCAAACTTGCCAAATTGGCTCGCCACGTAAGGTGCTTGACTTTCAAGCGGATAGAAACTCTCTCCACCTGTGCCGACTATCGCGAAAACGGTGCCACCTGTGTGACTGTTATAACCTGTAGTAAGTTGATTTGTCACAGTGGGTTCTGAACTATCACCAGCAGAATTATATGATATTGGGTATGTTCTCTGGTAATTGTGGTTATGTGCCTGCAATACTAAATCAACATTATATTTTTCAAAGAGAGGGTGATAGATATCCCTAAGACCTTTTTCGGCTTTATGTGTTGAGGGCGATGTGTAAAATGGTCCATAAGTGGTTACTATTATCCATTCGACATCTTTATTTTCAGATGCTTTTTTCAGATCTTTGTCTATAAACTTGTATTGTGCAGAACCTTTGTCAAATTTAGACTCCGAAGCCATGGTAACAAAATGGACATGTCTATAATCAAAAGAACCATACAGTTTATCCAATCCAAAAGTCTTTTCGTATTGCTGTAATTTCGAACCTCCATCATTTACATCATGAAATCCGAAAGTTACCTTCAACTTGTCACTGAATGGTGTAATAAGATCAAGCCAACATTTGGCAGTTTTATCATATGATAGATCACCTAGAGGTAATACTAGTTCAGGTTTCTTATCTTCCATATTGTTGACGGTCTTTTTGGCATTTTTTGAACAACCAAAATCACCTACCGCAGCAAAATTAAAGTCTTTACGTTTTTTGTCACCTTCTGCAGCGAAATTATAGTCTTTAGTAATGAAATTTAATTCCTTCTTAGTATCTTGCTTAGTATCTTGTTTATTATCTTCATTCTTAGTTTCTTGTCTATTCTTTTTAAAAATATTATCTACGATATTATCGAGAATTTTATGTGGGTGTTTTTTATGAAACTTGTGGGGTTTGGCTAGAGCGAAATGCTCACTAGTCATAATGAAATTTGATGAAAAAACGAAAAGTATGGTTACAAATGCGACGATGTAGCAGATTCTCATATATATGGAAACTGTCAATTCTCACGGTTTCGTTAATTCCAACTCTTAAATATTTTCTGGAAACTTATTCTACTTGAAATCTTAGTCACATCGTAACAGCTAGATAAGTTTAGCGTTGTATAATTCATTTTAAGTGAGGTTGATTATGAGTTGTGATTTAAGGGTCAATTAACTTAGTACTTATACGAGGATCATCATTTAAAGAAGACCATGTCAATTTGAATTGAATCAAATATTAAAATGAGTAGAATATCAATTTTTATAAAATGTACTAGTTATAGTAAAATAAAAGTTGGCAGTAGAGCAAGGAGCTTTAATTCATGTGTTAATTTCACTTGCCGTGCTTCTTTTTGCTGCAAAAATATTTGCTGAGATCTTCAATAAATTAAGACTTCCTGTCGTTTTAGGCGAGTTAACAGCTGGGATAATTATGGGCCCTTTCGCATTTGGTTCAATTCCCATTTTTGATGGTAAACCTCTTGTCATCTTAAACGAAACGGTGCTTCAGATAGGTGAAATAGCAGGAATTGTCATATTATTCATAGCGGGACTAGAAATTACTCCTAGAGAGTTCTTGAGAGGAGGTGCAGCATCATTTACAATAGGTGCTTGTGGAGTTATTGTGCCGTTCTTTTTAGGGTATTACATATTTACAATCTATGGATTACAGGGATTACAGGCTATTCTCGTTGCTACAGCCCTTACAGCAACTAGTGTTGCGATAACGGTTAGTGTGCTTACTGAATTAGGAAAGATGCAAACGAAAGAAGCAAAAATAATTTTGGGAGCAGCCATAGTAGATGATATTCTTGCTATCGCAGTTCTATCAGTTGTTGTTACTATGGTTCAAACTGGTAACATGGCGCCAAACATTATTGACATTTTATTTCTTATACTAAAAATACTGGGGATATTTGCAGCGTTACTTATTGGAGCTATAATTATAATACCAAGATTACTACATGCAGAAAGATTATGGAAGGCCAGGGGTAGCATTGAAGGTATTGTTACTGCGTCATTTTTTGGTGCATCCGCCATAGCTGCTGCAGTAGGATTATCTCCAATAGTAGGAGCATTTTCTGTGGGTATGGCAGTAGCTAGCACAAAAATAATTAAACGAGTTGAAGAATATGTCGATAAATTAGAGATTATATTTGCTCCATTATTTTTTGCGATTATTGGAGCGCAGGTCAATCTTACTGGAGTCAATTTAGATGTTCTATACCTATCCGGTATTATAATTATCGTTGCTATTGTCAGTAAATTAGCAGGATGTGGCTTACCAGCATTACTGTTTTTGAGGAATAAGTCAAAGGCTATGAAAGTAGGTATAGGAATGATATCAAGAGGGGAAGTAGGACTCATAGTTGCTGGCATTGGAGTAACTACGGGTGTATTATCATCCAATATCTATACTACAGTAATCATAATGATTGCCATAACCACATTAGTTACTCCAGTCTGGTTAAAGAGGGCATATAGTAAAGAGCCGCCAGATATTAATGACAATTCGCAGAAAGTCGCTTGATATAACTTAGCTACGTCATCCATTGTATTTTGCATAAATCTGGATACAATGTGGATAAATCTTTTTAAAATAAATGTTCGTTGTTTCAAATGAAAATAATATGAAAAGAATTACAACCATACTTGGCATAATGATTATTGCCAGTTTTGTCCCTTCAGTGATGTTAATAACAAGCAAATCGCAAGTATCCTTTGCTGCTTCATTCGATGTTCGGAACTTTATGAACATGACTGAAGAACAAAGAATTCAAGCGGCTAAAAACATGACTCAGAAAAATAAGGAAATGGTAATGAATGAGTTTTTAAAACAAAATTCTACAGTTAATGAAAATATGTCCGAGACTACCACGCCAAAAGATACGAAGCCTTTAATGGGTAATTTTGTCGATGCAGGAGATGGTTTTCATAAGGCTCAGGGTGCTGCAAAAGTACTTAATCTTGCAGGTGGCAAAACTTTCCTAAGATTGGAAAATCTAAAGACTACTAACGGACCAGATCTATATGTTTATCTCTCTACAGGAAAGGATGTTTCAGATATTGTCAATCTTGGAAGATTGAAAGGTAATATTGGGAACCAGAATTATGAAATTCCTACTGGAACTGATCTAGCAAAATACAATACAGTTCTCATTTGGTGCAAGGCCTTCTCGACTCTATTTGGCAGTGCAAAACTATCAAGTCAATAGTTAGACGAGGTTTTTGAACGTATGAATAAAAAAAGGATTGTGATATTAATCATAATAGCTGCAGTTGCGATATCAATTGGATTGTATACAATTCTACCTCTGTTCACTAACACTGTAATCGATGAACCATTGCCGGCAACATCAGGATTGAACATTGGTGCACCTTCCATTGGTAGTGTTGTCAATGAAAAAGTTAATGAGAATTAACCACAATCTAACTTAGTCTTAGTATTCCGAATTGTGTTCGCTACTCAAAATTCATTCACGAACCAGGGTTGCCACGACGGAATAATTTAATTTTAGCAGTTCCTGATTGTTAGCGATATTTGATTACATGAGACCCTATTAATCACATAATCTGGAGAGATCTATTTTATATCCTGTTGAAGTTCAGCTAATTCAATATAGTATTTAGACAGTTAGAAAGATATAGATAAAATTAGTAGAAAACTCTAAAATAATAATTAAAAAGGAATGCTATGAAAGAATCAATGTAGTTTTAGATGAAACCCGACCTTCCCTACTATTACCAAATCAAGTCAATTGTGAGAACATTAAGAGGTATGAAATGGAATTTAGATTTTAGCTACTTTAGAAAGTGGATACTCATAGGGTTTCTGTTAGGAGTCGTAGCGGGATTGGGGGCTGTAGCCCTATTTCTTTCAGTTGAACTTTTTACTGGTCTCTTCCTAGGGATGGGAGCAGGTTATTTCCCCCCATTGCCAGGAGGTTTTCAAAATAACTTAACATATACTCTGTCTATCGAAAGACCATGGTTGCTACCATTGATAACGGGTCTGGGAGGCCTTTTAGTAGGATTAATCACCACGAAATTCTCTCCCGAGTCTGAGGGGCACGGAACAGATGCAGTAATCGATGCATATCATCACAAAAGTGGGCATATTAGAGCAAGAGTTCCCTTAGTGAAAGGGGTAGCTTCATCTATCACTATAGGAAGTGGTGGAAGCGGAGGCACCGAAGGACCTGCTGGACAGATAGCTGCTGGTTTCGGATCACTCATAGGCAAGCTTTTCAAATTAAATGAAGATGAAAGAAGAATCGCAGTCGCTGCAGGGCTTGGAGCGGGTATTGGCAGTATATTCAAGGTCCCTCTAGGTGGAGCTGTCTTCAGTGCGGAGGTTTTCTATAGAAGAGATTTTGAGGTAAGAGCCTTAATACCTGGATTGGTAGCGTCCGTAACTGGTTATACTGTTTTTGGATTCGTCTTCGGGTGGGATCGCTTGTTTACCATTCCTCTTGATCTTGTAAGATACACACACCCGGCATCACTCATTCTTTATGCGATAGTTGGTCTGGTTTCCGCTGGATTAAGTGTAGGATACGTAAAGACTTTCTATGCAATATCTGATTATTTCAGCAGAATTCATTTTCCAAAATATTTAAAACCAGCTATTGGAGGCGTGTTGGTAGGACTGATAGGAATTGTATTCCCACAAGTCTTGGGAACTTCATACGGGTGGTTACAGATAGTGATTAACAAGGATTATGTCCTATTTCCACTGGTCATGATTGGACCTGTAATAATCCTCAAGATTTTGGCGACCTCTTTGACGATAGGTTCTGGTGGAAGTGCTGGTGTTTTTGGTCCTTCTATGGTAATAGGAGGCCTATTAGGTGCATTTATAGGTACAGCTTTTCACTTATTAGGATTATTTACATGGATAGACGTCTCCTCTGTAATCATAGTCTCAATGGTTTCATTTTTCGGTGCTACAGCAAAAACACCAATATCATCAATTATTATGGGTAGTGAGTTAACAGGAGGTTATGCTCTTCTAGCACCCATGATGCTTGCCACTTTTATTGCATACATAATGTCAGGACAGCATAGTTCAATATTCCGGAACCAAGTTCTAAATAGGTCTGATTCACCTGCTCACAGAATGGAATATCAACGTGTCATACTAAGAGATCTTTATGTAAAAGATGTTATGAAAAATCCAATCAATAAACTTTCAAAAAAACTGTCTATAGAAGAAGCACTTCAAATATTGAATAGAAATAACAGTAGAATGATTATGCTAGTTAATGAAAGTGACAAACTTGAGGGTGTTGTATATAGATACAAACTTTTTGAGTTCCCTGAAGAATATCGTAAGTCTATTAAATTAGAAAATATTATGATAAAAGATCCATTTTTTGCTTACACATCTGATTCTCTTCACCACGCATTACTTAGACTTTCGTCAAATGACCTTCAAGAAATGCCTGTCTTGTCAAATGAAGATCATAAAGTCATTGGCATAGTAACAATTGCAGATTTGGTAAAACTATATGATAATCAGGTAGAAAAGATAATGAAGTCTAGGGATCAGAACGGTCTCGGTATTGATGTCAATAACAGTCAAATCGAGAAGAACGAAGACAGTCATATCACGGACAAAAAGACAGATTAGAAATAAACGATGACATAATATTCCACCTAGCCAAAATATAGTAATATGAAATTTAGCGGATCTGATAAACTTTAATATTTTTGTAAAATTACTAAATATATGAACGAATTAACTATGCGTCAGATCCTAAATACATCTAAAAAAGATTACCTTTCTTGAAAATTGCGTTGTGCAACTGAAAATAGGTCATATATTTCGCCTGAGATTTGTTGTTCTAGCTTCTTTTCAAGGTCTTTCCATTCTACTTTGATTCCTTTCCATCCGACTGTGTGCCATCTGCCAGTGAACAACGGCTCGTTGACCATCATTTCATTAAAGGGATAAGGATTTACATAAAGATATGGTGATTCATACTGATCGTCTCCTGGAGAGATGCCCACGCCAATCTGTTCGTCATTTTTCTTCGTAAACCATTCTACTGAGAAATCAAATCCATCTGGCCACAGATGCACCTGAGTGAAGTGTCCAATTAATTTCATCTGAAATAATTCTAGACTTCTGTTAGCCTTTGTCGCAAATGCAAGGTAGTCAGCCAAGTCTTCAGTATTAAGATTTGTCAATCGAGTAGTCCTTGGAATATTGAGACCATATCTGGTAACAATATCTTGTAATCTTTCAACTATTTCATTACGAGTTAACTCGACAAGGTATCCTTGTTCATTATGAAAGTAAAGAAGCTCTGCGGTGACTAAATTTATTTTAATTTCTGTCATATTGTTTAATAGGCCAGTCGTTATCTCATCATTCTTTAAAAAGAGAGCATCGTGTCCATAGTGGGGTAACTCCTCTATTAGTTGCGATTTTAATTTAGAAACTATTTTACAAACATTCTGGAGATCCTTAATTTTGTCTAGGAGGAGCAACCATTCATTCATCCATTTACTATTTTATATTATTTCTTATCAGGCTGCTAAGTGTTACCATCTTAATCGTCGGGAGTACCATCATTATCGATTTTAATTTTTGAAGGTGCTTCCGAAATCTTTGGTTGTGGTGATGCAATATGCACACATGAATCACCCTTAAGTTGGCGCAAAAGTTTGATATCGTTATCTATCAAATCTCTAACAGACCTCCTGACATACTTAGATTTTAAGAATAACTTTACATTGTGTTCCATATCCTCCGCAGTCCAACCTCTACTCCACCCCACGAACGCAAATGGCGGTAACGAAAATCCAAGCTCGGTAAAAAATACCATCATTTGACCTGCAACTTGTTGAATGTTGTCCTGTCCACCTGTTATGATGAAGCTTGCTACTTTGTTCTTTACTAGTACCCTGTCCAGTAAGGTTATTTGGTTTTGAACACAATTGAGACGTTCAGCCATTTTATAGTATAGTGATGAGGCGTTTCCCCATCTTATTGGTGTTGATAGGACTAAAATATCGGCCCATAGTATCAGCTTTCTGTAGACTTCATTCATGCCATCGTTACTATACATCTCCGAGATTGAACATGGCCAGGTACAAGCCTGATCATTTCTGCTATAGTATCCCTTGCAATGTCTAAACTCTAAGTCACTTAGTTTTAGCAGTACCGTACTTGCATTATATTTCTCACTTCCATATTCTAACGCATCTCGCAAAGCTTCATCGGATGTGGATTTCCTAGGCAAGTTTTGATTCATGTTTGTACAAGATATGCCAAGTATGTTTAAAGATGATTTGGTTGATTCATAACGAAGCTCTACCAAATCCTGAAGTGGATTATCTTTATGTTCCGCCTTTAGAGGTAGCACTCTTGGTAACGCTGAAACAAAAATCTTATTGTCTTTGACCAAAGTATCATAGAGGGCTTGCTGGTCACAAATCCAGGAGGAGCAGCCCCGGTCTTCACATTATACTCCCATCCATGCCATGGACAGGTAACATAGTACCCATCATACTTTTTTTCAACCTTGCCCTCACTTAGAAGACCTCCTTTGTTTAAACATACGTTTCCGATAGCGCTAATCTCTCCGTCAATATTGAAGAGTAATACTTCCTTACCACTAATCGATATAACTGTGTGAGAACCGGGAGGTAGACTCTTAATATCTAATGCTTCTACAAAATCCATGGAGATGCCTAACCATACATATTAATAACTATTCATTCCAGACGTGTTGCTGGTAGTTTCGATTCGGGGTGAATAATTAATTCTTGAATTTGAAATTTGAGTGACATATTCAATTTGATGTGCAATCATAATCATAATCATTTCTTTCGCAATTCAATTAATTTTTTCACAATTATTTAAAAGTTTCAAACGAACGTGGTCAGGGTTCCAATGTTGCTTTTGCATACACCATCTTAAATGGCTTGGATGCGATCACTACTGTGTCATATTGATTAGCAGTATTACCTAAGAAGTAGTTTTGCGCGCCTATATTTCCTTTAAGCATACCGAGATCCTTACTATTTACTAAATCTCCTTTGCTAGTAAAGTATACATGAAGCTCTGGTCCATTCGTTATGTTAAAGTGCTCAAATCGTAGGAACTCATTATCATTTACAGAGAGAATTCTTGAAATTCCACTGACTTTTGAGATGTTTCCAGAAGGTGTAAAATTACCGGTTCTTAATTGATAGATTGACGCCATGTCTGTATTCGGCGGTGCCATTGCCTGTATGGTTTCATTTACCTCGTTGTTTGTTTGTGCAGCACCCATCATAACCATATTCATATCTGCACTACTCATGTTCTTTATCGCGGAGTTCCTTTGGTCCTCTGTCATAGCATTAAATTGTTTGTAGGCCTCCATAGACCGATTTTTTAGAGCATCAAAATCTTCCGCAGCAATAGAATGAAGAGATAATGTTATTCCTAAAATAGCCAATAGTAAAACAAAGAGACAAACCAACAATCTGTCAAAGTGGGTATTGTCAAACATTAACTAAAGTTCTCCCACATCAATAGATAAAGTTTATTTTTCGTCAAACTGTATCCAAATCAAATCAACAAAATCACTTTGGCTTTTTATCTTTGATTTAACTTTGTAATAATGGAAGATTCAGTTTACCACTTTTACCTGACACCGCTATCGAAAAGTGAAGACTATTGGATAGTTGACAGTTAATCGATAATTCATTCCTATGCTGTTATTGTATGGTATCCAGTGGCACCGTTGGGAAAAGGCGGGCTCATCTCAGTAGTTTGGGTGTTTCCTGTTTTGTCAGTTGCTCGAACTACAATTTTATAATTTTCTTTATTTGGTGGTACATACCCGGCTGTCCATAATACCCACGTGTACTGCGAGAGAGGATCCTTAATTTGGGCAGTTTTCCAGGTAGTCCCTCCATCAGTGCTGACCTCAACCTTAGATATTCCTCTATTTCCTGCAAATGCAATTCCCGCAATTGGAACTTTACCGCCGTATGAAGAATCCTTAGTTTCATCTAGCTTTCTGAATCTTTGTCTTGCCGGTGCATGATCCGGAATTAATATGGTCGAACCAGTGTTGTCCTCGGCGTTATTACGCCATCCTAGTCGCTGCCAATAGCCCTCATAAACACTATCTACTAGTTCAATTTCTGTTATCCATTTTGGATTCATCATTCCATATAGACCTGGTACAATCGCCCTAACGGGGAAACCGTGCTTTGGTGTAAGGGGAGCATAGTTCATATCATATGCCAGTATAGTCCCTTCCATTTGGGACTTCTCTATGGGTATCCCAACATCGTAACCGTCAGCGCACCTAAACACGACATATTTTACATTTGGCTTTATAGCTGCCTTTTGAAGCAGTTGGCTTAAACGTACGCCTTTCCAAAGAGCGGTACTTATTAGGTCGCCACCAATCTTGTTACTTATACATTCTAATGTTACATATTCCTCTACTGAAGGCATTGACTTAATCTGGTCATAGTTAATGGTTAATGGTTTTTCAACTAGCCCCTTTATTGTAAGATTCCAGGACTTTGAATCGACTTGGGGAACTATTGGATTGATATCTATCCTGTAAAACAAATATGTTGGAGTAACTTCTGAAGCAAGAATTGGTGCTAGATTTGGATCCTCGAACCCCTTAGGTTTAGGACCAGTCTGTGGTAATAGATTAGGGGTAGTCGATGCTTGTTCTTGTGCCTCATTTTGTCTGGAAAGTAGTCTATCCACCCCAAGCAAAATTATCGGTAATGCTACAGCGGCAGCGGCTATTAGGCGAAGAAATGCTCTTCTACTATATGTGACGTCCATGGTATCAGTTGGGGTACCAACACTGGGCTCGGGTCCGGGCACTTCCAGTGATTTTCTCTTAGTTCTACCATGAAAGAATGATGAAAGCACAAATCCAAAGGCAAGCTGGGATGGAATAAGTGATAGCATTATAATGGGCAGTGGTACGACTTGTATACCACTTCGTGATTGAATTAGTGTAACCAGTATTACTGCTATAATTATAAAAATTATATACGATAATGCAGAAGATAGTAGAGCCTCTAGTAGAAATCCTCTCTTATTCAATCTAGCAAATAATTTATCAAGAAATATTGCTATAATTCCAAAAGCTACAATATTAGCAATAATTGAACCAATAAATGCTGAATATTTTGCAAGTGGTCCGATATTTTCAACTGCCTGTGACTCAAATTGTCCAGGAGTTACTGAAAACAACGCCTGAGACGCTATTTCTGGGAGAAACATTCCACCACTCGTCTCTTTTAGTATAAGTGACACTGCAACAGCCACTGCTCCTGCCGCTAGACCTGCAACAAACGGAACCAGGATTCTGTGGAAATTTCTTGCCACGTTCTTAAATCGAATTTTAACGATTTAAGGTTTTTTCGATGCTTTAGCTATCTATCTATTTATCCTTCCCATAATTATGATGATTCATTTTGAGTCTTCGATATAGTGGAGGACATATTCGGTTTCATACTCTTCATCATGTCCATCATCTCTTTTTCGTGCGTCTTAATTCCTTGATCTGTCATATTTAGCTGCATAATTGCGCCCTTGATGTCTCCTTCATTTAGATCCATGATTGCTTCCATTAAATGCATTCTAGCATTATCTAGCGAAGATCCAAAAGTCATAGTGCCACCTGGCATCATCATTGACTGATTGTTGACAGCAGATTCGTTTTGTGTATCGTTCACTGATAGGCCTTGACTGAAGATGACTTTTGATGTTACTGCTATCAGGACAGTAACACTGACAGCTATCACCAATACTCTAATACTCATTTGGCTTGACATTGGGAAAAGTAGTAATTATAATCAAATCATATTATATAAGGAGTATCTAAATACGTAACGTAGCAGTGAATTGTACAAGGGGTGATTATGCCAAATATTGGGCGCTTCGACACGTTCTCAATGCTCTACTATTACCATCGACAGGCGATCTTATTATCAATATATATCTGACTTCTGCGTCCTAAGGCATAAGATCGAGGCTTTCGAAAATAATATCTAAGCTTGGATTGAATCGACCAATTCTCTTGGCGGTACTCTCTTAAATACTAATTAAACCAAACAATAAGGATGCATTGGACACCTTCATATTATACTTCGGTGAGGGCAAGCTATTCCAAACTAATAAATGCAATAACTATCAGACCAATGGTAGAATCAATCTTTACTGAGCAGGCGATAGGACGGGTCCTATGGACTGATATAATATCGAATATTGATATTCCGTCGAGTAACTGTTCTCACATGGACGGATTTGTTGTAAAATATAACGATATTAGGAGGATATCTCAACATGGACCCATAAAACTTAGGGTAGTTCCTAGGAGAAGAGCTGGAAAGAGTGAAAACCAAATCCTTCTTACAGGACAAGCTATTAGGGTCTCAACTGGCGAAGTCCTGCCACGGTTGGGAGACACTGTTATTCCTGTTGAATATACACAATTTGATTCTAAAAATAGTACAATTATTATTCAAAGAGATTTTGCAAAAGGATCGTTTGTATCATATAAAGGAAGCGAGATCGCACGTAAGGATTTGTTACTAAACAAAAGACACGTTCTTAGAGCACAAGATTTAGCATTAATTTCAATGCTTGGAATTCGAAAAATAAAAATTTTTAAAAAACCAAGAGTTGCAATTATTCCTACAGGTAATGAACTTACAGAAGAGATTACTGACATAAAGCACGGAAAAATACTAAATACTAATAGTAGAGTCATATCTAATTTGATTGAAAAATCAGGAGGTATGCCTCTAGATCTTGGAATTACACCAGATGATATTCGCAAGATAAAAAACAAAATTAGGTTTGCGTTATCTAAAAGTGATATCATCTTAACAACGGGCGGATCTTCTGTTGGTTTGCGGGATCTTGTTGCTGAATCAATAAATGATATTGGAAAACCGGGAATTCTGGTCCATGGAGTAAAACTTGATCGTGGAAGAGTAACGGGACTTGCTGCACTTCGAAGCAGACCGGTTATTATTCTTCCTGGGCCGATACAAGGAGCAGTGAATGCCTTTATTGTATTTGCGCAGCCACTCATAAGACTTATGTTGGGTCTGCAGCCTTTTAACAAACCGTTTATCTCTGCAAAGCTTACAGAAGATTGGAACGCCCGAAAAAAATTTCAAAACTTTACCAAAATAGTATATGTGAAAATGTCGCGATCAGCATCAGGTGATTTTTATGTAAAGCCTATAACCGGGGAAACTACGGATATAACAGTTCTAACAGAGACGAATGGGTTTATTTTGGTACCCGAACGCTTGACTACGTTAAAAAGGGGACAGCAAGTAAAAATAAACATATTTCCTGGTCTGTCTTTTTCATCAGGTAATCCAATAGAATTTTATTACCAGTCAGAAAAATCATTCCTCCCGTTTTAGAAATACATCATTTAAACAACCTTGTTGCCAGATTAATCCCTGCGGCTGCTACTATAATTCCTACAATAAAAATCAATTTTTCGTGACTAAATTTAAAGGCCCCCAACCTAGAGCCTAGAAATCCTCCAAGAAGAACAACAAAGGCCAGTGGTATAATTAGTGCAAAATCAACCTGCTGAGTAATTGAATGGGCAACAAGCCCACTAACCGAATTTGTGAGTATAAATAAACTTGCTGCGGCCGCAGCTGTCTTCGGGTTTGATAGACCAGTTAATATCAAGATTGGCGATAACCAGATACCTCCACCAATTCCAACTAGGCCCGAAACAGTCCCTAAAATAGCACCTAATGGTAATGTAATTAATGAAAGCCTAGGTAGACTTAGGTTTAATTTTCGTATTTTCTCCTGCCTCATTTTTATTTCGTTGCCACTTAATAATAGCATGGCCGAAGCTGAAAAAAGAGCAATTACGAAGATCAATATTAGAGTTTTTTCTGGTAGTACAGTAGATCCACCAATAAAAGCAAATGGTACTGAGATTAGTAATGGAATAGAAATACGAAGTGATAAGTGACCTGCTCTCAAATAATTGAAGAGCGCTGTTGAAGCAACAACTATGTTGAGAGCCAGTGACACCGGAGGGATGGTGTATAGGTTTACTCCGACAAGGACTAGAATAGCAATATAGCTACTTCCTCCTGCAAATCCAACGCTAGAATAAATAAAACTTATTGCAAAGAAAAGAGGGACAAGGATTATCAGTAAAAGTTCATTAATGCCCGTGTCCCTCCATCATCTTGAACGCATGTTCTAGCCCCGGAAATAAGAACTCCAAGGACTCAGATACTGCTTTTAAACTTCCAGGAACATTGATTATTAGACTTCTTCCCCTTACCCCCGCAACTGCTCTTGACAGCATGGATAAGGGTGTTCTTCTCTGACCAAATGCTCTGCTCCCCTCGGCAATTCCCGTTATTTCCTTTTCTATGACCTTTCTTGTAGCTTCAGGCGTTAGGTCCCTCATACCAAGTCCTGTTCCTCCAGTAGTCAATATCAAGTTTAAATGGAGATCATCTGAATATTTCACTAAGAGGTCCTCAATAACAGAACTGTCATCAGGCACTATTTTGTATTTGACCACGTCAATCCTTCTATCTTTTAAAGTTTTAACGATGAATTTCCCAGATTTATCTGCGCGCTTTCCAGCTGCAACTGAATCACTGACGACTATCACACCTGCTCTGATCTTATTCCCCTCCTTAATTGCAAATTCGCCAATTCCTCCTGACTTTTGTACAAGCTTGACAGATGAGATGAATAGTGAATCGTCTATGGGTTTTAGCATATCATATACGGTCAATGCACCAATACAAGCCCCACTGAGAGCTTCCATTTCTACCCCCGTTTTCCATATACTTTTAACTTCTACTTCGACTTCAATTGCGTGGGATTTTACTGATACTTGAACCCCAATGTGATCTAGAGGTATCGGATGACAATATGGTATAAGGTCCGAAGTTTTCTTAGCCCCTGAAGTAGCCGCTATCTTCGCTGCCTCCACAATATCCCCCTTGGGTGACTTTCCTTGTCCAATAAATTCTGCGGTATTAGCGTTGATGTTCACTACTGCTTTTGCTCGTGCGGTTCTATAGGAATCTGGCTTTGCACCGACATCAAACATGCCCCTTCTCTTTTTATCATTCATCGTTACTCTACTCCAGTAAGATTCCGTCTGTCCACTTCTGACTTTCATCAGTTATTTCCTTTTTCCAAATGGGTACCCGGGTTTTCACATTATTTATGATATATTTGCATGCCTCAAAAGCTTCGTGCCTATGCTCCGAAGAGACCCCAATTATAATACTGGTCTCACCGACTTTTAAATTCCCGATCCTATGAATTGCAACTAATTTTTTTATTGCCCATTTTGTTTGTGCTTCATTCTCAATTTCTCTCATTTTCTCTTCTGCCATCTCACTGTAAGCCTCGTAATAGATTTCTGAAACGTTACCATACCTTCCTCGATTACGGACATTCCCCATGAAGATGGATAATGCACCTGCAGAATCGTCCTCTAGTTCACGCATTACCTCTTGTAAGCTTAGATGATTGGTGGTAATACGTATCAAGAATTCATCCCCCGCTGACTGGCGGCAAAAGAGCAATTTCATCACTAGAAGTAATAACGGTATCATCTGTAGTAACCTTACAATTTACAGAAGTTACGAATTTGTTACTAAACGATTTAAGCTGTGGATACTTGTTTAATATTTCATTATTTAAATAGCTTACTGTAACGCCACCAGGTACAGTTATTGTTATTTCCCTTTCACCCACCAATTCTCTCAAATTTGCAAATAATCTCACTTTTATTTTGTCGTTGTCTGGGATATCCGATCTCAATTCGAGCTTATCCCCCAATCGTATGCATGAGGTTTAGTTTTGGCTTAAGACCATTAATTCTTATCAAGCTCACTATCCCTTCCTGTTTCATAGTCATACATTGAATTAAGCATTGGCTTAGCTCCTCATCAGATGCTCCTCTACGCAGGTAACTCTTAATATCGTAGCCAGGGTTCTCAAATAGACATGTAAGAAATCTTCCATCAGAAGTCAATCTTATCCTATCGCACTGATTGCAGAAGGGCTCTGTTACAGATGGAATAAATCCTACGGTGCCAATTCCGTCTGAAAAAGAATAAAGTTTAGCGGGTGCTGATATCTGTTGTTCTAACACAGGAGACACCTCCCCAATACCAGATTCTAATTTTTCGATCATTTCCTTTTTACTAAAAACAAGATCGCTTCTCCATATCCCTGTCCCATCTAATGGCATAAATTCTATAAATCGGACAGTGATGCCTGTGCGTCTTGCAAAATTCGCAAATTCAACGACTTCGTCATCATTCCAACCCCTGATGACAACTGTGTTTATCTTTACATCAAATCCGGCTTCTCTTGCTTTTTGGATAGAACTTATAACTTTGCCTAATCCGTTGATGCCAGTCATCATCTTAAATCTATCCTCTTTAAATGAATCTAGACTGATATTCACGCTGTTAAGGCCACTAGATTTTAATTTTTCAACTCTCTCTAAAAGTAGTAACCCATTAGTTGTTAGCCCGATGTTCTTAATATGGGGTATCTTTGCAATCGATTTAATTAGATTTTCTATCAAAGGCCTGACCAGTGGTTCACCTCCTGTTATTCTTATTTTTTCAACCCCTAAATTAGCAAGAATAGATGAGAGCCTAATTATCTCCTCAAAAGAGAGAACCTCAGTACTATCAAACCACTTTGTATTGTTCTTTGGCATGCAATACCTGCATCTCATATTGCATTTGTCTGTGACAGAGATCCTTAGCTTTTTTGCAATTCTGCCATAATTATCTATTAATTTGCTTTTCATGGATCCTGTCATCTGCTTGTATACCAGCTTATTATGGCGATCATTTTTTTCTTGCCTGCTTTAACTGTTCGATGAAATGAAACTTCCAGCCATTTGGTAAATCTTTAACCTTTATCGCACGTTCTATTGTTTGAACATCGTCCTTATTTACAGTGTATAACCTGACAATATCCTTTACCGTAACACTATTTTCATCTTTTTTGATAAGTTTAATTTCGTCACCTTGTTCTAACTCTCCTTCCTTCATTACCTTGAAATAGATACCAGTAAGACCACTTGCTAAAAATCTTTTAATTATGTCCATTCTTCCAAATTTTACTCCAAGTTTATAACAAGGCATCCTGGGCTGGGTTGCCACGACTTTCGCTGTACCAACCTGGAATTGATCTCCGATGTTAACTATTTCTTCAAGCATTCCTTGTGTAGTAAAATTTTCACCAAACATACCCCAAGGCAAGGACATGCCATGGAGTTCCTTTTGCCAGTAGCTATAATGTTCACTTGCATAGGCATAGATGGCCTTATCGACACCACCATGTACTGTCAAGTCAGCCTGTTTATCTCCGTCGAGATTGAGTTCCCGTAGTCTTATACGACCACGAACTGGTTCCTTAAAGATTCCTGTAGTTACAAGTTCATCCTGGAATCTCACTTGGCGTGGAAGACCGACGTTTAGTGATAATAGCTTCAAAGCACTTAAGCTATCCAAACATCTTAAATAAACCTTCAAAGGTCAATCTGTGGCCAAGATTTTGTAGTTTGCAGGATATTTGAATAAGAAAACTTAATACTTTATGTGGCGTAAATATGCATACTGTATTGTTAAGCCTTTGTTGCCGTGAAACAGGACTGGATTGTGATTACGTGATTGAGGGTGAAACAGAAGATGAAATCTTAAGCAAAGGTGCAGATCATGCGATCAAGGTTCATGGTTTAAAAGCTGAAGATTTATTTTTTGAATACACTCCATGCAATTTCTTATGTCAGACTTTGAGCAAAATCGATGAAGTCTTCCCCAAAGAACGCTGAATCATTAGAATTAACCTTATCCCAAATTTTGCTCACAAGGATAGTTGTAATACATAGCTATTAAATTTAGTTTTTTCGTATCTTTCGAATCTTATTATTATTACGTATAAGGAAACTGAAGAGTGATAGCTCATCATGGACTTGTAGTTATTAGACTTTATACGTCGAAGTTTAGTGTTAGTGTCAGAGGTAGCAAGGATCATTATGAAAAAAATTACGAATATTTTTGTATTCGGGTGCAAAGCAGTCCATTTGAACCAATAGCCTTCATCAAAAGGTAAACGCAAAAGTTGTTTCCCTTTCAACTGTCCTTCAATCGATTTTCCTTCAAAATCCCACTTGCTTCCAGTTTGTTTATCTGTGAATGTATTATTAGCAAAGTTATACTGGAAAATTAATGACTGTTCATCAACTGACGGATCAAATGCCCTTACCATTAGCGGATATAATGATAATAGTGTGACTTCATGATGTGCAACAAATATCTTTATTTTCACATTTGCAATTTACAGGTTCTTTTAGACATATCGGACAAATTATAGCACCACATCCTACGCATGTATTATCTGCTTTATTACAGGCCCAATGACTACATGTATCAGTGTTCATAGTACCACCCCACTTAATGTGAATCTAATAATAATGTAAGGCTCAATAATAGTGATAAGTAACTTGGGGATCTGATAGTTCATGTCGTAAGTTGCTAAAAGCGTGAAAAAATTAAATAACTTGAAAAAGAACCAAAGTATATGCGGTGTCCGGATCCCACCAAACTCGATTCACTAGTGTCTTAAATTTAGTAGCATAATTATTAGATTGATAATATTATATGATAGTGGTTGGAAAGACTCCTTGCAGTACTTTTCAAACTGAAATTTTGATTTTGGTGCCAGAGGCAGAAATGCTTTTTGAATTAAAAGTGCTTCTTCCGGCAGAATCGCGGTAGCTTCTCTTAGGGAGTGAACTGATAAGATTCAGAACCTCACGACTTAATGTTGAGGTTTCTTGGCTAACAATCTGAATTATTTCTTCCTTCGTCTTCGGATATCTAAGTCCTTTGAGCCCTTTCCAGATCGGCTGCAGATGGTGCATTAGGAGGATGAGCAGTTTCCTTATGTCTTTGGAGTCTAGACCTTTGATTAAATCCCTTATTGCATAAGGGCATGCGAACTGCGGATTTTGTGTAAAATCTTTGTAAGTTTTGTTTTTCATTATATACAACTCATTTAAGTATGAAATAAAGTAACGCTCATTATTTTTACCTAATATTACCCAGAGCCTTTACAACGTCAGCCACATTCTCAAAATGATCATCATGTAGTTCTTTAAGAGCTTTAATAACAGCATCAGGTTCGCTAACCCTATTTTTATTTCGTTCCGCATAATGTATCAACTGATCTTTGTTCTTTGGGAATTCGATTCCAGAAAGAACTTTTGCAATGCTGGCAGCAGATGCAGAAGAGCTAGCTGCTACCTTTCCACCAATTTTGCCGCCTCTACCTGGCGATTCTTCTTCTGAAAGTCTATTAATTTCTTGAGCAAACGGTACTTCATTTTTGCTAGGAAATTTACCCTTAAAGAGAGCTTTGAGGGGTACCTGGTCTTTTCTTAACTTTAGTTCAGTAAAAAGTTCTGCAGTTCTGGCAGATTCTTTTTCTTCGTCTATGTTTATACCGAGCTCTTCCTCCACGTCTTTCTTTCTAGCTCCAATTAACAGTAACTGGGCATTTTCATAGTTTAAAAGGTCTTGGTCATCAACATTTATCCAACGTCTATCTCCAAACTTTTGTTTCAATGAACTAGGATAACTTGGTTTCCTTTTAAGAAATGCTGAGTAACCCGGTACTTGAATATCAGGATTTTTAACAGATATTATATAGCTTGCTTCCTTTTTAATCTGAAATTCTCTCTGACTAGAGCCTGGAACTTCAGGAATCTCCAAGATATACGCCAGCTCAGTGTGTCCCTCATGTTCGAGAATGGAATATTTTCCTTCTCCGACAGGTACGGCCGCTCCTGTTCTTCTAGTACCTCGTGTTTCGGTTTCATATTCTGCCGGTAGAAATTCTTTTCTAATTTCTTCCGGATCTGAGCTAGTAACAACGTTTAGTGCCCAATTTCTTTCTTCAGAAGATGATCGACCTTCCTTGATTTCAGGAAGCTGTTTCTGTCCTACCAGAAAGATTCTATTTGTCTTAGAATTGTCTGGCGATGTAACCATGTAAAATCTCTGAACATCGTCTATATCCTTTACCTCCTCCGTTCCAACCTTTGGTCGATAGAGGAAGAAAATATCCCCATGTTCTACGATTTTTTCCTTTCTGGCTCTTCTTGTAGATCTTTGCTTTGTTTTTACAGACCGTCGAATTTTATTTGAACGAGCCATTTACTAGTTACCTCGTGTGAAGAAATTAAGGACAAAATTTGTGACCAGGTCCATTACTGCATATACAAGATGCAATAAAGTATTTTACAATTATAATAATAGATAACTTATTAATAAAAAATATTGCTCAAATATGGGAAAGGAAAGGATGACTAGTACATTATTTAGGTTACAATCAAACAGGTTCAGTACCGACAATATTCAGGCAACTCTCGTGTGTTCAAAGTGCACTGAGGTATTCTCAAAAGAGTTTCCCTTGGACCTAGAAGGACAAACAATTGAGTTCAAATGTCCTGTATGTAACTCGGCGGGAGAGGCTGATCTTCCCTACAGGAGTCCGGAAGAAAAAGAGAACTTTGAATTGGACCTTGATCTAGTAGAAGAGGAGACTGGTGGAGAAGAATTTGAGGAGGATTATTGATAACATCTGAAAATGCTGTGAATTGTTATTAATTATAAAGTTCAATAATTAATGTATGAAATATTTTGTCTTGCCGCTAACTATTATTGTTGTATTATTATCCTTACCAAATTTGGCTTTTTCTCAAACTTCAGCAAACTCTACAGCAAATGATCTACAGGTAAAATTGGGTTCTCCAATTATGCAAAAGGTTTCTGACAAAGGAACATATTTAGTAGCAATAAAGTCCGGACAATCAGCCGTTTCAACAGGATTAAACATAGAGATAGTTTTCCTGAATAAAACATCTCCACACTTGAATGCTCCCCCTCCCAATTCCGAATCCAATCTCTCAAGCACCGAATACAAAAAAAGTAGTGGGTTGGTAATACCTTCTGTAATTGAAAGAACAATTCCTGTAAAAAGTTACGATATTGTAATAAATTCAAGTGACGGTAAAGAGATCTGGAAGAAAACTAACCAAATCCCTCAGGGAGGAGGCCGTGGACCTCAAACTATTGTTTTGAAAGATTATGACATCGGGAATGTAACGATAAGCATCAAGAATATAGTTGCAGATCCAGCAGTCGCGAATCTCTTAAATAATCAAACAACAAATGGAAGTCACGTACTGACTGGATTAAACCAAACGAACTCCAAACCAGAAGGTGATTCAGTAAAATTTGAAACGAGTATCTTAGTCATTTGAGATTTGAGCTAACAATCTGATAGTAGTAGATTGCTGGTAATGATTTTTACCCGTTTATTAGATGTTCCAATAAGTATTTTCCGTTGGAGAGCATTCCATGATCGTTATTCAAGTTTATTGCCTTCTTTGTTGCAGATTTCTTTTCTACCTTGGCAATTATCCTTTTAAGCTCCTTTTCAGAATATAGTTACAACAAATTCTAAGGCATATAGCATCATATATTACAAACCTACTGAGGAAGAGAAGAAAATTGGAATTTTTAGAGGTAGAGAAATCAAAACTTGAAATGAAACCAAAGATGTCACTATTTTGAAGAAAAGATAGAATAAATTAAAGCACTAGTAGTTTTTTGTATAAGGTTCTATGGAAGGTGAAAACGACTTATGCATTTGTGGGCATGCTAGAGGCCAACATCAGCATTTGTTAGGGACAAAGGTAAGGTATCCATGTTTACAATGCACATGTCCTGATTTTAGAAGATAAAAAAATAAATAGATTTTTTTATAGGCGGTAACGCAATTTTATTATCCGTTGCCTCTATCATCGCCGTTAAGAAACTCGAATATATATTAAATCAATCAGTTAGATTACTAATATAAGATTTAAAAAAGAGATATAGCAACTGAGGAAAACCGGTTGAGTGATGAACAAGAAACAACCGAGCCCACCACCAATTGCCTATGCTTAGACGTGCTAGAACTGCCGCGGTCTTTTAAATAAATAATTGGGAAGAAGATTATGGAAATTTGTAAAAAACTGGCAGTAGTATTTACGGACAAAAACATAACGTTACTGTGTTATGAATTGAAAGAAATATTTTGTCATAGACATTATGTCAAACAAATCTGTGAACACGATTTAAGTAAATTATAACCAATTGAATTTCGAAAAGATAAAAAAACTATAGTTGATTTTATAAACTAAGCAGGAATATCTACTTAATCCATAGAGAATTAATTAAAAGTTCGACCACTTCACTTCTTCTTGGTTTCGATGCTGGCCTTAAGGGCTTCGAGAAGATCCTTGGTTGGCTTTGCCTCCTTAGGAGCGGATGAAACAAATTTTTTCCCTTTACTCTTTGCCTCTATAAGCTTCCTAAGTTCCTGAACATACGTGTCGGAATAATCACCAATATCAAACTCCTTACTGCGATATTTTTGCACCAGTATTTTGCCAAGTGAAATTTCTTCCGGGTCTAGTTTTGACTTTGCGTTCCCCATTTCCGGTATTTCATCTACAGGCTTCATGTCATCCAGGTAATTTAAGACATGCATCACAAGACCTCTCTGGTAAGGCCTCAAGGCTACCACGTTTTCCCTGTCCTTGAGAATGAGCTTTCCTATGGCCACCAAGTTGTTGTCGTTTAGTATTTTCACTAAAAGTGCGTAAGCCTTTTCGTTTCCTTTTTTTGGATCATTGGCTACGTAATAACTATTATCTATCAAGATCGGATCGAGTTCCTTGTAATCGATGAATTCCTTAATGTCAATGGAATGGGTTGTATTTAATTTTACCTTGTTTAGTTCTTCTTTTTCGAATACTATGTAATTGTCTTTTTCGACTTCATAACCTTTTTTTATTTCAGAATAGGGAACTTCTCTTTCTTCCTCTGGACACCATTTTTTGTATCTAATTCTGTGACCATTTTTACATAGTTGATTAAAAACGTATTCTCTGCTGTTTGTTGCCGTATATAGTTTAACTGGTATATTTACAAGTCCAAATGAGATACTGCCTTGCCATAAACTTCTAGCTGGCATGTATTATAATTGTGGTCAACAAACATTATAAAAGCTCTGCAATTTTATTAGTAGTTTACAATATAAGATGCCATTAAACACAAAATAATAACTTCTAAATAATCTAGTTCAAGTAAACTAATAAAGTGAATAATGGTCTAAATTATATGATTGCAGATCATGGCTCATGCAACAATTAAACTTCCACTGCACGGCGGCCATACCCCTTCTTACCTTATCGAAAGGATGATCAAACTTTCAGGGGCAATTACGAAAGTGATTGTAAATGAATACGGTGAACATGAGTTTTTAAGAAGATTATCTGATCCCTTGTGGTTTCAGGCGTTTGGTTGTGTGTTAGGTTTTGACTGGCACTCTTCAGGAATAACAACCGTAGTAACCGGCGTTTTAAAACAATCACTGACAGTTGAAGAGCACGGTATTTCCATAGCAGGAGGGAAAGGCAAGAAATCTACTCAAACTAAAAATGAAATCCCAACATTGGCTGAAAAATATTACAATCTATCTTCTAACAAGATTGATAATTTACTGTATGCAAGTAGGATGGTTGCAAAAGTCGATAATGCGACAGTACAAGACGGGTACACATTATATCACCATGTGATCCTTTTTGATAAAAATGGTGATTGGTCTGTAATTCAACAAGGCATGAACACTAAAGACATGACTGCAAGAAGATATCACTGGATATCCGATTTTGTGAAAAGCTTCACTTGTGAACCTCATGCAGGAATAATAAGCAATTACAAGAATTTGAGCACCTTGAACATGTCTTCAATTAATTCAAAAGAAAATCAAAAAGTTTCCCTAGAATTAGCAACCGGCAATACTGACAACCTAAAATCTTCTGTTAAAAAGCTCGTACTAAAGAAAGATCATTCGCTGGGAATGAATGGTACATTAGATGATTGGATGCCGAGAAGCAATTTAAGCTATACTTCTGGTATCTTTTTTGAAGATTACCGTGCTGATGAACACTATGAAATGCCTCGTAGATTGGACTGGAGTTTATTCAGAAAAATTTATGATATTCAACCTAGGAACTATGAGCAACTAATTTCCATACCCGGTTTCGGTCCCGCAGCTGTTAGAGCTTTATCTCTTATCGGCGAGATAATTTTTGGAACTAAAGCTTCATGGCAAGATCCTGTGAAATATAATTTTGCCCATGGTGGTAAGGATGGGGTACCCTATCCGGTCGCTCGAAGTACCTATGATAAGTCAATTAGTTATCTGTCGGACGCTATCGAAGGAGCGGAAATACAAAGACAAGAGAGAATTCATGCTTTAAAGAAGCTCGCAGCTTTCTCCAAAAGATTGTTCTCTGGTTGAGGAAACTTGTCGATGGATCCAGCAAAATCGTCCTTGATTTCTTACTTTCGGCTGGAGACGAAGCGTTCACACGAGAGGAGGTAATTAAAGGAGTCAACCCTGATCCCACTCCAGAGTTTTGTCCACTTCCCCGCTGCGATGGCTCCACTTCAGTTTTATGGTCTCGTAGAAAGGAGAGAAATTTCAAGCGCTAAAGGTTCCGAATTGTATTGTTGGGCAACCCACTCACCATAATTCTAGCAGTGCCTCTCTTTAAGTGGCCTTGTATATTATATCTTCATTCAGCCTAATTGGATTTCAAAGACTATGAGTGTGGAACAAATATTACAAAAAGAAATTGAAGAATCCAGTACCTGGCTTGATCGAGAAAATGAGGAGTCTACATACAAACATACAAATGAGATCTTCAAAAAAGGATTGAATTGATAAATTGGTTTCTAGAAAACATGAAGAATCCTAATATCTATATTTGTGCCATTATTGAAAACAGAATGAACGAAATTATATTAAAATTAAATCATTTTACTTCCAATTCTATTATAAGTATAAGTTCTTCCTTTCCATTGTATCTTCTTTGAGGATCGTTTAATGGATAACATCAACGGCAACATAGTTGCGAAGTAAACCAAAGTTAGAAAAAGTCCTCCTAAAGGGAATAATAATGCATAACAGGTGAATGTTCTGCACATACTAACCAATTTCATTATTACACAACATGTTGTTAATCCAAACGTGATTAAATATAAAACAAAAGTAATCAAATGTAAGTAGTTATTTAATGTTAGGTCCTTATGTAATTGTACATGCATGATTGAAGGAAAGTTGGTAACAACCAAAAGAGATGGAAGGACTGCTAAAATAAAAATAGTTACAAAATTAATAAAAACCTTTTTTTTCTGATATAGCATCATAGGACTTATTGTTCTTGCTAGTCCGTGCCATAACGTTGAAAGATTTCGAGACCATAATGCCGTAATAAAACTATCCATTTGGACCATATTTAGTTTATAGCCTGAATATTTCAACTTCTGCCCGAGTTCCTTATCTTCCTGAATCGCATTTTTGACAGAGGCAAAGGACCCAATTTCTATTAGCACATGTTTCTTTATCATGAAAAAACATCCCATTAAATAAGCAACTTCTGAGTTGGGATCATTAACATGTGATGCGTCATCTTGGAATGTAAAGGACATTAGCTTCCATAGTGGCATGGATATTTTAGACCAGAAATCTCTCAAAACAAAAAATGGGTATCCTGTTATTACATCTAACTGGTTACTCAGCATATGGGATATTGCAAAAAGTATGCAGTTTTTGGCATAGTAACAGTCCGCATCAAGAAATAGAAGCATATTATACCTGCTACTTAAAAGTCCTTTTTCTGACGCCCAAGTTTTGCCTGTCCAATCCTGGGGCTTAGACTTTAATTCGATAATTTTTAAATTTTGAAATTTAGCCTTGAATTTTTGTTGTATTTTCCTTGCTTTTTGTACTGTGTTATCGTTAGAATTATCATCTACCAAAATTACCTCATAATTCGGATAATTTTGATCCACAAGTGATAATAAACATCTTTCTATATTTAGCTCTTCATTCCTTGCAGGAATTATTATTGAAATAGCTGGCAAGTTTTTTAAATAATCAGAATGAATATCCCATTCTTCGTTCTTTTTTGTGTTAGCCAAATAAGATTCATACGACAAAGTTGACTTAATGAATATAATCATCCAGGTTACACAAATCCCGAGTGATATTAAAAAAGCTAGCATGTCGGTATTCAATAATAATCTTAATGTGTCGAAAATCAATTTTTCAATTTACCTCAAAATCTATTGACACGTATTCGATCGTTCCCATTAAGTCGTACAAACCCATCGATATCATTAATCATTAAAAATTTATTAAATAGCACCTTCTGATAGGAAAAATTTACGGGCTAATATTATTCCTTATTTGCTCTCAAATAACATAACAACGGCGCCTTCATCAACTTTGAATCCCAATTCATTATAAAATGGTATATTTTTTTTGTTACAATACAGAATTATTTTTTTACATTTAGCACGGGAAGTTCCAAACTTCGTAACCTGATTAACAAGCTTTCTGCCTATTCCCTTCCTTTCATATCCACGACGGACAGCAACATCTTCTACATAGCCTACTTTCATACCTTTATTTATAAATTTGAATTCTATCAATAATGTGATGCATCCAATTACCTGATTATTTGATGTGTTAATTGCAACAAAAATTTTATGTAAATTGTTGAGTTTAATTTTCTTTAAAATCTTTATTGCATGTTCTTCAGTAATATTGGGACTTACGAGATTATCGAGTACTTCTAAAAAACCGTTTCGTAGATCGGATTCGTTAATTTCTCGTATTACTATCATCAAACATTACCAAAATCTATATTATTCGTTTGAAGTTTTGTCTGATAAAACATTGTCTGCTAATTCTGAATATGTTACAAATTTGTAATTTTGATTGGTTTTTAAATACTCAATCATTTTCATTTGATCTTCTAAAGCTTCATCTGGGTCGTGAGGCGGATGAATTGCCAATCTAAATATACCAAAAGACTCACCGTCTAGATTGAATAAATGTTTATAAAATTCGATTTTATTTTCATCGAGCATTTCTCTATTCTTGTCCTTATCCCCATATTTGTCCCAATTCATAACTGGAGAAAGAAGATATTTTTTTGCTGCTCGAATAAATTCTATACTTGATCTGGATTCAGCAATTTTAAAATTGAGATTTTTCAGTGCTTCAATCGTATCTCTGCTTAAACGCCATGCGGGAGGAATGAATGTGGTAGGGAGCGGAAGCTTTACAGTCTCAATGATTTTAAGCCCCATTTGTATTTCACTTTTTTCCTGTTCTTTTGATTGAGACTCAAAATCTTCTATTACTCTATTAATTTCGTGATATAATCCATGTAATGTTATTTCTACATTCTGTTTTTTTGATAGTGATAATAATTGATTGATAAAAGTTGGGTAATTTACTAAATTAAACTTTCGCTGATAAAATGGAACTAGACTAATATTGTAATTTATATTTTGTCTTTCTAAAATATCGGTGACCTGTTCTAATCTTTCTGTGCAGGATGGATTTACATCATGTATTGTGACAATAGCTATTTTCGTCTCCATATGAAATTTATTTATCTATAAAAACATATAAGCTGATCTAGTTTTTAAATAAATTATTATACTTGTAGAAAAGGATGCGCAGTTTGTATCGCATAGCTTTCCCATAGTTATGTTCTTATAATTTCATTTGTCTGATGTGAATCCTTCATTGTATTGTTTCTAGAACTCAGGTAGGCAAATAAATTGAGACAGCATCTTTTACAAAATCATGCTCTAGCGTTACTGGTATAACGAATAGAACATTAAATAGGAATCTGAGGAGGACCACAATCACGATAATCACGATTATAATCAGTACGATATAAAGCAGGACTGAATACAAACCGAACAATCCCCCGGCCGGTGTCTATTTGTGTTAAAAGAGTACTCAAAGTTCCGCAACTAAATATAAGAACCTGCCTTACCCAAGTTAATCTCTGAAATACAAATCTACTTTTCATTAATGCAAACCTGATATAATATCCAAACTAGAATCCTTGCTTCGTATGAAATCGTATTATAGTATTGAGTCCTTAGATAATTAACTTCTGTATAAATGGTGTCTCGGGTTTCTGTCCCGTTCCCCGAAGCACTATTGCGGTAGAGGGGAAAGGCCAAATACGGGACTGGCCGAAAAAAGCCCCTTACCATACAGGAGACTTAC
>JBKPGB010000132.1:0-19981 GCA_046729135.1 Thermoproteota archaeon | reverse complement strand
GGATCATAAGCCGGACTTCCTTGTACTGATGCTCCTGCAAGTATTGTCAGCGGTTTTCCGGGTGGGCCTGCTGTTTGAACAGGAGCTTGTGCCGAAGTGGCATTTTGTGCTGGAGCTTGTGCCGAAGTCGCATTTTGACCTGTAGTTGCTTCAGCGGTCTGTGTAAATGGTTCAACAAATAATTTTGCTTTCATAGTGGGATGGCCAAAACCACAGTACTCTCTACACTGAATACGATACTCACCAGGTGTGTCAAAAAGATTCCATGCCACATTGACTCTACCAGGAACGGCGTCCATTAAAATAGTATAATCAGGTACATTGAAATCATGAATAACGTCCTTTGAGACAATCTCAAACTTGTAGGGAACGTTTTGCTTTACGTGAAGCTGACCGATCTCCTTCTTACCATCTTGATGTTCAAAGGTCCAGAACCATTGCTGACCTATGACCTTGATTGTTTCTGTTTCCGGTGGAATATGCTCAACTTGTCTTTCAACATTCCAAGATTCAGCACCCACCCATGTAAGTAGTGATATGACAACACCTACGTATACCCATTCAATTGTTGCATGACCCAAATTATACGCCCTCTATTTCTTTTATCCTATTTTGCTTATGGGATTCTCTAAATCGCCAACATACATACACTATAGCCCCTTGAACCACAGCTCCAACCACAAAGGCCGCAACCATGAGCCTGTAAAATAATGCCCAAATTTCTACTCTTCTCTCAACGAATTGTTGTGGTCCTTGTTCTTGTGCAAAAACATTGTCAAAAGAAGAAAGAATTACCAGAACAACAGGTGAGAACAACAAAAGGAGTAACCATATATTTGATCTTGGTGACATCAAATTTCCTTGTCCGAGGTCTACTCACCTACATCTAATTTAAGGTTTTTGCAAGAACCGTATTTTCTATTCATTCACCAATATACCTATGAAATCCCATTACATTAACTCCAGAAAGTGAAAGAGTATTATTTTCATGTTTCAGAATGGTCATTGAAGCATTACGTATATGCCATCCATACAGTCTTTCTGGGGGAAGACCCAACATGATGGATACTGCTGCTTTAATAGGATCTAAATGAGTTACAAATAACAAATTTTTATCTGGGTAATTTTTCATAGATTCATTAAGTAGATTCTGGATTCTTTTTTTAACTGCTGAAAAGCTCTCGATACCATAGCTATCAAGAATCGGATCATCTCCACTGTAGAATTTCAAAAAAAGGTTTCCGTGTTTTTCGATAACTTCATCATAATTCATACCAACCAAATCTCCCAATTCAATTTCGTATAATCTTTCGTCAGTTTGGTATCCTAATTGATTTATCTCACAAATTATCTTGGCAGTTTCAATTGCTCTCGTTACTGGGCTTACACACACCCTATCAATTTTCAGTTTCTTTAGATGTTGGCCGGTGTCCTTGGCCTGCTGTTTTCCACATTCTGTGAGATGTGACTCTATGTGCCTTCCTACAAGGAGTCGTCTGACATTATTATCTGCTTCTCCATGGCGTACAAAAACTATAAGCGGCAAAACAACTCAAATTAATATAATTCAAGTCTTAAATTTGTTTTTCCATTAATAAATGTCGTATAGAAATGTATAACAGTTTTTTATCATTTTACTTCTTTCTTCTTAGTATCAATTAGTCTATTCCTTGAAAATCATAATGAATATGTTCATCATTAAATATAGATTATAACCTTAATTAGGATGCTCCAACACTTTATGACAGATAGTTAATGAAAATTTCAATAATCGGTGGTACTGGTGGAATGGGAGAAGGTTTTGCTCTCAGATGGGTTGTGAATCATGACATTACAATTGGTTCTCGTGATGCACAAAAAGCTATCAATTCAGCAGAGCAGTACATGAACACAGCAATATCGTCTTATGGAAATAATATTAAAGGAACCATCAAAGGTGCTGATTATGTATCTTCATCAAGAGATTCGGATGTATTGATACTGTCAATCCCCTATGAATCAATAAAACTAACGTGTGACTCGATCTCCAATAGTATAAAAAATGATTGCATAATAGTTTCTCCAATAGTTCCCATGGAAAGAAATGACTTTGGCTTTACATATATCCCATTTGAAAAGAATATGAAATCGGCAGCTCATCTATTAGCCGAAAATCTTCCAGACAAGAAAATTGTTTCTGCGTTTCATACAATATCTGAAGTGAAATTAAAGAACATCAATGAAAGTCTCGATTCTGATATCTTTGTTTGTGGTGACGATCAGGATTCAATTACAAAAGTAAATCAGTTGATAGGAGAAATAAATGGTCTTAGGCCATTATATCTTGGATCATTGTCCCTTAGTTATCAGGCAGAGCTCCTTACTCCTATGCTGCTGAACGCATCCAAGAAGAACAAAATTAAACACCCTGGAATAAAGCTTACTTGAACCAATTCGAAAGAAGAAATGAGCCTAGTAAGCAAAGCAAAAATTGGATGTACGGTATGGGAGTCGTATTTATTGTGATGGCGATAATTATTGCTTTAAGGAACCTTTATCTTTATTCCACAGAGTTGTCTGTTGGCTTCTATCTTGATAATTATACAAGCAATTCGGTGACAAACGAAAAATTTGTAATAGCAATGTTGATTGGCGGAGGAATATTACTGTATTGGGGTAAATTTAGAAGAAATGTACATAGCGACAACAATACAAAATGGTAATTGGCCTTATCAATATGATTGAGATGGGGATTAATTTCGATTTTTACTATTTATAAAATTGCCGAGCTTATCCATTGCTTCTTGAAGTACTTGCTCATTTGGAAGGTAAACGATTCTAAAATGACCCTTTCCTAGTTCCCCGAAACCGGAACCATGCACTGTGAGAATACCGGTTTTGTTCAGTAGATCGAGAACAAAATCTTTATCGTCTTTCCAACCATTAAAAAGAATTTTTGGAAAAGTATAGAATGCCCCGTTTGGTAATTTACAAGAGATTCCATCTATTTCATTTAATCGTTTCACTACTAAATCTCTTCTTTTTTTTAATTTACTTACGGTTTTAGCTATGTATGTTTGTGGTCCTTGAAGAGCTGCTACTGCAGCTTTTTGTACTGGAAGATTAGCAGCTATACGAACTCTCGCCAGTTTTGGAATATTGCTCCTGATATTTTCTAATTTTTGACACTCGCTATTCATACATATATATCCACAACGCCATCCTGTCATGAGATAAACTTTTGAAAAACCATTAAGTAGTATCACCGGCGCATCTTTTGCCACTTTACCAATTCCAGTAAATTCCTGATCAAATACCAGTTTATCGTATATTTCATCACATATTATATACATATCATGTTCAGCAGCAACATCAATTAACTGTTTAAGGTTCTTGCTGTTAAAAACCTCACCGGTAGGATTATTGGGGTTAATTATGCACAATGCTCTTGCTTTTGATGTAATCTTTGACTTGATATCATCAAGATCAGGTGTTCCATCCTCTGTAAGTCTAAATTCAATGGGCTTGCCTCCGTAAAATTTTACGTAAGATGCATAGGGAGGATAATATGGTCCGGGCATTAAAATTTCGGAATTTGGTTCCACTATGGATGCAGCTACCATATCTAGTCCTTCAGAAATACCATTGGTGACAAGAACATCTTCGACAGTTATGGAAAGTCCCTTTAGCGATTCTTTCTCTACTATGGCTTGCCTTAATTCTAAAATGCCTTCTGAATCTGCGTAATAGTTGAAATTGTTTAAAATTGCGTCTATCAATGCTTTCTTTATGTGATCCGGTGTCGGAAAATCGTACTTTACTGGATCACCAATATTCAGGTAGATTATTTTTCTTCCAGATTTTTCATATTGTCTCGCATGTAGTGTTATATCTCTGATGGCATATTCCACATTGGATATTCTGTCAGATACCTTCAATTAATTACAACTACTGAGAAATCTTTGAGATAATAAATTGATTGTTATTAACTGATTTCATTTAGTTTATTTGAAATATTAATTATCAATTAGCTCAATTGATATAGAACCTCGATTCTAATTTTAAAGTTAGAAAAAGAGGGTCCGTAGCGTAGCCAGGATATCGCAGTGGTCTTCGGAACCACAGATCGAGGGATCGAAGCCCTCCGGGCCCATGAATCCGATATCAAGACATCTTTTGATTTTACTTGAAATTTAATATGATCAATAGATTAAGATAGAAAGAAAGAAATAGTAAAACTTAGAAAACCTTGTCACCAACAATAAATTTACAGGAAGACAAGCATGATTTATTTAATAGAAAAGTTTGTATCAGCCGAATTAATGCCTGAATTTACTGAGGCCGTATAATTTCCCGATGGTGCCTGATTTCCATCAATACCCATTTGATCCCATTCAAGGGATTTTGAATCTCCTGGACTCAGAATTGTTATCACCTGTGATGATAAAATTGGATATAATTCATTTGATGCCAAGTTTCTTATGGTAAGCCCTAACGCAGAATTTGGAAATGTTAGCTGTTCTGATCCAGTATTTTTTATTGAGATTCTAACTTTTTCTCCCGGATTATAAATTTGTTTATCAGTTGTAATGTTTATCATGTCTTGAATTGAATTTTTGATTTGTCCATTTAGAGTGGTAGTATTACCTAAATTGGTTTTATTTTGAGGACCAATTGAATTATTTATTGTTGAACTGGCTGCTGAACCTTGCCCATCATCCAATTTTCCTGGATTTGGAACGTTCAGAGTCATATTATGAGTATCTGTATGATTTTCATTCTGTTTATTACATTCAGATTCTAGTGGACATACCTTTCCCCCTTCAGATAATACGTTGTCAACCTCTTTAGGATGATATGCAAATATCATCAAGTTATGAATTAGTTGGGTGGGTAGAACAATTAACAACATAAAGAGAACAGAAAGAAAAGGAAGAACTTTTACTAGCTCTCTGGTATTTCTATTTGTATGTCGAACCATGATAAAATATAGTAAGCATCATTTTTAATCGTTGCTTACTTATTGATTTTTGTTACATTTTTATATATTGTTTATCTGGTTTAATTATACTATCAAAGTCTTTATAACAAATGAAGTGTATTATGTTTCATTATGACTCATCATGTTGCAAAGGTAATTGAAATAATAGGTAGCTCAGACAAAGGATGGGAGGATGCTGCTCAAGTTGCAGTCGATGAAGCAAAAAAGACCTTGCATGGCATACACGGTATAGAAGTTGTCGATATGACTGCCCATATAGATCCTGCCTCAGGAAAAATAACAAAATATCGAACTTGCGTAAAAATATCTTTTGCCGTAGACTAGCTCGCGATCCTCTAACTTATACCAAGAACACATACTTGGAAAGAAATATTCAGCTAGAAAGATGGTAGAAAGATGGCATAATCAACTTGACAATATCCGTAAATTCTTAAACCGCCTCTCCTTTCAATTGTTTAGAAATGGGAATTGAAAATGACAATGATGAACCTGTAATGTGCAGTAAATGTAATAAAACATTTGAAAATGAATCTGAATATTTACGGCATTATAATGAAAATCACAAACCCGAAGATACTTGAAAGGGGTTGTTATGCTATGCTTGCCCTACACTAATACCTTGCCTAGAAACTTGATATTTTGATTTTGTATCCACTCTAAATAATTGTAATATTAAAAAATTATTCCTTCTTGGATTTTTTACCTTCGTCTAGGTTATCTGTTCCTTTTTCATTGATGGTAAATCTTACTTCACTATATGGATGATATGGAGAATCGATCATTTTTGCTATTCTGTTTTCACCAGATTTTCTCAAATATACTCTGTAAGTTGAAGCATGGCCAATTACATTTCCACCAGTCGGTTTTGTCGGGTCACCAAAGAATGTATCTGGAGCAGATTGCACTTGGTTTGTAACTATTATTGCAACATTGTAAATTTCTGAAATTCTAAGAAGTTTATGCATAATAGAATTAAGTCTTTGTTGTCTATCAGCAAGCGTTCCTCTGCCAGAGAATTCTGCCCTATGTAATGAAATTATACTATCGACAACCACTAATTTCGCTTTGTAATCGTCTATATATTTACCGAGATTTTTAACTATTAATTCTAGATGTGCGCTATTATAGACTTTACATACAGCTACATTTTGCAGTGCACGTACCGGATCTATGCTTCTAGTACTAGATATTTGCTCCAGTCTTTCAGGTCGAAATGTTCCTTCAGTGTCAATGTAAATAACACCACTGTTTAATCCACCTGATTCTATTGGTTGTCCGGCAGTAATACACATAGTATGGCATATCTGTGACTTGCCCGAACCAAATTCGCCATAAAGTTCAGTAACTGCCTGTGTTTCTATACCTCCCAAGAATAGATCGTCAAGCATACTTGAACCAGTAGAACATCGTAACAACAATCTTCTTTTCTTAAGTGCAGTTTCAGCAGTGATGAATTCTTTATCAAGAACATCTGATTCTCTTAAAAGTTTTTGAGCTGCCATTATGAATGAGGCTGCACTTTCTTTGGATGCATTAATGTCTACTGCTAGATCTTCAACTCCGGCCACGGCCAGATCCATAACCGAAAAAATTCCTGCTTCTCTAAGCTTCTTAGCAGTTGTAGGGCCTATCCCTTCAATGTCTTGAATTTCAAGATTAGTAAGATCATTAATCTGAGATTGTTCTGATATTGTAGTTAAGGACTCTTCGGTATTATTCATGACAGCATTTTCTTTTTGTTCCTTTTCTAATTGCTCACGTTTGTCTACGATATCTTCCGCATAATCATCAGAAATACTTTCAGAGTTGTGTGACTCATCTTCCTGTATATGAGAATTTGAATAAGTTGATTTTTTAGTTCTCATTCTGTACATCATGTAGACCTATTACATTTAAGGCTTGAGACACTGATAGGAGGGTGGGTGGGTGGTTGCAGATAATACTAGACTGCAAATTCGATTCGATTCACTCTAATATTATAAATTGAACTTCAAGCATTCAATAATAAAAAATTAATTAGATGGAAATAACTTAGATCTGCATATTACAACTATATGAGGTAATAATAGTAAATGTTGCCAACTGAATTATTAAGAGTACGCGTATCAGGTAAAATGAATCAGATAAGACCCATATTTTATGACTATGAGAAAAATAATGAACTTTCCTTACCATCAAAAATAATTAAAATGTTTGAAGAAATGGCTAAGAAGAAACTACCCAAGGCAAACATAGACGAGAATCTCTCAAAAATAGAAGCCAAATATACAGATTATAAACTTGTCAGAGGTATCTGTCAGCTACTAGAGCAAAGGTGTGTATATGAATCGCCAAGTAAGACGTTTTCCGACAGTAGGAACAACAATACAATTAATGCCACATATCTTAGAAGGAAAATATTTGAAGAATCTTCTAGAATTGGTTATCCAGTAACGGAAGATGAAAGAAAGCGAATACTTCAGAAAGTTGCTTTAAAAAACAACTTGACTATTGATGAACTGGAACTTGCAATGTGGAATGATCTTGACAAAAACAAGTACTTGAAAAATTTTGATTCATTGTCTCCATTACAACTGGTTGTTTGGTACAATATTTCCATTCTTCAAACTCTGCTACTAAATTGTGTCAAACTAGAATTCAGTGTTTACGGGGGTTTCAATTGGAAGAAAATATTACGTAAAATAAAGCAACTTGGATTGATGTATTTTCTTTATCATGAATCCAATTTGGATTCAGAACCAATTAATCAAAGAAAAAATGAAGATATGGTATTGAATGGCAAAAAGAACAAGAGAGTTATATGTACTGTTGACGGTCCGCTTAGCATACTAAGACTGACAGACAGATACGGTCTGGCAATGGCCAAATTAATTCCGTTAATAATATTTACTGAAAACTGGTCCATAGATGCAGTAATATTAAGAAAATCAATTTCCGGTATCAAGAAAAGCTATAGATTTCAGCTCTCAAACAAAGATAAGGATCTCCCACTATTTGACGCATCAAGTATTCATCTTGAGTCAGAGCCAAACTCAGAACCTAACGTATCATTTAACAAATATGGTGTGGATAGCTTTGATAGCAATGTTGAGAAAAAATTTATGGATAAATTTCTCAAGTTCTCTACAGGATGGAAACTTACTCGGGAGCCGGATCCTCTAATTCTTTCCGATGGTAAAGCCTTCATAGCTGATTTTGCATTTGAAAAATACGGAATTAAAGTCTATTTAGAGATAGTAGGTTTCTGGACAAAGGACTACCTAAAAAGAAAATTAGAAAAAATAAAAGACTTGTTGACTATGAAATCTGGGAGTTCGCTAGGTACTGATTTACTAATCGCTGCAAATATGGATAATTATATTTCTGAGAATGGAGACAAAATAATGGGTGATTCGATTTTTTCTAAACTTATAGCTAGAAAACATTTAATTTTATATAAGAAAGACCAAATTCCGTTTGGTCCAATAATTAAATATCTGAAGGATATTGATTCTAAGTTCATTAATGATATTTCAATCAATTCACATGATATGATTACCAAAGAAATAGAAACTAAAATTCGAGAAAATGAAAATAAAGTTATTTTTCTTAAAGAAATATCAGATAAGCATAACATTCCGGTTGAGTCGGTCTTGAAGATTATTAGAAATCTTCAATTAATCAATGATAATGCAACTAAAGTGAGAACAAATGGACTAAAGGAATTCCTACTAGTTGACAATTATATCATATCTAATGATAAAATTAATGAATTGTTACCAGAACTTGATAAGATTAGGAAATTAGGGGATGCAATTAAGTTCCTAGGTGAAAACAATATTCCTGAAGAATGTATTACCTTGCTTATTCCAAAAATGGGTTTTGAGATTGTCTGGAATGATATTGATTCCAATAATGCTATAATTCAACGACAGTTGATTAAAGGCTGATCGATTGATTTGAATTAAGGCGACGCCATCGATATGTTATCAAAATTCCGTTATAATTAGAGAAATGGTATATATGTTGAAGATATAATACAACTTTAGATATTGCGATCCACTGATAAAGGAAACATATGGCTTAAAAATATCGAAGGAAATTGGAGGGACTCAACCTGTCCATGCGGCAGTAATTTTCACTTTAATGGAGACATTGATAAGTTATTTTCATGGGAACGGATTCATTTAAGACACATGTCATCAGATCCTGAAAATCACGCAATGCTATCCCTTTATCCAACTGACATGGTCATTTTTTATCATTCCACAAGTGGATACATAGTTGAAATCAGGAAACACAAGCCTCATGAGATTAAAGATCTGCAAAACGCCTGCCTATACGGGAAAGTGAAGCTTGCAGGAGTGTAATGTTTGAGTTGGGACGGACATTGTTTAATTCGATTTAAGAAGGAAATACTAAAAATACGAGGACCTTCTGCAGACATAATTTAGTGTAGTTTACAAAAAAGCAAATAACTGTAATAATGGGAATAAAATCATGAATCTACCGTCTGGTTGGAGGTTTGAATCTTCACGGAAAATATACTCCAATAAGTATATCGAACTATATGAGGACATACTGGACATTAATAGCAAAAAAAAGATCTATACTAGAGCGAAAAGAAAAGATTATTCCACCATAGTGCCCTTTGTGTCAGATAACGAAATTCTAGTGATTAAAAGCTACAGACATTTGGTTAATTCATATCAAATTGAAGCTCCTTCCGGATATATTGATGCAGGTGAATCGGCATTTGAAGCTGCGAGCAGAGAATTGAAAGAAGAAACTGGCTACAAGGCAAATAATATTATCAGCTTGGGTTCATATACATTAGATTATACGATGTTTGAACAGACAGGCAATTTATTTGTCGGTTATGATCTAGTTAACGAAAGGAAGCAAGAATTGGGGATGATGGAGATAATAGAGCCTACGATTCTAACAATTGATGAAATTAAACAGTTACTATTTGATGGAAAAATATTAAATGCATCTTCGATTGTTGCTTTTTACAAATCGTTTGATTATCATTTAAATTATAAAAATAAAAAATGAAATGATATTCTAATTGAGTAATAGTTTGAATGATAACGGAGATAATAGTTGCATCAGTATTTTGATCGATTATAGTAGTTGGTGATAAATTGGAAGACAGCTATGATGTTACAGTTATTGGTGGAGGAATATTAGGTTGTGCTATTGCTTATTTTCTTTCGATCATGACAGATTCATCAATTATCGTCATTGAACAAGAAAAAAAGGTTGCACTGCATACTAGTAGCAGGAATACTGGAAAAGTTCATGCCCCATTTTACTATAATCCAGATAAAAAGTCATCTACTGCAGCCTATGCATTAAAGGGATTTGCCATGGTAAAACGGTATTGCACTTTACATAAATTACCATTTAAAGAAGATGGAGTAATTGAGATTGCAATAAATGACAGTGAAATTGACGTTTTACATAAACATGTTCAATGGGCTTGCAAAAATGGATTGCGAGACAAGGATGTAAAATTTTTAAGTAAAGATGAAATGTTACGAATCGAGCCCAATCTAAAATGTGAATCCGGGATTGTATGTTTCCGAGATGCTTCAACCGATTATGGCCTCATAAATGAAAAACTTATGGAAGACGCAATTATGTTTGGCTGCAAGACCTCGTTTGAAAACAAATTCAGAGCCATTTACCCCAATACAAAAACAGCTGCAAATAGAAAATTGACTGTCATTGGGACTGTTAAAGATATAACTACTGATTACATAATAAATGCAGCAGGAGGCAATTCACTTGCTATTGCTCATAGTGTTGGCATTGCAAAACAATATACCGATCTTCATTTTAGAGGAGAATATTGGATAGCGCCTGAAAAATACAATAATCTTACTAAAAGAAGTATTTATTCAGTGCCAAGATATACAGAATACCCTTTTTTGGATCCCCATTGGATTATTAGAAATGATGGAAGATGTGAAATAGGACCAAATGCGGTTCCGGTATTTGGTCCATATTCATATAATTTATATGATAACCTAAAAAACGCTGTTCCGAAAATTTTTAAATCATCTAAAGTAGGAATGTTAAAATTGTTTTTAAACAAACAGTTCCTACGTCTAGTATCAAATGAATTCTCAAGTTCCTTATCTAAAACAAATATGATAAATAGAGTAAGGAGATTTTTGCCCTCTTTGAATCCCTCTGATTTTAAACAAAGAGGTAGAGCGGGTATTAGATCATTGCTAATTGATAAGAACGGAAACTTTGCACCTGAGAGTTTACTTGTAGAAAATGAGTCTTCACTACACATTCTGAATTATAATTCCCCGGGTGCTACTGGTGCATTACCAGTTGCAGCAGATATAGTAAGAAAATTGGCCCATAGAAATATAGTAAATCTCGCTTCTAAAAGAATAAATTTTCCATTTATGGATGAATTTGAATAGTAGATTATTATCTCGTAAAAGCTTGTTACGCCAATCAGAATCTGCATCTTATATTATATTAAGGGAAATTTGAAATAAACTAGAGGGGTTGTCGTCTAGCTTGGTATGATGCCAGCCTCGGGCGCTGGAGGTCGTCGGTTCGAATCCGACCAGCCCCATGTCGGAAACAATATTAATCCTGCCGAAAAATAACAATTGTAGTGCTCATACAGAGAAACGAACAGTACCTCGATTCCTTTTTGTTCGCGTTAAAAACTACAGAAACCAAAAGACAGTATTCTAGAAATTTAAAACTGTTTTTTGATTTTGGTTTTGAATCAAATCTATCTCTGTCTGAACAAGCCAATTTGTTTCTTAAAAAAGCGACAAACGACGCAAAGTGGACAACTAACTACTTCATTCAATTTTTTAGATATCAGATTGAAAACAGAGTGAATAGAAATCTTATTACTCCAGCAACCCTAAAAAATTATTTCAAAGCTGCTAAACTATTCTGTGTAATGAATGATATTGTTCTTAACTGGGTAAAGATTACTAAAGGTTTTCCAAAAGCAAAATATTATTCTGATGACAGAGCACCGACTATTGATGAGGTTAAAACTCTTATAGACTACCCAGATAGAAGAATAAAACCCATCGTATTTACCATGATATCATCTGGGATAAGAATAGGCGCGTGCTCTTGGCATTTGCCTTGACACTTGTTAGGTTATGGTCAACAAACAACTAAAAGGTTAAAATTATTAATGCAAGCGTTGATGGTGATTGAAGGCAAAGATTAGTATGAAGTAATAGACTATTGTTTGGTTTTTCCGCTTTTGTTATAATTTTTAACTGTCTTTTACGAATACCATATCTGGCTAGAAGTGGGAATAATATAATAAAATAATAATGCCGCGAACACCACCAAAGTCTGGGCGCATGAGGTTCTATTTGTGTTTTTCAGAACCTCTCATTGATTGCCAGACTTTCATTGATGCCAGTCGGCACTGTCAGAAATATGGCTTTGAAGTCAGACCAGGAACTAATTTTTGTTATGGATTAGAGTATTCTTAGAATATGCATATAAGAAAACAACAATTACCAATGAAATTAAGTACCCTTGTAAACAAAACTGGGAACTACACAGGTTACTATCCATAAAACAAAGCTTGAGCAAAGGGTGAGTATAAGTTCCTCCTAAAATTTATGCTTCCGCTTTACGATTTCCATCCTGTATTTTACTTACCACCATCTTTGTTATTTGTTCTGCTATTTCAATCTGCACTTGTTCACTTAATTGCAGTAATTGAGTTGTGTGGAACTGCATCCAAGTTTCCTGACTTAGAGCTGAATAACCCTGACGTGCCGATAAATCGTAGAACAATTGTTGATTATTTGGGTATCTTCTTATCGCTTCTACAGTAGAGGAAACAGTAACAGCCATCAGCAGAGGATTGTTTTTTATTATTGATTTTGTCTCCTCTGTAGATTCTTTTTTTATCCTTTGATATCCTTCTTGGTTATCAAAATTTTGGATGAAATTTTGCATATTTTTTATTTGGTAATCCAATACCGATATTTCAATTCTCTTCTTTTCAGATTCATTAATGTAGCATTCGATTGAGTATTTATAGTCCTCTATCTGATTTGCCATCAAATTCAGCTGTGAATGGAGGTTATATCCGTAAGATTCCAAATGACGAATCCTGTTACTTAGTATTAGATATTGATTCTGGAGATGTGGTAACGCATTTCCGTATTTTGCTGCATCCAAAATTTGTTCTACATTCATCCCAAAGCGATTCATTGAATCTATAATCTGCAAGAATGGACCTAAATTGCCATTTATCTGATGGTATGCTTGGTTAAACTCATCTAATCCAATTAACTGGTAAAATTTTTTTTGTATTTGAAATACGGAATCAGAGTCTAGGTCTAATTCTATTGCTATATCAAGAGGTTTCCAGCCTTCCTTAAACAATTTTAAGGCGTGAGTCTCTTTACTTATTTGGCTGGCACTCTTTGAAGCGTCATCACCAAAAAATTTCTTTTTAACACTAGAGATTGTATTGGGCGATACGTGGCATTCCTTCATAATTTGGTTCCAACCATAACGACGCTCAAGCATATCAAGAACACATTCCTCCTTTTCTGCTGGAGTTTGCTCAAATGGGTTTACCATTGAATATAATGAAACGAACTCATTGATAGCTCTTTCTATTCTATCTTTGTAGTAAGGATATTACTACAATCTGCACTACATGCTACTACAATCAGCTATTTGTTACTACATACTACTACAAACTGAATTTGCAAAACGATGACATCAATGTGCCTAGAAGTCACATAAGTACAATTTATTTTTCAGATTTTTTCTTGTGGCTTGAATTTGCCCTATAAACTTGAATTCTTACATTGATTTATGGACATAGCAATCAGTAGCTTCCCTTGAGTTAACAGTCTGACTAGTTATCCGTACGGAAGCTAGCCAAGTGCTAATGTCTTAAAATCGCAAGTAAACAACAAAATATTTTGATTGTTCTGTATTAATTCATGACTGTGGAAATAATCATACAGCCGCTTTCGGCACAGCTCGATTATACGACTCTTGATAACTTACGTAATGAAATATCAAGAGAATTCGAAAATATCAAAGTGAAGGTTCCAACAAGCAACAATTCTAAATTGGTTGAGCTAAAAAAAGATACCATTTTTCAATCTTCATTTAATCAGCACAGAAATCAATGGTATTCCCCCAAGTTATTGGATTGGTTCTTTGAGAAATTCAGGCCAAACAAGGATACAAAAATACTTTTCATCTTGGACGTGGACGCGTATTCAAATGGGCTGAATTTTGTGTTAGGGGAAGCGTTTCACGAGGGAGGATTAGGGGCAATATATCTACCTAGGCTCAAGCAGGAGTTCCACGGATTAAAGCCTGATAAGGAGCTATTTTACGAGAGGATGGCAAAAGAATCTGTACATGAGCTAGGACATGTCTTTGGTTTTATGCATTGTCCCAACGTAAAATGCGTCATGCATTTCAGTAACACTTTGAGAGATACAGACATCAAGGGAAAAGGTTTCTGCACAACATGCAGGATGAAAAGGCCAATATTTTAACGAGCGACTTAAATTTTATTCATCAGTTGAAGCCTGAAGTTGATAGTTTACTTCGTTACATAGATAATTCATTGTCATAGGTTTTTGAATGAATTTATCTATAATTCCATCTTTCAAAAATCTTTGAAAAAGAGGTTCATTTTCAACTTCATATGCACTTATTAGTATCGTTCTTGCATTGGGATTAAGCTTTTTTACTTTTTTCAGTAATTCTAGACCGTCAAGATTTGGCATCCTCCAATCGGCAATAACCAACCGATAATTTTTTTTATTTTTCTTAAAGTGTTTAAACGCACGAACAGAATCGGTAAAACTAACAACTGATATGCCGTAAATGGTTTTTTCTAAAGCATCATGAAATAGGATAGTAATGTCTAACTCGTCTTCTACAACACTAACAACCTCGTTGTTAGCAGACATTAATATGCTACTTGAATTTACCCATAAATGTCTTATGGGTAAAGTTTTGTTGAGTTTTAGGCCAATTTTTTCGAAATTTGAACGGATTACTAGATTATTCTTTTTATTAAAATTATAGAAAGTACTTTAGATTATTAAAAACTGATGGGCCAATTCTGAAAAGGCCCACGCGCGTGCTCTTGGCATTTGCCTCGACACTTGCATTGGTATAGTCAATATATTATAAAAAAGCTGAAGCCTGATGGAAACTTTGAATCGACTAGAAAAATGAATCTTTCCTCCTCTCAGATTTTTTAAAATAGGGGAGTAGAATTTAGTTGGAAAGGGAATAAAAATTTTCTTTATATTAACTTCAATTTCCATTTTAACATTGCGACATCTGCAGCAATTTGCTTCGACTGTGACCTATCAATTTCAAGGTTCTTTCAGATATATCTATGCTTAGAAATGATAGCTTAAAGTTTATCTTATACCGTGAATCAAAACAAATCCTTGTCTTTCGATGATTGGAGAAAATCGATGATGGAACAGAATCGAATGATTGATGAAGCGATTAAAAGACAGGGGCAAATGATGGAGGAGGCAATTAAACAATACTGCAACAAATCCGTGTCTTTCGACGATTGGAGCAAAAACATGATAGAACAGAGTCGAACCTTTGGCGAAGCGATTAAAAGACAGGGGCAAATGATGGAGGAGGCAATTAAACAATACACTGAGACCAATGCGAAGATGTTTGATTATGCTATTAAACAATACAGCGAGACCAATGCGAAGATGATTCAAGATGCGATTAGAAGTCAAATGCAGATGATGGATGATACAATTAAACGACAGGGAAGCATTATTGATGACGCCATTAAACAGTTTAGTCGGAACAACGCCAAAATGCTAAGTGACGCAACTAATACACACGGTAGGACACGCGACGATAGTGGTGCGAAGAAAAAGAGGTAAGAACTTTTTTGGATTTCTTTTACACGCTCTATTGTGATGTCAGATAAAGCAGGTATTTCTTAATTTTGTTACTGGATTTGTTACGTTTCCCTATTCGCGTACCCGATTCGCTTGTATTGTCCTAAAATTTTAGCAACAAAGCATACCTCTTGTATACTACCGCCGAGACGTGCTACCTTAATGACATCTCTAATATCTTTCGAGCCAAGTTCATTCCAAACCTTTTCTGCAATAAATCTTGCATTGTTTTCATTAATATTCTCTTTTGCAAGTCTAGTTATAGAAACTTCTGTGAATTTTTCAAGAGTATATTCCGGCATTTCGAGTATTGCAAATCTTGACAAGAGAGGTTGGATTATTTTGTTACAAGAATTAGCCGTTGCAAAGACCCGGGAACTTAGTTGCATTTGTCTCGTCTTGTTTATTTTAGTTTCAGAAATCATTCCTGTTTCCATCAGATGCAATAACGATGTTTGGTCTGTTATTTTCATTTTTTCTAATTCGTCGATTAAGAGTACCTTTGGGCTTCTTTCAAACAACTGATTTACCAGACCTGCTTTAGTTGTGTTGCTTCCAATTATAAAGCAGGAATCTTTCTTATGTTTGTATATTTCTGTCAGAAACATGGTTTTGGCTGAACCGGGAGAACCGATTAATAATAAATGCACTGGTCTTTTAGAAAGTATAGCCTTCACACAGATTCGTTTAATATCATCATGGCCCACGATTTCTTCAAAATTACACGTTCTATTTACATGAAGAATATCTTTCCACAATCCAGTGAAACTCTGTTTTAAGAAATTATTCATATTTAGTTACCTTCCTAGTTACCCTTTCAGGATACCTATTGTCAGCCCCGCCGAAAGACCCCCAGCCAGTGGTATTCCTAAAGCTGAGATGTCACCAATTTGATTCATCTTGCCAAAAGAGGAAGCCACTGAATTAAAAATAAGAGTTGATGAAGCTTCCAACTTTTCAATATCGACCGAAATTACTTGCTGTTGCTGAAGATATAATAATAAAGCAACTATGCCACCTGCAACGAACATTAGTATTTTAATTATTTTTTTTAGAAAATAACCAAGAATTATGCCAATAAAAAGTCCGCCTCCAATCGACGTAATTGTGGGGATTAAACTTTCTGCATTCATTCCAGGTCAGTCCTTAACTGTCCTAAATTATATTTTTCAAATGTATTGTATACCATTAGATATCTATAGCAATATAGTATTATCCTTATAAAGTTATCTATTGCTATATATGGGTATACAAATATGGCAATGAAGAAAGTCATGTTAGCATTACCTGAAGAAATGCTCAAGGCCTTGGAAAATGAACGTAAACAGAGGTTTCTTGAAACAATACCTGAAACTGTAAGGGTTATTTTGAGCGATTACTTGAGGGGAAAGGTGAAGAAATGATGCGTAGTAAAACGTCCAAAAATAACTATCTTTTTATAGTTTCTCAATTTTCATGAAATAGAAATAGACTGTTGGCAATCAAGAAAAATTCGGTAAGTTTCACATCATGTATCCTAAGACTTCGCTTTTTTGAATTTTGACCTACGCCTTATATTATGGTAAATCAAGTATCCTACTAGGATAATTACTGCAGCGATAGCTCCAATCCTAAGAAAGTCTCTAAACATTGCCGACGAGTTAGAAGATTCAACATTTTTTGATGAAAATTGTTGAAAATTTTGTATTTTATTCATCTCTGAAGGCTGGGTAGGAACATCTAACTTTACCAGTTGTGGATATAACAATGATAGGACAAGACCGTCATTCTCTAATAATGACGCCCGTATCATAATGGTGTAGATTCCGGCTATAGCCTTCTTTGTTTCTACTTTAAGGTCTATCCCTACATCTCTCTTCGGAACATCCATCAGATTAACGCTCTGGGGTTTTGATGTGTATCCGATTCCTTGAAGTCCAGAATCAGTCATCCCAACGACAGAAAGTTCAGTATCATTTGCCAATACTAAAGAAGATATGTTCTTGTCTAGAGTTAATACTACATTAACAGGGTAAGACTCACCTGCCTTCAGAGTTATAGGGATGATATCAGTATTGGTAGAAGCTGATTCATTCTTTGTGACCAGCATATTGACCGGCACCTGCAAAGTATTATCAAGATATGCTATTTTGTTTGATGCCCATTCTGTAAACCAAATTCGCTTCTCATCTTCATCCACTGTCAAGAATAATGAAGTCGCAAGGGGCCCCGTAGGAATTTCAAATTCAGTCATGATACCATTATCGGAGGATATCTTTACTATCTTGTTACCACCGTGTTCAGCAAAAAAAATATTCCCAGCTTTATCCGACACAACTTGACTTGGAAGAGACATTGGAAGAGCCTGTGAAGGTGAGGTCCAATATGAAGTATAATTCATTAAATCAGAAGTTAAATTTGAAACGATAACTCTGCTAGAACCATGGTCTGATACAAACATTTTTTCAACTCCTTTTACTTGGACAGTTGCTATGCCAAACGGGGAGAAAAAATCTGGTTTTGCTAAAGAAATTGGATACATCCCGATACTTTTTATTCCAGGAACTAGTAACCAGGGTTCAACTCTTAAAATGCTGTTTGCATACGAAAGAGTAACCCACAAAACGCCCTTAGAATCAAAAATGAGCAATGTGGGTCCAGTATTGTCTCCTGTAGGATATTCAGTAATCTCTTTGGATTCAATATCTAGACTTCCTATCTTATTTCCTATTATCTCTGTAAACCATACGAGCTTTTTATCTGGTGAAAATGCAAGTCCCATTATTCCAGAATCGTTGGTTGGAATAGAGAATAATTCTAACTTGTTACTTTTTATATCTAACTTTCCAAGGGAATTTGTTCTAGCATCGGTAAACCAAATTACATTACTGGTATTATCAAATAGTAACTGACCTCCTGCGAGGTTTATTATGGCAGTGTCGACTGTAGTGTTACCAGGAATGCTATACTTGGTAAAATTGTGACCTTTTGACATTTTCATTATCATGCTGCCCTTAGTGGTCGCATGGTAAAACCAAACATTATCCTCACTGTCTGTAGCTATTCCCTTTAAACCTCTCTCGTTTATCGGAAATTTGAATTCCTTTATGAAGTTGCTGCGTTTTTCATATGTGACATAATTTGGGTTCGATGACTGTTGTGCCATTAGCTGTATCGATGAAGATGCAAAAAAGGTGTAAATGATACTCAGAATAAGTGTTAGGACAAACAAACTTCCACTGAGTTGTAATAACAATGATAAATTGGCACTCGTTTTGCAGTAACTTTAGTCTTTTGATTTGAACTATCTATAGTATAAAATAATACTTAGGGGAGATAAAGGTATGCGAAATATTACTTGTATTTCATTGATTATCTCTCTACTTTTATTATTATACATTACAACTTTCCAGAACTCGTTCTCGCTGGTAAATACTAAGAGTCCGTTTTCAGAAAGTACTGCAAAAATTAAGAGTATCCCAAGTAGCACTTCTGACGGAAAGTATCCCAAATTTCATTCATAACGATTCTAAATTCATATTTTATAGCTTAGTAACAAAGCAACAAGTGAGATGCCCACCGGCTTTACAATCATGGAGCTGATTTTGTTTTATTTTGATTGTCATTTGTTATCAAGGAATACTCGTCACTTTGGGCATTGATAGCTACTGACTTTATTTTCTCTGCATTATCTGTGTAGAACGACAATTCGAATGGTGCTTTTTTATTAGGACTAATTATATCCGGCTTTGTATATGTATAATCGACGTCTACAACTTTGTGGTCCTTGTCATAAAATATACCCGATACCTTTACCGAATTTGCATCATCGGGACCTTGATTTATCACTTCGCCTAGAACTTTATAACTCCCTGGACCTTTAGAATTTGTGTCCACACTTAGTAGCAGAGCCGCAGGCTTATTATCTTCAGATTTCTCAAAACTGGTTGTCAAGGTATATTTACTATTACTTGGTAGCTTTTCATCTAAGAATATATGGAATCCAGACCTCATTCCTGGCTTTATCTGATAATCGTTAGCGTTATACTCCCCAGTCGCTACAATTACACCATTCTTGTCATATACACTGGCGGTT
>JBKPGB010000131.1:0-1741 GCA_046729135.1 Thermoproteota archaeon | reverse complement strand
TGGCGGGACGATTTCCACCACTAAATATCCATCGGTCTTACCGGCATTTTTTTCATTTAAAAGATACTTGTATTTATCTTCCACGTCTAAAAGAAATTTGTAATCGCCATCGTCCATTTTTTTAGTGTGAACCACTTCACCATCTGCTTCTTGACACTCCGACAATATTTTTAGATCTTTCTCATTTGAGGCACCCTCAAGCACATTTCCACCTTTGCAGTCCTTATCGTTTTCGGCTTTGTGCTTCTTAATATCCAATTGATCTTCCTGTTCAACTTTCTTCTGTTCATCTGCTGGTAAGGGCTGATCTTCTACCTCTTCTTCTGATAAGACCTTTTCTAATCTATCTCTTAGTTCCTGTAACTTGTTCTGTACTTTTTCTCCTGTTAGTAATCTGTTTTCTTCATCGTTTCCTTGAACATCTTCATCTTCATTATTTTGTGCTTCTCTGACATCATTATTTATTTTATCATCGTCTTCACTCGAGTCCCTATCTTTATCGCAGAATTGATTCCTCAATCTCTCTAGGAGAGCCTTGGATACGGGACCTTCCGAAATGTCACATATATCACTATCCAAACTAATGGCGCTAGTAATAGGGATTGGATCGGTCTCTGCACCATTAGAAATTTCTGTTTGACCCCAGGTTGAATTGGTTAAAAAATTATTTGAAGTTATTGACACGGCTAGTAATCCCACGAGCACGAGGATGGTAAACATACGTCCTGACGTTAATCTTGTTAGCAGATAGAATCCCACAATTAGATGAATTCTATAAAATATAAATAGGTACAAGAAAATAAATCAAATCACTTCTCATTAACTGGTGGGAGCTAATTTTGCTCATTGCAGAATTTGACCATTCCTCCCATCAGGCGTTTAACTTATTTATAATTTATCGTCATATAGAACACTATGACTGCTAATAAACAAAAAGAAGTTCCAAAGGCAAACAAAGAAGCGAAAAAAGAATCCGACGTTCCTTACCAAATGCTTTCAATTTCAAAGGAAGGCATTCCTTCATTTACTAAAATTGTAATTACTGACGATGTATAATTTGTTTTAATGCAACTGTTAATACTTATCGTTGACATTAGTATCCTGAATGACAGTACCTGAGGATATGGACGGTAGACCGATACGATCCGCTCGTAAATGGGTAAAGTTTCTAATGATAATGATAATCCTAGTTGCAGGTTTGTCGTTTGGCCTATGGTTCTTTTTTATTTCGGATTCAAATAGTACCGATAAGAATAACGGTGTCCTTCTACCTGCCAACTGTTATTCGGTAAATGGAAAGCAAACATGCCCTCTTCCTATACCGTAGCCGAAGACGCTAATCGTCGAATTCCGTCAAATTTAGCGCTATCAGTGCCTAACTTTTTTATAATATGTTTATCATGATATTTCGCAAGAACGAATATCGCGGCTTGCAACTGGGAGAGTTGTAGCCATTCTACTCATCGTCTTCCCATCAGTTCTAACTTTTTTATAATTTAATGGCCTCATATAGATAAGAAATCTCAACGATGCGAAACTCTCGACCGATGGGCCCGTTCATATTCGCAACCATCAGGGGCCCATCAAACCATTATATAATTTGTTGAAGATACATATTCATAAACCCGTAAACAGTGCTTCATTCCTGGTGGGTCTGTTACATGGGGCTTGGTTTCATAGACCCACCAGTGATTTTATAATCTAATACATCTTCCATTATAGTAACAAATATTTTATTTTG
>JBKPGB010000130.1:0-2349 GCA_046729135.1 Thermoproteota archaeon | reverse complement strand
TAGATTGTTTCTTAAAACGTGAAAATCAATGTCTTCAATGTTTATTCTACAAACACATATTGATTCCGCAAGATTAATGACATGGCCAAAAAGAACTTGCCTTTTTTTTGGGCTAAGTACTTTTGAATCTTTAATTCCCTTTTCAACCATTTCTGAAATTGATTTTTTGGTTACACAAACACCCGCTACGATAATTGGCCCTAGCAAAGACCCTCTACCAGCTTCATCTATTCCACATATGATGTTCTGATTACGAGTGAACTCTAATCCCTTTAATTCAAATCAATATACTGTTCATATTTTATCCTTATCCCTTCGGGAATCATGATATATTAGGCGCGAAAAGTTATCTTACCACCTGCTAGGATTGAAATATGATGTCTCAAGGACCATAGAAGGAAAAACACTACTTCTAGTTCCAAGTTTTTCACTTTCTGAAAACGTACCTCCAAAAAACCCTGCTTTTTTCAATCCGAACGCCAAGTGGAACAGAGATATTTCCATACTAGCATACAAAATACAAGCCACTTCAAAAAACAATAGGACGTTTGCTGATTCAATCTGTGGAGTCGGAGCAAGAGGTCTTAGAACTGCGGTTGAAGTCCCAAAAATAGATACAATTTATTTAAACGATCTAAATCCGATTGCTATAGATCTTGCCAAAGAGAGTGCAAAATTGAACCAGGTACAAGACAAATGCATTTTCGATACTAATGATGTGTGCAAATTCCTAAACTTTCAGGAACGCGATATCCGAAAATTTGATATTGTAGATCTTGACCCATTTGGAAGTCCATCACCTTATGTAGATTGTGTATTGCGCTCAGTAAGTAATCGTGGATTAATATCAATTACAGCAACAGATACTGCAGTATTATGCGGTGTTTATCCAAATGTATGTTACAGAAAGTACTATGGATTCCCGTTAAGAACTGAGTATTCTAATGAAATTGGAATAAGGATTTTGGTCTCTTTTATAGCACTAAATGCTTCACGATTTGATTTATCCATTGTACCATATTTCTGTCACAGTAATCTCCATTACCTGAGAGTATATCTAAAGGTAATATTTGGTAACTTACTTGCAAACACCGTTTCGTCAAAAATAGGGTTTCTTAAGCATTGTCAGAACTGTAAACATCGTAAGGTTGAGAATCTCAAAGAACAAAATTTAGTTTGCGAAATATGTGGGACAAAATGTAATTTAGCTGGACCACTTTGGATAGATAGCCTTTTTGATTATGAGTTTGTAGGTGCAATGCTAAATGAATTGAAAAATAATGAATATCATTCATCATCTGCAAATGATTATAATAAGTTGCTAAAAGTGATGCAAACCTGCTTTAACGAGCTAGCATATCCGTCATATTTTGAAACAGACACTATCGCCTCTATGGCAAAAAAAAGCTCCGTTTCATTGGAAAAAGTAGTTAGCACTCTGTCTTGTAATGGATTCAATGTGTCCAAAACAATTATGAATGACAAGGGATTCAAAACTAACGCGTCTCCAAAGGAAATAATTAATCTCCTTTACTAATAAATAGTAATTCATAAACTCTGATTTCGGGAAAATCATTGAACCATAGTATTTCAATTAAATTAGCTTCATGTCTTTCTTGCATGATATGAAGGGACGAATTAGTTTCTAATGCTTCTTCAATTTGGAAAACCTGTTATCAACATAGTATGACAACTCTATTAGTTCTACAGAAAACTTAATAGCTAGGTTTATGTTAATACTTTTGAGTCTCTTTTTAGGACTGCCATTAGTGCCAAAACTATGAAATCAACCAAATCAACACTCCCAACGCTATCAGGACTACTGCGCCAACGCCTCGACTCCTTTCCTGTAGCTCTTCCAGTTCATCATATATCTGCAACTTCTGTTTCACTCATCATCCAGAACTATGTTAATCATTTCTTATATGGTTCGGTGATGAGTAAACACTGCAACTGGTGGGCTCGATTGTTTCTTGTTCATCAACAACGCAACGGGCTTGCTTGCCTCCAAATGTTTATTCTCTTAAAAGCGGAAAAGAGGAGCGTGCCTAAATTCACTAATCAAGAAGGGCATGATCAGAACAGACATAATTACTAATTTGACGTTTGAGTCGCATTCATTCTTTTTTGTTTCTTATCTAGTCGAAATCATTGGATAACTCTTCTTCCGTAAATTGCTGACACTTATAAACCCGACAACGATGATCTTTATCTTGTTGCCCTAGAAAGTATCTGTGACTCCCTCTCACATGTTTACAATTAAGGCAGATATCGGATTCACTCAATCAATATTGGCTATTTCTTCGTCACAATTAAATTATTCCAGTCTCTAACTTTCACTAACCAATG
>JBKPGB010000129.1:0-2543 GCA_046729135.1 Thermoproteota archaeon | reverse complement strand
TTTCTAAACATAGTAGATACAGCAGGTAATGTTTTCATACAACTTAAAAAGTTTTTTGTGTTAACAATATTATGATAAGGAAGCTATTTATGAGAGAATCAAGTGCCAACTTCAATCAATTTTTATTCGATGTTCTTTCGGGAATGATACGTATTCTATCCTTGCCAATTCTAAAATAATCAGCCAGCTTCTGGATCAGCTCTTGATGCTCCGAAATGCAAAGACTCAAACTATCATAAAGTGATGTAAAAAGGCCATTACTGGTTGTAGCTCTCGTTGCTATGATGAAAACACTTAAGATAAATCCGTATGGGTCGAACTTACTAAATAGTTCTTCTATAGATATTGAAAACTATCTTACGAGGTGACGTAACAAAAAACGGCAAAATAGCCGCCCCGTCGGCCTAGCCGCCTGGATACTCGACTACGACGCGTGTAGTTTGGAGCTTATCTCACGTGCCTTTGACGGGCATCCGACAGGCCTTACACGAGACGATGTGCTCGACAACATCACGCTCTTCTGGTTGACGAACACGGCGATTTCTGCGGCACGTCTCTATTGGGAAAACAAGTTACCCTTTTTCGACGTGAAAAACGTCTCCATCCCGGTAGCCGTGAGCGTTTTTCCTGACGAGATCGATGCAGCTCCGCGCAGTTGGGCAGAGCGGGCCTATCCCAAACTCATCCATTACAACAAGCTCGACAAAGGCGGGCACTTTGCGGCCTGGGAACAGCCGGAACTCTTTACAAAAGAGGTTCGCGCGGGCTTCAGACCACTGCGCAGTTGATCATCTATCCCGATTCGGGCCACGGTTCACATTTTCAGTACCCCGACCTCTTCTTGTCGCATGCACGCTGAATGCATGTTTCTGGACAGGTGATCGAAATGAATCGAAGAGGTTCAACTAATAGCAGACCTCGGGTATCTGGACGGAACTTCCTACTTGTTATTCAACGTTCTAACAATCAACGCTACACCTATCAAAATAACAATTGTAGCGATAATAGTCAGATAGGTTACAGATTCATCAAGAATAGCCCATCCCAAAAAGACTGCCACGATAGGTGCTAAATATGCAAATGTATTAGCTATTGGTGGTGTACTCACTTTGAGTAACCAATAAAATTCAGCGAGCGGTACTACAGTACCGATAAGAATCAAAAATATATATGATATCAGCAATTCTGAATCAATATCAAAATAAGAAGGTAGCAGATTAAATTCTCCAATTATAAAACTAGGAATTATTAGTAACGCTCCACCTACTAGTGTAACCATTCCTGCAGACAATAGAAAATTTTGAGGCAAGAAGGATTTCCCCGAATAGATAGAACCTATCGCCCAAAGCATTGAACTTATCAATAAAGATGCGACTCCTGTCAGACTCAATCCTTGACCTCCAATCGAAGGTCCAATAAGGATATAAATACAGATGCAGAAAAAGTCTGAAACTACTACGAAGCATATGAGTCACTAAAAGGTTCGAAGTAGATGGCGGAATTTCGCTCCCGAGAGAATAATTATCTCATCAACACGCTAATAGTCAATAGCTATCGGCTTTCTTTTCTTATTGTAGAATTGTTCAAATCCTTAACAACCTGGGAAGGTACAGCAATCATAAGTTTCCAGTTCCAGGGAGAGAAATACAAAGAATTTTTTATAGCAAAAATAGCAGATACATCAGACAGCATAGCTAGCAATTTAAGAAGGTATTCACATGAAATGAGGGCAATTGATAAGAGGAGACCATAAAGAGTATGAAGATATTTACAGTTGGAATCATAATAGTATCTACACTGGTCCTTTCTAGTATAGCATCAACCCCAACTACAGCATTACAAGCAAGCAGTAAAGGACTAAAGCTCTATCTAACAGTGGATACAAATCTAAATGATGATGTTATAATAAATACATATCAACAGAGAAGTTCACCTGATGTTGATGTTGATAACCAAGCGCAGAGCCAGAGCCAGGATAATGAACAAAGCGAGAGCCAGAGCCAAAACAACAATCAAGAACAAACTACAACGATCATAAACTGTCCTCCTGATTCAAGGTGTGTGATAGAGCAATGAAGCAATCACTTTTGGCAATCATTCCTTTGCTTGCCTTAGCGACAACACTTAATGTATACGCTGGTGGACCCAGAATGGACTACCCTAGTGATGCTACTGAAGAAGGTGCATATTGTTGGGTAGATGGATATGATGCTGGATTTGCTGGAAAATATGATAAAGATAGAGCCATTGAGTGTGTAATTCTTGCAGATGATGAATATAATTCAGCATGGAAAGTCGCTTGTAAGGATGCTGGATATATGCCAAATGAATGTCAGTATTTCAAAAACCGTCCAGAAGATCTAGAGCATGCAGGTCTACACGAAGAGAATAAAAGACACTGTTACGATGTCGGATATGCTGACGGCAAAAACAGTACTTTATTCAATAAAAAGGAAGACGGTGCATGTTCTGAATTCAGCAATTCATACGAAAGTGGATTCAGTGCAGGTTGTCAATCAATACAGGGTAATACAGATGATAGC
>JBKPGB010000128.1:0-30371 GCA_046729135.1 Thermoproteota archaeon | reverse complement strand
CTCCAGTAGTATTGGCATAGACATGTACACTTAGACGAATCGCTTTTGCGGTATCTTCAATTTTAATAGAATGTGAATAAACTGGTTGATCTGGCATTGCTGCTGATGCGGTCATTTCTGATTCATCAGTTTCTCCAGGTCCAAGCTGATACCTATAGATTCCAGCCTCTTCCTAACCGAATCTAGAGTGAATTCTTGTTTTGTTTCCTTCTCCTACAATCATGTGGTCCATTGTTCAGATTGTAAGGCTAGAAGTAAAAAATTATTTACTGGCAACTAGCTTATAATATACGTAAATAGAAGTTAAGGTTATCTAAAATTAGTGTTTAGGTTTGAGTAATGACTATCCTAAAGAATTAAGGCAAAGAATAATCGACCGATTAAGGTCAATGTTTTTTCTATGTGTTTATTGCGACAATCCAAATCCTTTGTCATTATCTGCAATGGAGTACAAGAATGAAGAAGGGCAGAGATATTTTACGGCCTTCGCCATTTGCTCTAACTGTAATAATAAATTCAGTATAAAAATTCAAGATCATGGCAAAGTAAGGTGACGAGTAAGTGACGTTAATTATTATCATGCTAGAATTCTTCAAATCCCTTCACTGGAACCCCTGACATCAAATTTAAATCGTAGCGGATTATGATGAAAATGCAAAATGGCCGTCTACCTAATTTTTTTATGTCTTCGTTCTACTCTTCTTTTGTTTTGGTTGATACTGTTCTCTTCTAGCAATATAATTATCGTTTTCATCTAATCCTGCTGATGCGGGAACTTCTTTGGATTCTCCGCCTACTGCATATTTAGTGTAACTGGTACCTGTGCTAAGGCCTTCTTTTTCGGGATCACTTTTATTTTTCTTCGTTTCGTTCTTTCTATACTCTTGGTCTTGCATTCTTCTAGCAATATAATTATCGTTTTCATCTAATCCGGCATTTTCATTTACATTTTTCATATGATGTTCTGATGTAAATTGTGGGATCTCCTTTTTTTTCTTCTTTTCCTTCTTTCTATATTCTTCGTAGCCCTTATTACCGTATGTAGAGGGAGATTTAACATTCTCCTCAGAAGCTCCAGTATTACTCATAAAATCTTGTTGGACAACATTCTATTTATTTGGTAACTAAGTAACTATCTGCGATATTTCCTTTCTAACTTTTCTATTTTAGATTCTAGCGTGCTATTCTAGACTTTTCAATTTTTAAAACTTCAACTGTTCTCTGTAGCCAATTAGCTGGATCTATTGTTGAATTATCAATTCCTTTTTGATATTCTTCTAACAAGTCTTCTTCCTGTATTTTAAGATAGGCGGGATCATTGGCTTTCAAATTATGACGGGACGTCTTTACAAGTAAAGTCGTCCTCACCATTTTGGAAAATAATTTTATACCATAGTGGTGATAGTTAAATTAACTTTACTCACACTGGTGGGGTGACTAAATTAATCAAGCATTTATTGGTTCATCTCACCAGTTTTAAATTGTTTTATAATTTGTTGTCTAATTCAAAGTAACCGCTTCATTTACTGATGGGACTGGTTTTCCAGAATTTGACATATGTCCCACCAGTAAATTATTTTATATTTTATTGTTCAATAAATCAACGACGTAGAACCAAGCAGCCTGCGTTCTCTGGCGGGATTAAATTCCCTCCGTATCGCGTATGGTTACAATCGCGTACGGCTCTAATCCGGCTGGTGTACTTTTAAGAAGTGGAAAATTAAAAAAACTTAACTAGACTAGTCCTTTATAGTCTTTGGTTGACGCGGTATTTAGAATGATAGGAAGGCTTACGGTTCCACTGACTACTAACAAGAAAATATCGTAGACAATGAGATAGACATAACTGTACTGTTTCGAGACGCTCTTTGCACTCGCATGGAAGGTTTTTCAGTGGTAAGTTTTACCGATCCCTATCAGGCCCTTAATCATTTTAGAGAAAATAAAGAAAATTATGCTCTGGTTATTTCTGACTTTAGGATGCCGACCATTGACGGACTCGGTGTACTAAGCCAGGTGAAAAGACTTAATCCTAAAGTAAGGTCTATGCTAATAAGCGCATACGAGTATGAGAATAATCCGCTGTTCCGAAAACATCTAAAGAAGGGCATCATAGACGCATTTATGCATAAGCCCATAAAAATTGCTAGATTATGTCAAAGAGTTAGAGAAGAATTTCGTCTTTATCAATTACGTTCGGATAAAAAATAGTTTTTACTCGGAATCATAGAATAAGTTAGCAATAAGAGGATTTAATATAGCAAGGAAACCGACAATAAAAAACATAACGCATTCAGAAGATAAATTAAAATTCATAGAGCAAAAATTGGCACAACCCACTTTGTCTCAACATCAAAAAAGAGGGTATCTTAGGCGTTTTCTCGTTGGACATTGTGCCATATGTCATGAAGTGCCAACAAGATAGCAAGCTATGATATGGGCGGAATTTCGCTAAATGAGAAATACTGTTATAAGTGTATAGTAAACTTAAATCACCTTGTTTAGTGGTATCAAGGAAACTTTAGAAAATGGGAATTGAAAATGACTTGTGTGTTTGTGGTCATGACAGAGACCAGCATCAGCATCTGTTAGGGACGAAAGTAAGATATCCATGTTTACAATGCACATGCCCTCATTTTAGAGAAAGATAGTTGCTATCTGTTATCTACAGGAGGAGTTAGGAATAGACAATTACCATTATATGATACGCCAATTGGTGGTCTTTTGTCCTGACTTTGTTCCACTGACTTGTGATAGCTCAATGTATCTGAAGTCTCAAAAGCCTTTATTTGTGGTTTGTGAACGGATTGTTCTCCATTCAGCATTTGTATAAAAGATGGTCAACATACCAGATAAGGTTTACAATGAATAGCAATGAATAGCACGTAAACGTGGTCTCATACTTTAGCATTTAGACCTATATTATAAGCCTCTTATCTGTTAAATATTATAGTGGCCAGAAAGTGTCAATGAGCAAAACCAATGACAGTCCGTTTGGAAAGAAGTATTTAGCTTGGTTTTTTGCCTCGGTGGTGACGGTCTTTATGGTATCTCTTATCTTGCCATTTCCGATATCATTGGTAGCCTCGATAATTATCCTTTTGTGCCTTATTGTCGTTAGAGCTGATATAGCAATGAAAAAGGCTGGTATGAGCGGAATTAAGGACTGGTGTAGGTCTCTCACATCATCCAAATCTGGTGGGCGGGGGACGGGCTACCTATTGGATCCAATAAAGTTCTCTTGCATGAATTGCGGTCAGGAGCATAACGAAACTGCTTGTCCTAAATGCGGTTCAAAGGCAGTAAGAGCTGGTCGTTAATAGATAAAAGAACCGTGTCATTGCTAACGATAGTCGATTCTTAGACCTTTTTTTAGTATGAGGTATTATTAGAATTGAGGCATTAAAATGCAATTTGGCAGACTAGCCCCAGCTCCAAAGGAGGCGTTCTAAATTTAAAGCTAGATCTTTACTTTTAGCCTATAATAAAAAAAGGAACTTTGAAAAAACCAGTGAACCGAAAGGCGCGATAAACGGACAGCTTGCAGACAAGAAACTGCGTAGCTTTGTCGTGCAAAAACACGATGCTTCGCGCCTACATTACGATTTTAGGTTAGAATCAGAAGATGGCGTCCTAAAGTCTTGGGCTGTTCCCAAGGGGCCTTCAATGAGTCCTAAAACTAAGCGTTTGGCTGTAATGGTGGAGGATCATCCTTTCGATTATCTGCATTTTGAAGGGACTATACCTCAGGGAAATTATGGTGCTGGCACGGTCATAGTGTGGGATACAGGTAGTTACTCTCTTAAAGAACCTCTATCGAGACAATTGGAAAGAGGAAAAGTTTCTGTCGAGTTATATGGAAACAAGTTAAAAGGCTTATTTACCTTAATAAGAACTAAAAAAGAGAACCAATGGTTGCTTATCAAGGTTCAAGATAAATACGTGTCTGAGGCTGACCTGACTTTAGTCAGTCCCGAATCTGTTCTTAGCGGTAAATCTAACTCAGATATCGAATCTGAAGCTGAAACCACTCATGCATCCAAGTCAAAGGTATCAATTGGTAATCACTCAGATGCCAAAAAAGCCTCTAGCCGGAAAAAAGATAGTGCTAAGACTTTATTCCTAAAAATTAAACCAATGTTGGCTCATCCTTTTGAAAAAGCATTTGACAGTAAGGAATGGGTATTTGAGGTAAAATGGGACGGTGTAAGAGCAATCCTGTTTAAGAATAATAACAATATTCAAATTCAGTCTAGAAATGGTAATGATATAACCAGGTTATATCCTGAAATAGTAAATGCCGCAAAATTGAGCCTCCGAGATGGTAAATCAACGATCATAGATGGTGAAATTGTAGTTTTGAATGAAAAGGGTGTTCCCGACTTTCACACGCATCAACACAGAATGCATATTCAAAATCCTCATGAGATAATGTCATTATCAGTAAAAAATCCGTCAACTTATTATGTCTTTGATATTCTTTACAATGAAAACGAGAACCTGGAAGGCTTGGGATATTTAGAGCGAAGACAATTACTAAGTTCGGTATTAAAAACTAATGACACTATTAGAATATCCGAATATATTGATGAAGAAGGAACTAAAATACTTTCAAGCAGTAAAGAGTTGAACTTGGAAGGTATAGTAGCTAAACATAAAAGGAGTATTTACAGAGAAGGGATTAGATCCAGAGACTGGTTAAAAATAAAAAACACAAAAACTCAAGACTGTGTGATCATCGGTTACACAAGAGGACTTGGTAGCCGAGTTAGTCATTTTGGCTCCTTGGTATTAGCGGTTTACTGTGCCGAGGAAAAAAAATTAAAATTTGCAGGACATGCAGGAACTGGATTTAATGACGAGATGTTAGCTGAAATATATTTAAAACTAAAAGCGCTAGAAACACATTATAGACCTGTTGACAAAGTGCCATACCTTAACAGAGAAACAATATGGTTAAAGCCTGTTCTAATTGCAGAGGTCAAGTTTGATGAATGGACTCGCGACGGTATACTCAGGGCGCCGGTTTTTTTACGACTTCGAGAAGATAAGAAGCCTGAAGAGTGTATAACCGAAGCAGACAAACCTAGTAGCAATCTTTCACAAGTTGGCAATGAGCCCAAGTCTACCAAAACAAAGAACGTTCATAAATCGCAAGAAATCAGATCTAATGCCATAGCAAAGACAGTAGTTACCAACCCTAGTAAAGTGTATTGGAAAGCAACGAAAAACCATCCGGCTTATCTAAAAAGAGATTTAATAGATTACTATGATAAAATAAGTGATGTAATATTACCTCATCTGGAGGATAGACCGCTTTCGTTAAGTCGCTATCCGAACGGTATTTACGGTAAATCTTTCTACCAGAAAGACTGGGATCAGAAGAAACCTGACTATGTCGCGACGGCAAAGATTCATTCAGAACATAGGGGCGACAGTATTAACTATATCATCTGTAACAATAAGGAAACTCTCCTGTGGGTAGCAAATTTGGGTTGTATTGAAATGCATCCTTGGTATAGCAGGATAAAGGATTTTCGTAGCTGCGATACTTCGACATTACTGTACGAAGAAAAATGCGGCCTGAATTTTCCCGACTTTATCGTCTTTGATCTAGACCCTTACATCTACTCAGGTAAAGAACAGAAAGGTGAGGAACCACAATACAACATTACCGGTTTCAAAGCGGCTGTCGATATCGCTCACGAACTAAAGGATATTTTCAGGCAACTTAAAATAAATTCGTATCTAAAAACATCAGGCAAGTCAGGATTGCATATTTACGTTCCTATTTTAAATATCTACTCTTATGAGCAGACCAAAAGTTTTGCTGAAGTAATAGCTAATATTATGGTTACAAAATTTCCAAAAAAAGTTACCTTGGAATGGAGCACATCAAAGAGAAAGGGAAAGGTTTTTTTTGACTACAATCAGAATGCAAGAGGGAAAACAATAGCCTCCATATACTCTGTGCGACCGACCCCGGATGGGACTGTTTCAATGCCGATTGACTGGAAAAATATAGATCGAGTTCATCCAACAGACTTTACAATTACGAATGCACCTGACTTAATTCGTAAGGGTGATGACGCGTGGTATGCAATTCTTTCGGATAAGCAAGATATTGAAAAATTAATTTCTCAGGCTCAGGAGATTTTCTGAATTAAAAAAATATGGGGTTTCACTTTGGATCGACGTATCCAGCGGTTTGGTAAGTACTAAATTTGAAAGAGATAAAGAGCCAACCCCAGAAGATAATAAACATGCTGGTTAATGATGCGCCAGATTAGAATAAGGTCGAAACATGATAATAACTGACTCTATTACGACGGTCTTGTAGCGTTCCTCACAGTCGGACTGACAAATAGGATAATAGATAATCATTCCTCTTGACAAAATTACAATTTAGAAAAATTCAGATGAGAACAGAAAAATTGGAATTTTTTCGCAGCTTGATGTTGGAAGCTAGTGGTTCCAAACCAACAACAAATAAAAACATCTCTACTACAAAGCCAGCTTTACAAAGTATTAAACGGTTTGCAGTTTCAGCTTAGAAGATTAATTAGATATGTTGCATTAAAAATATCAATGCCAAGAGGAAAAAAGAAAGGACTAAGCACAAAAAAATTCGATCGATGCGTAACCAAGGTTAAGTCTAGATCGGGTAAAAAAGCTAATCCGTATGCTGTCTGCAATGCAAGTATGGGTGGCAAAACAAAACACAGAAAAAGCAAGTAAAAAAGGATGCAATTTAGAACATAAATAGTAAATTTTTGAAACCTTCTTTTTTTCTACTTTACGCCAGACAATGTGGCTGCCCTAATATCTTCTTAACATTATCAGTTAAAAAATCACTCTTCACTTTCTTTATCTTCCACTTTCTTCCAAGCTTTGTTTCGAAAATATTTCACCTCATCTACAGTGTTAAGTAAAAAAGAGAGGTTTTCTGCTATTCGGTCATAACGGCCGGGACGTTTATTCCATTGAGACCTTCGTTTCGACATCATCCCACACCTTTGTTACTGAGTCTGTATTTTTTTTATTCTTGAGTCTTTCCAGAATTTCTACCAACCATTCCGTACAATATCCACAAACGAATTGAAAATTCATATTTTTGTAATGGCCCAAAGCGATCTCACTCCAAGGGCCCGGAGAGTCGGTATCATTAGGATTTTCAGGCCTGCCGCAGATGTCACATCTCTTGAGGTTCGTCATGATATTTTGTCTAACATTTATTTGAAAGTCATTCTAGATAAGAGTTAGGTCTTTTAAGATTGCCAGTGTTTATTTGATTCGTCTCCCTCACTATATAACATTTGGTATATTAAATGATCATCCTTTTAATTGATCTATGAGCATAGGACAAGCATTGCAAAACGAAATCGAAGATTCTAAAAGATGGCTTTATTTCGAAAAAGATGATTCGACTTACAAAGAGATTTACAAAAAAAATTAAAATCGATAATCTGGCTTTTAGAAAATTTGGAAATCCTAATCTACATGTTGTGACCATATTGAATCTAAAATGAATGAAATATACTATCTTTGATTATAAAATGGATTGCAAATAGGTGCCTCCTCTTTCTTATGTTGAGATTTTTTTATCATGTCGGTTACTAATTTTATCTTCCTCTTGCTTAGTTCACACTTCTTCAAGTTGTTCCTTACGTAAGCATCCAGTATTTTGTCAATGTCCTGATACGACAACCCAAGTTCTTTTTCGGCTAATTGCCCTTTCCAAAATCGAGGACTACTTGGTTGTTCGACAATTCGCTGGGACAATTGTAGTTCTTTTGCTAATGATTTGACCTGGCTTTTATACAACTCTCCAATTGGGAATATGTCTGCACCGATGTCCCCAAACTTGGTAAAATAGCCTATCATTAATTCACTTTTGTCAGCCGTTCCCAGTACCAGAAAATTATTGATTGCTGCGTAGTGGTATAGCAAAGCCATTCTGAGTCTCGCTGAAAAATTTCCTGCAGAAAGTTTGTCTTTTCGTGACCTGTATAATAAAATCTTTTTTCCACGTTCAATATCAATTTCCTTATACTTAATTTTCAACTTTCTGGCTAGCGTGCGAGCGTTTTGAATATCTGTTACTGGTGTCAATCCTCTTTCTGGCATTATCAGACCAATTATCTTGTTGTTTTCGATAGCTCTGGATGCTAGTACGACACAAACAGAAGAATCAATGCCGCCGCTGAGTCCTACAACTACGCCGTTTTTCTTTCTTGATCTTACTTGGCCTGAAATAAAGCGTGTAATTTTTTCAATGACTTTTTCGTAATCTAAGATTAGAAAAGGGTCGGACATTATTGCTTTGCTACCGGAAGCTTTGAAAATGTGTTATTTGATTCAAATGATAGTTTTGCAATCATGACAAATAGATATATGAAGGAAACTAGAATCAAAGTCGTACTCCCTACCTGCTTAAGCCCTCAGTCAGTTTCTAAGACGAAACTTTACCTCAATTCCTCTCTCGTTCGAGTAACTATAAGTAAAGGAATCGTTTAACATTCGTGGAAAACTTGATAACTGGCCTTGAAAGCAGATAGACATGTACTTTGCTCCCTATTATTTCTACTAAGTAAATTTGTCAATGGATCTCATACTCCATAAACATTCTTCGCATAAAAAAAATAATCTTTTTTTGTTTTTAGGATTTTGGTCATATTTCAATTCTACGCTTGGTGTCATTTATGAATTTATGTGTTATCGTACACGTTATTAGTTGTAGGCCTTCATTAGTTTGATATAGTTTCATAATTTAGGCAAGTGTGACTATATTATTATGAAAAATAAAGTGAAACGAAAGGTAATATAAAAATGATTATAAGAGAACTATGAGTTTTTTCATCTAGCTTCAATCTACTCCTTTTTACTTATAGTCAGTTCCATTTTTATCATATCAGAGGTTTTACTTCTCCAGTAGATATAGTTCCGTTAGTAGAAAGTCTCAATAATGGGCCAAATGTTTTTCCACCGTCATCACTTATTATCATAACTGGCTCATTACTCGTCTGATTCCTCTCCCACCAAGTGATAGCTACCTTGACTCCATCTGCTGCTATTTCTGCGTCTTGAGAATCTGAATTAGTGCTGTTACTCAAGTCAATTACGTCACTAAATGTTTTTCCAGCATCAGAAGAAACCCTAAACATCACTTCATCATTCCCTGTCTTATTTGAGGACCACGTGAGGTAGATGTTATCACCTGAAATGGCTACTGGTACTTTTTTACTAAATTCTTGGGGGAAACTTTCTCCGAGTGCATAGGCTTGGTGCAATAAGAATATTGGAGCTGTTGCACAGAGTGTTATAATAAGAGTTATTCCGATGACAGCTTCTAAAAAAAACCTTGTCTTCATAATTGACTTTTATAGATAGGTACTATATAAGAAAGACAACATCAACGCTGGCTCACACTTGAAATGGAACCCATAAATGAAGGTGACGTCAACCTTGAATAATACCTTAAAAACTGGCTAGAATTTCATCGCGTATTCGCTTTTTAATGACAAGCCAAATGGCTCTGTTACTGTATTAGTGACTTCTTCTAGTAGTTCACAATATCTTTTAACATCATATTTGGTTTGTGAATTTACTAGTTCTATAGGGATACTTCGTTTTTTAGAGTGCTTTCGATAGTAATCAGTTATTACATATTTTAAAATCTCCCCGGCTCTTAATGATTTGCCTCCTCCACTTAAGTTCAATATGGCATTATTTTCAATGGTGTTTCTATCTTCATATTCGTCATAATTTTTTGAAGTTCTTTTAGTAAATACCAGTTCATTAAGACTCACCCTCCTTTCTTTGAGAAGTTTTAGGTGATATTGAAGTAACGTGCTTATTTTCGGAAACATTGCTTTAACTTCACTGACGGTGTCAGCTTCTGATAAGATATTTAAAATTAATTGCTGGTAATTGGAGAAAAAGATGGGGGTGTCATGCCTTCTTGCTTCAATTCCTCGAAGCTTGAGTGACCCATCCTCAAATACACCGAAGTACCTGTTGGGAACTCCCAGAATATCGCTACTTTTTGAAGGAACAAATGCAATCCATTTGTACACACCTTCCAGCGATATATCAAAGCCAGTCTCGTTTTCTATAGCTTTTTTCAACGCTTCATAATCGTCTGCACTTGTATGTTTTTGTCCATCTTTTTTCCGTACCCAAATAGAGTCTACTATGGCATGTAGAATTTTAAATCCCTTTTGCTCTGCTGTTCTAATAGTTCGTATCAAAATTTGCCTGTCAAAAGCACAGACTGCAATGTGGGCATCAATTCTGCCAAATTTAGCATTGTTAAAACCAAGGTAACCAAAACTTGTTACCAAAACCCACTTGAGTGCAGTTTGTCTTGCATCATACATTTCTCTCAGTTTTGTGTTCGTAGCCGAATTTCTCAGCTGTTTATAGATTTTTCTTTTGGTGAGGAGAATTTCAAGGGCGGTTGGTACAAGTCCTTTCCTTTTTTCACATCTGTAATAGTTACTTAAGCCAGGAACTTGCAGCTTAGAATCGGGACAGCATTGGCAAAAGACTGTTTCTGCCGATATATTCATCTTCTCCATTATAGAGGGATACAGAGAAACAAAGTCCAGCTCTGCAACTTTTTCATGAACTCCTATCCTAGGTTCAAGAATCATACCGCCCCTGTCAGCGATTAAAAGTTCTTCTAAACTCTTGACATGTTCAGCCAAAGTTGGTTTCCATGGAATCAGAACATTTTTCCTGTCAGCGTGGTAGAACTGCAAGCTACTCATACATTTTCCAATGCTTGCTCTAGACGCAGTATGGAAAGGCATTCTGCAGATTCTTGCCAGTTCATACAATCCTTGTAGTCCTGATTCTGCCATAATAAATGAATTATCAGTATCAATGTGTATTCTTCCCGGCAACTTTACTGTAGAAGGTTTAAAAAAAATCTTGCCGTATGAAAAATATGTAGTCCCTTCTTTTGCTGGCTTGATTAAGCCACCATCGTTTTCTCTGCCTAATTCTAGTTGTACCCCGTTACTATTTGCCCTTTCAATCAGGTATGGAAATGTAAAAGAGTCTCCGTCATCTGTCAGCACAAAATCTGCATTTGCGTTTGCTATTTGTTTCATGAGTTTGCAAAAAATATCAATTTCAGAGTCGTCTTCAATCCGAATTACCTCATCCTTCAAATATTTTTGAATTTCAACATGGTCAATCCTGTCTGTGTAGCTTGGTATCTTACCTTCACCAACTTTGGGAAATACTCTGAGGTGCACGTTGTGGAATTGCGGAAGTTCATAATCGGTTGACCACACATCATCTCTTATGTTCCAGTCCAAACCAGATTTACTAGTATTAATATGACAGTAGCATGTCGGAAATATCCCATGTTCATAGAAATATGTCTGAGCGGGAAGAACATCTACATTATAGAGTCTAATTTTTCCAAATGTAAATTTTTTTTCAATCTTTGAAGCAATTTTCGTGGCTTTATTAGAGTCTCTCAGTCTTAATTGTAGTACCATTGAGTCTTGCGAATCAGTTAGTTTTTCATATTTCGGTACAATTTCAGAACTCGATACATGTTTAGAAATGTCCTCGCTTTCTAATATTTGTTTAAATAGAGAATTGTCATCTGTTGCCACATATATCGGGTGAGACCATTCATCTTCTAGTCTTATTGTATTTCCATTGCTTTGTCTTATCCAAAAGACCATTTTATCGTTCTTGGCGTATGCGTCGAACAACCATCCTGAGACCATTTAGCTCGCTAATTCCTGTGATTATTATTATCTATAATCTTGCTGGCTAAAACTTCCCTTATTCATTAACCAATTAATAATCTTGTGCTGTACAAAAACTAAACTCATCAGCAAAGATTCCGTTGAATAATATTCTCCCTTTGAATTGATTGAATCAGCATATTGGTAACATTGCTCTAGCATCCGCAAAAAAAGTACCCTATCTTCTTTACGTAGGGCATCAGCAAATCCGGTCCACGCCTGAATTTCTTGTGTTAGTATATCTTCGTTTGGGAACAATGCCAATTTTTTTCACTCAATTTCCTTACAGTCGCTATGAGTCACAGTATTCCTTTTTTTCATCAATGTCGTTAACCGCTTGAAGTCATTGAGAATAATTGACAATATAATACACTCCAAAACTATTGGTCTAGCGGAATTTGCACACGCACTATTATAGAGGCGAGAAGTCGAAAACATCTCATCAAATTTTTTTCTGTCATCTTTACCCAGTTTAGAACGAAATTTACGCCACCTCAATTCCTCAGCTATACATGCTAACCTAAAAGATGGAATTGTTCTACCCATAATCACTCATCTTCTTATGACCGTCAACAAGTCCTCAGCACTTAGTGACAAATACTTATTAACAGCGACATAATCTGCACCTTGTTTTTGCTGTATAAGAATTTTAAATTTATCATTTGTTTTATTTTTGTCAATTGCTATATATTTGTTAAAACATTTAACTACTCTGTTCCCTAAATCAAGAACGGAAGGAGGCAATTTGTTGTCAAGAGAAAGTGATGTTATTAACAATAGCTTACCTTGATGAATAATTAATTTAAGAATATCAGCTATTTCTGTTACCAAGAACTGTACTTCGTCGATGTCTATCTCTGCTTCCTGAAGGAACATTGCCAACAAATCTGGAATTATTACTATATTGATTCTGTAGTTGTGAATGGTTTTGATAAGTTCATATTTTAAAAAATGAGTAAGCTGATATACTGTAAACACTCTTGATATCATTATTTTCTTGAGATTCTTTTTGGTGTTCAAACCGTATTGTTTCATAAAGTCCACAAACTGATAGACATCAGTACAATTTCCAGCATCAAGAACAAACACTCTTGAACTTCTAAGACCTCCATATTTCTTTGGCATTAAACAGTGCACTGCTATCTTTGTCAACATGAGATTTGTCATTCTTGAGTTACCAAGCAGGCATATGGCATCGGTAGACAGCAACTCTATAGTTTTGTTTGAAGTGCCATCGACTGTGAATGATATTTGATTAAGGTAATCATAAGCAGTCTTAAGCTTTAGATTCTCGGTTTCATTGTGTACATCTGTCTCGAGCTTTTCTTCAATGAGCTTTGACATGGAGCTTAGCTCTTACGCATTGAACTCTTTTTAATCAAGGAGCTACTTTCAGACGGGGAGAGTCCCACTGCCGACTTTAGTGGTGCTAAATCTTCTGCAAAATTTCTCCAAGCGATAAATATTATGTTGAAGATAGACTAGAATGGAAGATGAAGACGCAGCAGAAAGAATCAAGAGATTTTTAAAAGCAAATGGATATGCTGTGCGGAAAAGTGATATTACTCAAATATTGAATCAAATGACTCAGGCCCTGGAAAGGCAGATTGAACAAAGTAATAGCTTTGGAGAAAGGCCGCTGCTATGCGAAGTAATAAGATTCTCTAAAGAGATAAAGGTAATCACAGAACTTCCAGGGGCTTTTAATATCAATATTAACATTTACGATAAAGAATTAGAGATAGATGCTCAGAGTCAAACAAGAAGATACTATGAGATTATACTTTTACCGGCAGAAGCAGCCGCTAAAGTATTGAAATCAACATTTTCAAACGGGACGCTTGAATTGACATTCAAGAGAAAGAATATTAAAAGCAGGGCCAGGCGATCTTGACGAGACGAGGAGATTGAGGCATCTCACTAGTACTTGTTTTATCTAGTTTATTGTTTATACTTAAGTAGAGAAGATGTAATTGTTAGAAAAGACATTGAAAAGTATCGAGCCATTTACATCAAGCAATGAAAAGAATTCAAGGTTTTGTATAGGATGTGGAGAACCCGCGACAAAGTTAGTCAAATACAGTACTGAAGGAGCAATAATAATAGAGAAGTATTGCGATAAATGTGCCAAAGTAATTGAAGATAGTTCGCTAAATTAATGCCAATTAGGTTTAGTCACAGGCAGCTAAGAAAGTGTTAATTAGACCATTTAAAGTCCGGTAATTTCAGTCGAAGACATATTATAAATAAATTTAAGTGTATGAAACCCCAAGTTAGCTAATGGGTTCGAATCCCACTGGGCCCTGTGCAATAAAATACATATTTCAAACTTATTTTTTGTAAATATTCTAAATAGTATAGTTTGAAGTTTGTTACTAAGTTAATATACTAAATTTTAGAATTATGAAAACAAAATACCAATTATTATAACCACTTTCTTGCAGACTTCAAGTCATCGTGACACCGAGATTCTAGAAATGAATAAAAAAAGCACTGAAGATACTAGTTACCGGTATCACCAGCATTGTTATTGTTATTATTGTTATTATTGTTGATATTGTTGTTCGTATTAGATATTTGGTTTTGATAAAAGTTTGGATCTTCAGAACAGTGCACTATTTCCCGATCAGTAAGATTATCTCCTTTTTTTCCTGCTAGGTCTATACAATCTTGGGTCTCTTTATCTGCTCCTTTATAAGCGCCTGAATCTTGGAAAGCATTCAAAGATATGACTTTATCAACTACGACGCGATTTTTTATGTCATTTACTAGATTGTTGAGATCGTCATAGTTTTCAGTATTGTTTGTGTTAGCGTTAGAGGGCTGATTATTATCTTGACTGCTAGATGACTGAGTATTTGCACTGTTATCTTGACTGCTAGATGACTGAGTATTTGCACTGTTATCTTGACTGCTAGATGACTGAGTATTTTCTGAAGTTGATGTACCATCAGTTCCATTCTGCATCGTTTTTGATACGAGGTCTTTGGCTTCACCTTCTGTGAACTTTCCTGTTTTCACAAGTTCATTAGTCATATTGTTTTCTTTAACATCCGAAGTTGATGTACCATCCGAAGTTGATGTACCATCAGTTCCCGTATCAGTATTGGAAGAGGCCGCATCAAGACCAACTTGCGGGGCATTTCTCAAAAGTGTGGGTTCATTACTATTTTCTGCTAAACTGGAAGAACCATAAATCGTGTTCACCGTGTCTTTTAAGATACCCAAGTACTTGGTAGGCTTTAATTTGCCATCAACCAAGTTAAAACTGGTCGTATCTGCATCCCTATAATCCCACTTCCAAAAAGCCGTGCCCCATACTCCTGCTTTCTTGAAAGCCCCGAGTATCTGTCCCGCATTAGTTTTTGTAAGCTCGCTCAAACCTGGGTTGAGTTTGAATATTCCGCCATCCTTTGTCCTTACAACGTTATTCCACTCCCCAATGTATAATGGTACTCCAGTTAGATCCCTAGTTTTCAAAAAAATATTAAATCTCTCTTTCTGGTACGCATCTCTATTAGGAACTCCATAGACACTTATCTTGAAAGCGATATTCTCCTTATTTGAAGGCGCCATTTTTGCCAAGTTTTCTGGTGAGATTTTAATGGGATTATTCAAGTCAACTGGAATATTCATGCTGTAGATAACAGTCTTATCTGTGATCTTTCTCAACTCCTTAGTTATAAAGGAATTAAATTTTCCTATTTTAGACCACTGATCTATTTTGTCAACGTGAGGCTCGCTTAGGATCTCATACCCTAAAGTACTTGAATGATTATCGACTGCCAATACTATTTTCTTAAGAAAGTCTGCCATTACTGTCCAGCCATCTTTTCCTTGCTTATCTTTCACAGATCTGTTCCACCAGTCTCCCCAAAAGACTTGTGCTGCTTTATCGGGAGTGTTACCGCCACCGCCTCTGGAATATTTTCCTTGAAACAGAGAATAAGGAAAACCTGTTCCTCTGTCTTCTAGCCACGAAGAAGTGTGCCATTGATGATTGTCATAAATGATTTTCACTCCGTACTTATCTGCTGCATTGGCTACTGATTGTATTTCCTTCATGAAAGCCTTAGGATCCTTTTCATAAGCTTCCCAATAGAACAGGAATCTAGCATGATCCAAACCGGCTCCAGAAATCTTTTTTAAGCTATTCTCGATGTAATTCGGTGGAGCTTCGGGCGAACCGTTGTCATCCTGTTTCATATTGACAATTGCTCCTTTCATGACGACCCCATTGATGGGTTGGCTACTAGTCAGTTGACCTGCCGATGCATATGAGCCTAATGAAGTAGCGCTAGTAAAGACTGCGGTTAGGAGAATGGCCATAATTATTCCGCTACTAGCTAAAATCAAAGCAATACGAATAAGAGTTCTCAAATGATTTAATATGTATTACTGATTCGTTATTCACTACTTTCACTACTTTACCTCTGGTGGAGGTGTTATACTAATGCCAGTTAAGCCATATTTTTGAAGCTAGAATCTAGAATTGTGTTCAAAAATAGCAAACTCTTATTCCAACCTAGGGTTGCAAAATTAGTAATAGCATTATCAGTCCGACCAAACTCGATAAGAATTACTTGTTGTCAGTATATTTACTGAAAATATGATCTGAAATGATAGCCAACATCAGGTTGAAGCTCTCCTTTGAAAGATCTTGGACGTAGTAACATAGGACCCTCCGACAACTGTAACAAATCCTTCGGTATGAAATTCCTAGATATGTGAAGATCTTAGTATTTTAAAATTAAATGGTCTAAATATTAATAAAAGTAACGACCGACGATGAATCTAAAGAAAAGAAGCAAATAAAATGGCCTAGTAGAAAAGAAAGACTTGATATTGCGGATATTGAAAAATTTGAGAGAAGAGGCAATTAGTGGCCAACATTTACTTGAGCTGATTTCAAAGTAGTTGATCCATTATTATCAACTGCCTCAATGCTGAATACATAGGTAACGTTCTGTTTTGGAATAAATGACATTGATTGTTTATCCAGAGAAATATTCATATTTACAGGAGGAAATTCATCTTCTTGATTCCATATGATAGAAGTTATATTACCATCTGGATCTGAAATAGATGTATTTATGGTAACAGCTTGGTTAATTTCACCTTTGATTGGTGATGAAACAAGTATTGCAGGTGGTTTGTTTGCAGGAGCATCTGATTGTCCAAATGTAACTGTACTCAGAACTGAAAATATTATGAGTATGATGGTTAGCGAAGTTGTAGGGGCGATAAATATTCCGCTGGATTTATCCATAACCTTTTTGCATTGCCTCAATTATTAAACTTATTTGGAATTTGTCAGTCTTGTCCCATTATTTCCCATATACTAACAAGTCAGATTCAAACAAGATTCATGTTTTTGTAAATTGTAAAAAAATTAAATACTAATTAGGGGAACCGTATTAAATGCAGTGTCCGAGTCCCACTGGTCTCATTGTCACGTGATATTTATTTGGATTCATTGGAAAAGATAGATAAAAAGAGAAACACTGTGGTCTAAAATAAAATGACTTTAACAGTAAACATAGCCTATGGCGATATGTTAAATCTGGCATCCTCATGTTCAACAGGTTGAAATAAAATACCTTTAATAGATATTAATGCTGTATAATTCTGATTGGCAGGAATAGAATAGGAAGCCGATTCTACTCCCCATCCCGAGTGCATAGATTGCTTAAAGACTTCATTACCAATTGGATCTAGTAAATAGAATTCATAATCAACATTCTGCATATTCTTACCAGTTGCTGCATCAACAAAATTAATTTTGAAATGTGTATTTGAATGCATTGTAGGTTTTGCAGGTGTCCAAGATAACTGAATTTTGGCATCATTCTTCTTATCCATCCCGGTTTTTGATACTATATCATCGGTAACAAATACTGTTCCTTTCATCCAACTGTATTCGGCGGATGAGAAATTATAATACCCCGCTGTTAATAAATTCGTAGGAAAAGGAATCACAGGGTTCAATAGTTTGAGGTTTCATAATTCGAGTACCGTTTTTGAATCCTAATAAAATGGTATGTTCCACGTTATCCGCATTATACCAAGTTAGATTACTACTTCTCTTCACAGGAAAGAAGTTATTATCAAAGAATCTCGTAATACTAAACTGATCAGACGGATTATAGTTTCCAGAACCTGGAATTATTGTAATAACATTGTCTGCGTATATAAGATTTAAGTCTGATATTGAGAACTGGTAAAGTATTGCAACCACTAATACAAAAATAAATATAACTATTAACGATGTGATGAAATTAGATGCGGTCAAAAAAAAGAATATTAAAAAAATTAAGGTAATGCAACAGAATCTGTTACCCAACCGGTTACTGAGTATGTTGCACTAAATGGTTTTCCATCTATGTTGTGGAGTGCCAATGCTGATCCTGAAAAGACAAGTGATCCTGCATTTGTTGCACCAGTAAATTCTTTCATCAGTGAAATTGCAACCTTTCCATTCTTAAATGGCGCATTCAATGGCTCACCATGTGCTTGGTCGGTAGCGGATGCATTGAATGGATGAAGTACTACTACCTCAACTGGTTGACTTGCTGCATATGTTAGTGTTCCTGTATAAAACTTACCATCGTCCCTAGGAGGGAGTATGATCACTATCTGATGTTTTTCATGTCCTGGTAACGGGTCTTGCATTGACTTTTGAGTTCCTTGGATTGCAAATTTTCCTTCTTGTGCAAATACACTGTTTGTTCCAATTATTAGTATTGCTCCTACAGCTAGTATTGTTGCTATTGATAGAGTTGTCGCAATTTTTCTGTCCATGCATTTTTTCATGTCTGAAGCTAAGATATTGGTCTACTATATGAAATTTACTTATTCTCTGATCACTTATTATACAATAAGCATGTGAATGAAAGTGTCAATTCGAAATGTCCGTAACGAGTCAAATTAATAAATGCAAATGATCTTCAATCTAACCACATTACTTAATTGTACCAATAGACTAAGTGTGTTATGAAGGTTGGCATAATAAAAACTAAAAGCAGTCTTAGCGGAGTACAGACAAAATTCATACCAAACAAAGTTAATATTTATAGCAAAAGCGTGGAATAATACGACATGAAAAATGTTATTGAATATCCACCAGGGCCAGCTTATATATTGCCATACCGATTGCTTCGGAAATTTTTGCGGGATCCACTTAAAATGTTAATTGATATATCCCATACTTATGGAGATATAGCCCATTTTAAATTCGGAAGACAAAATGTCTATCTCTTAAACCATCCTGAATACATAGAAGACGTAATAGTTACTAATTACAAGAATTTTATCAAAAGTAGGGGACTGCAGGTATCAAAGCGTCTTTTGGGTAATGGATTGGTTACCAGCGAGGGAGAGTACCATGATAGACAACGACAGTTGATACAACCCACATTTTATCCTAAACGAATCAAGTCCCATGCGGGTATGATGGTCAAGCAAGCACTTGATATCTGTAATAGTTGGCACGATGGAACAATACTCGATATTCATAAAGAAATGACAAAGCTTACATTGGCAATTATTTGTAAGACTGTATTAGGTTACGATATCGACCCAGAACATGACGAGGTAGGTGATGCTCTCCTGGTATGCATGAAATATTTTAACCGTCTTTTGATGCCCTTTGGCGAATTAATTGAAAAAATACCCCTCTTACCTATCAACAAGGGATTTCAGAAAGCCAAAAGCGACTTAGATTCAATAGTATATAGAATGATTAAAGAACATAGAAAGAAACTTGATAAAGAACATGAAAAAAAAGAAGATGATGATCTATTATTAACCCTTCTGCAGGCACAAGACGAAGAGGCAGGAATAGGAAGAATGACTGATCAGCAATTGAGAGATGAAGTAATGACCATATTTTTGGCCGGACATGAAACAACTGCAAATGCACTCACGTGGACATTCTATTTATTGTCCGAACACCCAACAATTGAAACAAAGCTTCAACAAGAGCTTGATTCGATCTATGGTAGCAGCAGGACAACTATCACAATAGACGATGTACCAAGACTCGAGTATACCCAAAAAATCTTGACAGAATCTATGAGGCTCTATCCGCCCGCATGGGCTTTAGGCCGTCAAGCTATTGACGATTACAAAGTGGGAGGATATACTATACCCAAGGGGTCAATAATTTTAATGAGTCAATATGTAATGCATCGCAATCCTCGATATTTCCCTGAACCCGATCGTTTTTATCCGGATCGTTGGACAGAAGAATTCAAAAAGCAATTACCAAGATTTAGTTACTTCCCCTTTGGCGGTGGTATTAGAGGATGTGTAGGAGAACCATTCGCATGGTTGGAAGCAATTCTTCTGCTTGCCACTATATGCAGACAATGGAGGATGAAGCATGTTCCATCTCATAAGGTTGAATTGAAAGCTTTAATCACATTGCGTCCGAAGTATGGAATGCATATGAAGATAACAAAACTATGATGATTATCTCTGTTGAAAGATCTTTTCCGCAACTACTTACAGTTTTAGCTGGTTAGTTTATAGATCCCCAAATAGTTCAAATTCGACAACCAGTAAATTTTTTTCGTACAATATTAGAATTCTATTACCATACATGAGTATTGTAAAATTATTAATTAGTGTAGCTAGAATCTAAGACAATAAAGCGTTTAGATAAAAATAAAATCTGGCTATCAAGCTTGATGGATTAATCTTCACCAGTAAACTCTATGCTCAAACCTCTTATTAGGTTTATTTCTAGTTTATAATTCTCATAATCCTCAACAGGGATAACCTCTAGAACCTTGTCATTACATACAGGACAGCGATCAAACACTTGGGAACCTTTTAACAGAGATACGGCCCACAGACAATTATTACAAATAACCAAGTCCCTATTTTCAGTACCTTTTATTGCGCTCATATATGTGATTATAATATATGAAACGATGAAATATATAATTAGTTAACTAATTGGACAGTATACCACAAAATAAAGGTGAGCCCCGGTTTTTAATATAGCCCGGCATAAAGCTTTATCGCACCGAACTTGCATGGTATTGTTACCAAAATTAGTAAATAGATACAAGGTTCAAAATTTAAATTTAATGATTTAAAGGTTAATATGGAGAATTTGGTCTCTATCATCTATACTTTCTTCTTTCAAAATAGTCTGTGAAATGTCTAATGACGTAAAGAATTGCAAATGTCCCTCCAAGAGAGAGAGAAATAATAGATATCAGCCATATTACATCACTCTTCATACTTATCTCTTCTATGACTAGCAAGGAATTAAAGGTGACTTATTTGTTAAGATGCTAAGCCTCTAATGCAATCACACCATCCATACTATATTTCTAATTTCTACTATTTCAACTAGATTTGGAAAATTGATAATACCAATCGTAATATACTAATAATATCATAAATGCTGCATTATGTCTGATAGACCATTAAAAATAATCGGAAATATGACAATCTAACTCATCTTAATTTTCTCTATTTCCATATAATCAATAGAAATGCTTGAGAAAAGATGCGCATATAAAAGGTATTACTAGATGAATCCACATACCAATGGAAGACAAATCTATACTACTAAATAATAATGTTAAAATAAGATACCTGGAATCAAAACAAGTAGGCCATATTTCTGATAGACACATTTTGTTTATACATGGTCTTGGTTCGTCGGCCGATAGATGGTTAGACATTCCTGATGCGTTATCAATGTATTACCACACGATAGCTGTTGATTTAATAGGCTTTGGAGGAAGTGACAAGCCAACAGATGTTAATTATACCATTGAACGGTTCTCAGAATTCATTCTAGAATTTATAGAGAAAATTGAACTAAGTGGTGATGATAGAAAAATTACATTAGTAGGGCATTCACTTGGAGGATACATAGCTGTTGATTTTGCTATAAGAAATAAGGGACTGATTGAAAAGCTTGTGTTAATTGATGCTTCAGGCTTTCTGAAAGGGCCAACACCTATACTAGAGCAATATCTTAACGCTGCTAAATATCCGTCATATGATAGTGTAAAGAATGTATTTGAACAACTGGTGTCTCAGCCCTGGAAAGTCATGCCTGTAGTGATCAATACTTTTATAACAAGGATTAGCTCACCCGGAGCAAAATATACTTTTGAATCAGCTTACCAGAATAGTACTACTACGCAGATTGATTTATCAAGATTAAAATCTATCGAAGATATTCCTACATTGATAATATGGGGCAAAAGCGATAATTTGATACCAATAGAGTATAGTGAGCCGTTCAAGCAAGTTTTTAAGAATTATAGAGTTGAGATGATAGAAGATGCTGGCCATGCACCCTTTGCTGAGAAACCCGCTATCATATGTGAAATCTTGTATTCATTTTTATCACAAAATCATTAATGCGTAAATGAAACCATCCTCATGGCTCATTTTATCTAAAAATGAATTACTGAGTCACTTTACTTAAGGATTTAGAAATGTTTAGAACATTCTGAAACTCTGAATTCGTCTATTATCGGTTTTATCTTTTTGGTCTCTAACCAAGGAACTTTAACCTATAGTAACTTATCATATTGTATATACGATATATATAAATAGGCTAATGTCTATATATTATATCGTATGACCGATATAATCTTTGAAGAAGTGATTGTAAATTGATACCAGTGTCAGAAGAATCTATTGTAAATGCAGTCGAAAAAGTCAGCAAGAGTGTAGTCAACATAGCCAGTGTTAGGATGATGCAAGACCAGCTATTCAGAGTATTTCCATTACAAGGCGTCGGGTCAGGTATAATCATTGATGATAGAGGACATATACTCACAAACAATCATGTGATAGATGGGACTGATAGATTAAGAGTAACTCTTGGGGATTCAAGACAGGTAGGTGCAAAAGTTGTAGGAACAGACGAGGAAACCGATCTAGCTGTAGTTAGGGCTGAACCTCTTGAAATAAACAGTAAAGATGCGGTTAAATTTCAACCTGTGAATTTAGGAAATTCTGAAGAGCTTAAGGTTGGTCAAATAGTCATAGCTGTGGGTAATCCCTTCGGCCTAACTGGGGGACCAACAGTAACTGCTGGAATTATCAGTTCATTAAACAGAAACGTACAATTCGAAAATGGAATCTTGGAGTTAGTACAAACTGACGCAGCAATAAATCCTGGAAATTCAGGCGGTCCCCTAATTAACACAAAGGGTGAAGTAGTAGCAATAAACACGGCAAAAATTCCTTACGGACAAGGAATCGGGTTTGCAGTTCCTATTAATACAGTAAAATCGATATTAAGCGACTTGATAGAGAATGGGCATGTCACAAGACCATGGCTAGGTATAAGTACAGTAAAATTAAATCCTAGAATAGCTAGCTTTTACAGATTACCATTAGTACATGGTGCATTAATAGTCAACGTTGAGCCATATAGTCCAGCGGATAATGCAGGATTGCGAAGAGGAGACATTATCGAAGAAATAGACGGAAATAAGATAGAGAGTCCTTCACAGATATCATCCTATATTAGAAAGAAAAAAATGGTAAATGATAGAGTAACAGTCATCATTAACAGATATGGCAGAGTTTATGAAATACCTTTCCAAATGGAGGCTCATCAATAACATTTGCTTAGTGGGTCGAATTTTGTGCAGGTCTTGAATCATTGATACTAGAGAAAATAAACAAAGAAATATTGAGTTGGCCTGGAGTTACCACTGGTCAACACCGTTTTGGTGGGACTGAATTCCGTGTAGGAAAAAGAGAGATGGGACATATTCATGACGATAAATTGGCAGATCTGCCCTTTCCCATGCAAGTCAGGAATCAGCTCATTGAGTCAGGTCGTGCTTTACCACATCATATTCTACCTGAATCCGGATGGGTAAGCAAATGGATTAGGAATGAGGAAGACGTATCTGAAGTTGTCGAATTATTCAGAATGCAGTATAAGCGGCTAAATCCTCAACATGCGATAGTCTAAAATTGATTCTAGTGAACACAGCTCCATCACTAGAATTACCAGTCAGTAGGGTATACCTGCATTGATCTTCATTTATATTTAAGAGACGTAGAGTTTGTATTTCGCAATGGACTATATACATTACCACGGAAGCCGAAACAAGATAGATATTTACTTTAAAGAATTAGACCTATAAATCGTGTCATTTTTGATTCGCATATGACCAACCTCAAATACAAAGCAGTTAACAATTGTAATTCTAGTATCATCAATCCCCTGCTTACAAAATTTATAAGTATACTATCTCATCGCCTAATTAGACAGCAAACCATAAGCCATTGATGAACTAGTATGCAGGATGGTCAGATTATTATCAGATTAGTCTGGCAAGAATTCACAATCATTATGGTCCCGATATCAGAAACGATAATAAGAAACTTCTAATGCTTAAATAAAGCTAAGCATTGACTTTGTATACATTGACAGCTGGGTTTACGGCATTATCAACATCTTTTAACTCTCGGTTTGCTAGGGATTTGCCGTTGAGCATTATCTTATTTATTCTGGGTTCCTTTCTGTTATCGATTAATTTAGTCCACACTGTATATGCCGACGGTTTGTTTGAAGAACAATTGTCTGCATCCTTAGGAAATAGGAAGGCCGACCTACTTATTAAGATGAGCCCGCCTGTTGTGACCACAGAAACTATAAAGAATCAAAGCCAAAAACCAATAATACAATTCAGATTATTCGATTCAATTATGAACAAGAGTTTCGATCACGTGACATACTTTATTACGATTGAAAAGGAAGGTAAACGCCTACTTACAAATTGGTTCCACGATCATGCTGGAGATTTAAGAATCCAGATGAATCCAAGAAATACCAGTCAGATAGTCGTATACGGAGAACAGGATCCGATACTAAATGCATATACTGGAATGCCTCAAAGTCCAGTCGTTGCTGCTGGTCCGATATTCTTAGAAGGCGGGTTATATCATTTCATAGTTCAGATAGCAACCGTAGATTATGACAGGACTTTAATACCCGACAACCAGCAACCAGTCTATGACGGATATCTTAGTGTTGGCAACACACAGAATTATGTAATACTAAGAGATAGTAAGGAAGTTCCGATTAAAATAATATCATATTATGATCAATTAAAGAATATTACATACGACCAAAAAAGTAATGAGCTGAAGTTTCTTATGCCATTCGATTGGAACACTGGTAGAATTAAGAATGTCAACATATTTGTTCATGAAGAAGTTTCTGTCCCAAAACCAAGTTCATTTTCAGCTCAGAATTATTCTGGAAAAGTTAACGGTATTCCGGCAGGGAAAATGCTTATGATCGATCCGTCTAACTCCACTAAGGATGTAATCCACTTTATGATACCCAAAAATGAACTTATCTCAATAGCAGAAAAAATAAACGCAAATGGCCAGGCCTCGGCAGGCATTATGGACTTTGCACTAAAACCCGAAATTGGAGCTCCTGCAGAAGAGACTATGACTACGAACATGTCGACAATGGAATCCTTTTCGAAGAATGCTACAACTGGTTTAAAAACACTTACTAATTAAAAATTGACTTGGATACGGGTAAATCTAAAGCTAGTATGAGTGTAATAACATGAGTAAAAAACATCGACTTCCCAATTGATACAAGGAAAATTTTATCATACTTGTCTCATTAAAGATGGAGAATCTGATGTAACTAGAGTGCTCAAGATGAATAGAGTGTAAAGAGTAATTCATTTTTAGGATTTTAATTATAAAAATAGAATAAGTGGTAAAGATCCAGGTCTTGTATCCAACCTCTATGACTTCTCACGAGTTTCGTATTGCAATGTTCCTACAAACTTATTTCCACAAGTGAAATTCATAAGCGTATTGATCTGCCTATGTGTTATTTCGGCACTCTGCAGACTTTACACCATCTGACTTGTCAACTATATCCCTCAATCCATTTGTCATGAGTTTGTCTAATATGGAAGAAACATCTCTATATTCATTAGATGTTATATATTTATTGGGTTGAATTCCGATGCTCCCAGCTATAGATTTTGTTGAAGGTAACATATCAAATATGCTTAGGTTGTCCACGATTCTTTGTAGGTCGTCTTTAGGAAGATTTGCCGTAACAACGCTTCCATTAATATCGGGAAAATATATCACTCTTTGTCTTGAAGTTACTGTTAGATGATATCTATTCATAAAACCTTCAATTTCTGAATCTTTTCCATTGAAAATTATTGGTATGCTGGCATTCTTTGGTTCGACTTTACTTATTTGAAGTATCATTTTTTTTATTTCCGTTTCTGCAGCTAAGTTGCTAAATTTCTGATGAGCCATACCTACTAATTCGTAGCACTTACCACCAATGGTTATATTCTCATGCTTTTCGGGATAGAAGGAATATACGATAAAAAAACTAATTACTCCGGCAATTACGAGTACTCCTATTATAGGTATTGCTATTATACCGTAGTTTACCGTTTTATATAACCCCCACTTTATTTCCTTCGATATTTACCAATGATAGAGAAGGTAAATTGCCTTTGTCAGAATTAGTTGTAATTGACATAATATTGAAAACGTCTCTCTACTTCTTTGTTATTTCCTCTTCTAATGAGCAGGATTTGGTTACGTAGTTGTTCCTTAATATACTCTAAACATATTTGTGTTTGTTCGCTTGGTGGTAGCTGCGCTGACAAAATAGCTTCAAATTGTTTCATGAAATCTACTACCTTCTCTCTGTATTCCTCAGCTGACGGTCTTCTGTTACTCGTTACCTTAAACCATGTTGTTGTACATGGGGCTGCGTAATTTTTCGCCAATTCTTCAATTACCCGCTCTATCTCAAAATAGTCTTGTTTCATATCTTCATATAGGTAAAATAACGATATATTCACTACGGAAAAGAGATGTTAACTAGATTTCCGATTAGGCAACAAGAAAAAATTTACCAAAACTGCAATAAGCTCGGTCTTTCATGTAATTTCCTAATTGGCAATACATAATAACGATAGAAAAGATGTCTAATTATTGGTAGACGAAATCGATAGATTTCTATTAGCACAGCTTGGCAAGAATTCACGCACATCTTCATATGAAATGACAAGATATCTCCATGGACTTGGGTACAAAATTACCGATAGAACTGTAAGACATAGATTGAAGAGATTGGAAAAATCCAACACCATATTAGGCTACTCTCTTCTTCTAAATCCTACATTAATATCAGATAAGATAAATCGTACAATTCTTCTTAAATTCAGATTTAAAGCTGATACTTCTGTTATGATCTCCCGTCTTGAAAAATACTGTGGCGAAGCAGACTTTTGTGTTTACTCTGCTAGGATGACAGGAGACTTTGATTGGATATGTCATTTTGTTTTCGATTCTGTAGAACAATATGAATTCGAAAGTAGCAACTTTTTGAATAGATTTGTCGATCTGATAGATGATTTCCGTTCTTATGAATCTAGCATGGTGAAGGTCACACCTTATACCTTATTTGATGATCATGACATAAGAGACCAAAAGTGGCGTGCTTACAAGATCCTCAGTTCATTGAAGAAATATCAAAAATTAAATGAAAAGCTCCAGTTTATCGTGGAGAGTTTAGTAAAACATTTTGGCGCAAAGTTTTCTCGGATATGGTTATTGGACAAGGAAAGGAAAAATCTTATCCTAAAATTTAGTGCCGGAAAGTACAAAAATATAGATGGCGAATTTTCAAAGGTTCCTGCAGACTCTAATAAGATTGGGAATATAGTAATCACTGGCAAGCCATCAATAACAAATGATGTTGTTAATGACAAGAGAATAAGATATCCTGATTGGGCTAAAAGAGAAAACCTTCAATCATTTGCGGGGTATCCTCTAACCCATGGTGATAATGTTATTGGGGTTCTAGCTATGTTCAGCACAAGAAGAATGCAAGCAGCTGATTTTGAAGTTCTAGGAGTATTCTCAAGCCAGGTTTCTAAAGAGCTCGAAGGATTATACGAGGCCGTGGATTTCCTGATGCCTGGCAGGATTAAAGAATAAAAACGATTATCACCTTCTGCGTAGGACTCGGATCTAGTTACAGCCTTGCTTAAAGTGCATGTCTATTGAGTACAACGTTGTTGTAATCTGTTCCCTTCTGCTTCATCATAATCAAAGAATGAAGTTTGTTACGATGGACCTAAGAATGCAACAAAAATTTAACCAATTGACAAGTCTGCCATAATATAAAATGGTTTTGAATTCACTAGCAATTCACCCCAGTATCATATTCTGCGGTCGGTTGTTAAACAATGCTAAAAGCAGGACAAGAAAATTCCTTACAGATGCTGCAAAAGAAGAAAGAACTAAATTCACAATCAAGGTAGTGAAGTTTAGCCAATCTGACCACGGATAACCCCATCCTTAAATTCGTCAGTGTGTACGTTTACATAGATACTTGAATTTCTCATTTGACTTATAAGATCGGAGATTTCCTTACCTTTCAAAGGACCCTGTAGATCATCTTTTGTTATATTTCCTGCCAATGATATAGTTGCATTCCCTCCAGTATCGACAGATTTATTTCCTGATAAAACAGCTACAATATCACCATTTTGTCCTTTAATTCCATCGTGTAAATGTGCCCCTGTTATTTTATTTAATCCACTGATACTAACCCAATATGCTATTTGTGAACCATTGTTAACAGACTGGAACTTGGCCCAAGCATTAGCATTAGAATCATTTGGGGGAACTTCCTCTTTGCCCGACAGAAACGTGATAATAATATTGCCTTCTTGAGCTTGAATTTGTTGCATGATAACAAAAGATGTTGCAATTAATGTCAAAGTAGTCGCTATAAGAGTTATGAAAGTAGATTTCATTAAAATCCTATAGCGCAAGCTATCCACATATGTTTTTCTATTTGATTCATGAATAAAATGTCTAGTTAGTTGAAGATGTGATTAAATCATTTCTCGTTTATGGCAAGAGATGAATAATACAAGATCAGGTCTAAAATTTGTCCTGTTGAATCGGAATATGTCTAAAACCTGAAAGAACATTCTCACCAAACCAGGTGTAAAATTTTCATATTTTAGTTTTTGCTGGATTATAATAAATATTACAATTCTCTAATAACGCTACTCAGTAAGTAAAATTTCATCAGAGTTTCACATCCAATAACATGAATATTCAGTTTGACCAACAGTGCTCGGTATTCCGTTTTAATTAACACATTGCTATCCAACCTGAATCCAAAATTTTTTCCAAAAGTGCAATAGTATTGAATACTTGCAAGGTAATGCACTATCCAAAATCTTTGAAGCTCAAAACGAAAGTTAGTTAAATGAAATCTCGTTTTTCGATCTTTCATTTTCTCCTTAAGAATAAATAATGACGATTTAACAAATGTTAGAATCTACGACTGTTCCATTTTAGAGGATGTTTTTTTCAGGTACAGATTTAATAGAATTGGATTCACCACTAAATTAATTGCAATTAATGGTACTACTATACTAATGAATAGGTCCTTGAATTGATACTCTGATGAAAGTGAGAGAACTAAAGCTACTGCTATTCCGCCTCTTAACCCTCCGAGGATAAGAACATTTTGCCATTGAAGAGGGATTCTAACTCTAAAGATTCTTAAAAATGCACTTCCACTGTAAACTACTACAGCCCTTGAGAACATCATGATTACAAATGGAGTTACTAGTATTAGGATCAATGGAACAGCACTACTTTGATATGATTCTACTGCAAGTAGAGGAATTCCAATAACAAAGAACAAGATACTGTTTGTAACGAAACCTAGGTAGTCCCAGTATTTGTGAAAAAGTTTTCTAATACCAGTTGAAACCTCCTTATGTTGTGTAACGAGAAACATTGCAGTAAATAGGGTCGTTACTATTGGAGAAATATGTAGAAAGTGGTCAGCCACGATAAAGCCACCGATAGCCAGTCCTAAGGAAAAGGTGAAGTCCACATACTCATCAGCCTTCCAATTGTGAAGAATTCTCCCACCAATCCACCCTAGTGCAGTGCCAAAAGCTATTGCACCTACCATTGACCAGATAAAAGAGATTGAAGTATCCACCAATGAAAAAGCAACGCCTGAAAAGATTATCGCTATAACAACATTAAAAGAGATAACCCCCGTTGCATCATTAAATAAGGACTCGCCCTCTATGATTAGATTCAATCTTTGTGGAATAGGAAATTTCTTGAATATTACACCCACAGCTACAGGGTCGGTAGCAGCAAGGATAGTTCCAAGAAGTAAGGCGTCTATCAATGGAATCTGAAATATAACATTTACTCCGATCCCTATGATTAGAATAGTTATGATTACTCCTATAATTGCAAAGTAACCAATTGGTGTAGCTTCATTTTTGATCTGACCAATAGATAATTTGCGTCCAGAATCAAAGATCAAAATAGGAATAATAACTAAATATACTAACCCTGGTATATCTTCAATAATTCCATAAAACTTGTCTACCTCGTGACTAATAATAGGAACTATTGCTAACATTGCTCCAAGAAACATCAAAATTGAAACTCCGGGTATGATGAAGCTTCTTGTGTAACGGCGTACAGCCGAGATAACAACTAGTAACAGGCTCAAACCGAGCATAAATGTTACCAGTA